>VZDP01000009.1 GCA_009756935.1 Mesomycoplasma ovipneumoniae | reverse complement strand
CTTAATTTTAATATCAGGGCTAATAATAAGTTTACCTAGCATGCCATATTTTTATAGCTTGATAACAACCGCTGATTTTATCAGTCCAACTTATACACAAATTTTTATCAATTTCATTGTAATTTGATTCTCAATTAGCTTACTTATTTTCCTTATCTATTTCTTCATATCATTAAGATATTACAAAAAACCTGTTACTGAACTTCTTAAAAATAGTTTGTAAATTTTTTAGGTCACTTTATATCTAAATTAGTATACTAATTTAGACTTGATTTAGAAAAAAATCAACGCAGGTGGTTATTAAAATGAAATCAATTTTACTACTTAATAGACTAGTATTTCTTAAACCCATTTATGTTGTTTCAAGCTTTTTTTTATCGTTGATTTTTATAATAAGCACACATTTTCAACCCATATTTCCTGAACATATACTTATTTTAAGAATACTTATTTTTGGTTCGATTTTTTTGTTTGCTTTTCTTACCATTTCAAGATACATTTGATTTATTCGCAAATACAAAAAAGAGGCTTTGAATTTGTCAAATGAAGAACTTGAAAAAAAGTTTCCCAAACTTTTAAAAATTGAAAAAAATGCAGCTTGATTTGCAAAAAAAGTTTCAAATTATAATACTTGGTTAAAATTTCAATTACCTTTAATTGCTTCTGAATTTAATGAACAAGATCCCGATTATGAAGAAAAACGAAAATTTATATACAAGATTACTTTAAAATTGCAGATTGTTGAATTATTTTTTGCTCCTATTTTAATGGCAGGTCTTGCTTTATCTTACTATTTTATGATGACAGCACTTATTTCAACAAAAGATAATAATTTATCTGTTATTCCTAACTTTACATATTCGCTGATAACTGGTATTATACTTTTTGTTATTACTAGTGTTGCCTCAACGTGATTAAATCAATCATTAATCAAATTAATACAAGTTTTTAGAAATCTTTTGACTGTTTCTGTTGAAGAATCTAAAAAAAGCTTTAAAAGTATTTTTATCAGATTTTATCTTCCTAAAGACATTTAAGATTGCATAAATTTTTTAGAAAACCAAAGCACAAATAAATTAATACCTTCAAAAAACAACCACCACAAACTCACCAATAATTTTTTACACTATTTTGTAGTCACGATTAATATTGAATTTGTAAATTTTGAAAATGTGTCTGTGGCTTACCAAAAAATAAGTTGATTTATTGATTGGTATAACGATTGAAAACTTGAAAGAAACTCCCGCCAATTTGGCAGGAGTTTTACTATTTTGTTAAAACAAGACTTGTTTTTGTGTGAGAATTTCTTATTAACTAAAAGTACAGTTAATTGGGCGTAAATAATTTACACTAAAATTTAGAGTTTTAGAGAGTGTTCATAATTTTCTGTTTTAAATTTTTATGGATTTTTTCAGATAGAAATCTAATTTAATTTCACATTATTTAGCCAATTAGGCAAAATAATTTCTAATTTTTTTAGGTTATATGATGCCTAAATTAGTATATAATTTAGATTTGATTTAGAGAAATCAACACAGGTGGTTATTAAAATGAAATCAATTTTACTACTTCATAGACTATTATTTTTTAAACCCCTTTATATTGTTTCAAGCGTTTTTTTATTAATTATTATTCTATTAGGTACACCTTTTCAATACTTATTTCCCGAACATTTGCTTATTTTAAGAATATTTATTTTTAGTTCGATTTTTTTGCTTGCTTTTCTTACCTTTTCAAGATACATTTGATTTATTTCCAAATATAAAAAAGAGGCTTTGAATTTATCAAATGAAGAACTTGAAAAAAAGTTTCCTAAACTTTTAAAAATTGAAAAAAATGCAGCTCGATTTGCAAGAAGAGTTTCAGATTATAATACTTGGTTAAAATTTCAATTACCTTTAATTGCTTCTAAATTTAATGAACAAGATCCCAACTATGAAGTAAAACAAAAATTTGTATACAAGATTATTTTAAAATTTCACATTGTTGAATCATTTTTAGTCCCTTTTTTAATTGCATGCTTTACTTTATTTTACTATTTTATGTTTACAACATTGCTTTCAACAAAAGATAATAATTTATCTGTTATTCCTAATTTTACATATTCGGTGGTAAGTAGTTTGATATTTGTTGTTATTGCTAGTCCTGCCTCAGCGTGATTGAATCAATCAACAATCAAATTAATACAAGTTATTAGAAATCTTTCGACTGTTTCTGTTGAAGAATCTAAAAAAAGTTTTAAAAGTATTTTTATCAGATTTTATCTTCCTAAAGAAAATTAAGATTGCATAAATTTTTTAGAAAATCAAATCACAAATAAATTAATACTTTCAAAAAACAACCCCACAAACTAACCAATGATTTTTTATACTTTTTTGTAGCCACGATTAATATCGAAGGTCAAAATTTTGAAAATGTGACCGTTGCAAATCAAAAAATAAGTTGATTTATTGACTAGTATAACAATTCAAAACTTGAAGAAGACTCCCGCCACTTTGGCTGGATCCCGAATTAAAAATATTTGTGTGTTGCATTTATATTTTTAATTTGGGTTTTTTAAATATATCTATGTCAATAGAAACTGAAATTTAATTAAGGAATAACAAATAATAAAAATGATTTTATTAATAAAATCATGTTTTGTCGAAAATTAAAATAATTGAAATTCTCCTTGGTTTGGCAACCCTTTAATTAGATAAATGCTAACAAAACAACTATTTTATATAATGTGTTAAGTAAAAACTCTCGATCATTGCTAGAATAAATTAAAATTTCATTTTTATTTAGATTTTCATTAATTTTGTACTTTAATGATAGAATTTTTAAAATCTTTATAAAGGGGAATAACTTATTAATCTCTATGATTTCATTGTCTCAGTTTGGTGAAATTTTTGAACTAAAAACTATATTTTTTGTGTTTATCATTTTAAAATTATTAAAGAAGAAGTTTACATTTTTCAAGTAGATTTCATTTGAAAATAGCGTGCGTTCGGACTCATTTAGTGTGTTAATTTTGGTAATAATATTATACTTATTTTTCAAGATATAATCATTAATAACCATTAAATTACTAAATAAATTCCTAGAATATTTATTCAAACAGAAAAGTGATTGAATTTTTTTTGACAAAAGTTTATTTCTTTGGAGAGAATTTATTAGTTCAAATTTATATTCATTTTTAGAGAATCATATCAATTCAGTATTATTTTTTAGAAAAAAATCAAAAATAAATCTATTAACAATAATATTTAGCAAATTTTTTTTAATAAATAATCTAGTTTTATGAAATAGCAGCTTATTTGGGGGTATTAAATATTTTGTGTTTTAAGGCAAATCTGTTTTGATAATATTTATCATAAAGGACTAAAATATTTAATATTTCTTTTTTATATTTATAGGATTTATAGTTTGCAAAAATAGTATATGAATAAAAATATAATTTTTGCCGTTTTTTAATAAAAATTATATTTTTGTATTTTTCTTGTTTTTGTTCTTTGTTATTTAATTTAGCGTGATATAATTGTGAATAAACAAACATATAAGTACTTTATAAATAAATTTTATTAAGGAGATTTTATGTTATTAGCAAAAAAAATAAAAAAAATTTTACTAAACCTAACAGCATTAACAAGTTTAACGCTTGCAGTCGCAACACCAGCGATTGTTGCTAGTCAAAAAATAAATGCGAAGGCTTCTTTAGCTTTTCCAGGAATTTCGTCTTCAGCAAAAAAAAATAATATACAACTTGCTGAAATAAATGAAGAAGACTTTTATTTCGGAATAAAATTGGTAGGTGACCAAAATTTATCATATTATGGCGGTTTATTTTATCAAGACAAAATTTCATGAACTGGACAAGTAAAAACAAAATTTAGATTAAAAAATAAATATTATTATAGTCCAAAAAATTTAAAATTACAGCTGATATCTTGAATTTCGGGGCTTGGAAGCCCTTCTTTTCAAGTTGGTGACGAGATAAGATATGATGGTAAATTTTCACCTAGGGCAAGTATGAATACAGATGCTTGAATTGATTCCAATGGTTATCTTATTCAAACAATAACTAGTCATAATAATAAATATGCTTCAATTAATTATGATTATCATGGTTGAAAATACAAAGTAACAAAATTCGGCAGCTATGCGGCAGCAAGAGTTGATTTCGGTTGAAAAACTAGGAATTTATTATCTAATTCTGCTTTTTATAAGGTTTCTGAATTATCTGAAAGTTTGGGATAACAGTAAATGATTTCTAAAATTGTTGAAAAAAAAATGAGTTATTTTCTCAATTATTAGTACAAGTTTAGGGTCAATTGTTATAAGTGTTGTATTAATTTATTATGTTTTTAATAAGTCTATTGATTTGAAATAAATAGATTTGAGCCTAAAACATTAGCTAGTGATTCAAAATCCGCATCTATTTTCTCTAATTCTGATCTAGAAAAAATAAACAGTTTTATTTTAAAAAATGAATTAAAAAAGTGTGCAAAAAACTAGTTATACTCTAAAAAATAATTTTCAGGCAGATTATAATTACGTTGAATATTCAATATTTTGTGTTTTAAGGTAAATCTGTTTTAATAAAATTTATTATAAAGGCCTAAAATATGAAAAAAGAGCAAAAAAATTCTGCCCTTTTGAATGCTATATATAAAAAAGAAAAAATGAAGAAACAGCCGCAAATTTTAATGACTTACTTTTGTTATTTAAATTTTGTTTTATGTTTATAAAGTTTATGGTTTGCAAAATTGCTGTGAATAAAAATATATTTTTTTACATTTTTTTAACAAAAATTATATTTTTGTATTTTTTTTTTTTTTTTTATATATAAAAAACAAGATATTTTATGATATAATTATTGTTATAATTTTATTAAAATAAAGAATTAATTTTAATAAAAAATTAATAAGGAGAACTAATGAAGTTAAAAACACAAATAAAGAAACTCTCTATTTATTCAATGCTTTTTGCATCTTTATCGTTGTCCATTCTAACCCCAACAATTGTAGCGATACAGAAAACAGATGCTAATGCTTATGTATTTGCCGCATTTACCGGCTTTAAGCTTCCAGTAAATAAAAATGAGAATAATGTAATACAATACGCTGAAAAATCTAATGAAAAATTTTATTTTGGAATATCATTGGAAGGCAAACAAAATTTAGCATACTATGGCGGTTTATTTTATCAAGATAAAATTTCATGAGATGGTACCGCCAAAGCAAAATTTAGAGGAAAAAATAGATATGACGATAACCCAGACAAAATACAATTAGCGGTGACATCTTGGATTTCGGGAATAGGAAGCCCTTCATTTCAAGTAGGTGCAGAGGTAAAATACGATGGTAATTTTTCCGTAGGTGGGAAAGTAAACACTAATATTGCAATCGATTCAAATGGATATCTAGTTAGCGAAATTACCAAACATAATAGTAAATATGCTAAAATTATTTATGACTTTAATGGTTGAAAATATAAGGTTACAAGTTTTGACCAATATGCAACTGCTGCTGCCGAATATGGTTATACCAAGGTTTTGTTAACGTCTAATTCTACTTATAATAGTGTTTCACAATTATCCGAGAGCTTGGACGAAGAAGAAGAATAATAGATGTCATCTAAAATTTTTACAAAAAAATGAGTTATTTTTTCAATTATTGGTGCAAGCATAGGTTCTATTGGTATAAGTGTTCCATTAATTTATTATTTTCTTAATCAAAATATTGAAGTTGGGGTAAATGCATTCAAACCTAAAACATTAATTAATAGCACAAACTCCTCTGCTATTTTTTCCAACTCTTACATAGAAAAAATAAATGAATTTATTTTAGAAAATGAGTTGAAAAGGGGTAAGCAACAAATAAGTTATACGCTTAAAAACAATTTTCAGGATGAATATGATTTCGAAACTGCAAATAATATTTTTGCTTTTGCAAAAATGACAGGTGATAAATCTCAACTTGAAAAAATAAATTCAATTTTAAAAATAGCACCTAATTTGCCCAACCAAATTCAATTTAATCAGCTTTATTACATAACTAATATCTATTTAAATATAGATCCAAAAAAAAATTTGCCGAAACTTATTAGTTTAATTTCAAAATATTATAATAAAGAAAAGAAAAGATTCGAAGTCACAAACGATAGAGAATATTTGTTTCGGGATTTAAATTTCATTTTGTTATATTTTAAATTAAATGGATTTGATTTTCAAGAATTTTTTGATATAAAAGATTGAATCAAGGAAGAATTAATTAATTTTAATTTTGAAAATAATGAGGTTTTAATAAAAATTAATGATGATCACAAAAAGCTTAGAGAAAAACAACACATACTTTTTCGAAAATATATACCTTTTTTATCGATAATTAATATTCTAGGTAAATTTAATTTTACCGATACATTAGTTCAGAAACAACAATCACTTAATACTTTAATAAAATCTTGAAAAGATTATTATGAAATGGCTTTTAAAAGCAATGATATTAAAATAAAACCTGATATGAATGATGAACCGGGAATAGTCTCCTTTTATTTTAATACAAAACATTTTTATAATTACAATGATTCTGAATGAGAAAAAATAAAAATGTTTTCTAAAAATGCAATTATTAACTCAGCAGATGAATATACTTTTTATATGGTTTCTATAATTAATTACTATTTTGGAAATAACCAAAAATTAGAACAAGATTTGATTGAAAAAAACAAGGAAATTATTGATTATAGTATTGAAAATATTCTATTTCCCGTAACACCTGATATTACAAAAACAATTTTTGTAAAACAGATTTTAGACTTGAGTGAGAAAAAAGATGATCAAGTGGAAAAAATAAATCAAACAATAGAAACCTTATTTAAACAAACAACGGAAAAACCGGAAAATAATCCTGATTTTTTTCAGGACTTATATAATTATGTATTTTTTTCAATTAAGACTCATCCCGATTTTTTAAATAGTCAAAAAGATTTTTTAAATAGAATAATTGATTATAGTAAATTTGTAAAAAAACCAATTGATTTTTTTTATTTGTTTAAAACAATTGCACTATTAAATAGTTTTTATAATACAGACAAACCGGCGAAAATTAATGTTTCCAAGGACATTTTTGACAATATTATAAATGTGAAACTAGAAAAAAATGCTCCATTTTTTTTAAAATTTATTAACTTATTTATTAAGTTTATTTTTAAAAATGAATTAGATGGTAATAAAGAAATTGTCGAATTTATAAACCAAAATCTTGATGAAAAAAATATAAATAACGCTGAATTTTTAGAACATCTTTTTTGGTATATTGAGTTTCAAAGCGCAATTAAATCAAAATTAGAGCACCAAATAGACTCTACTAAATTAGAAAAATTTATTTCATTATTAAAAAAAGATATTTTAGATAAAATTGATAGAAAAATAGGTAAAACACGCTTTTTGAATATTAAAACTATTTATCTGACTTATCAAATAGATTGGCTACTTAAAAATGATAAAAATTAAAAATTTGACTAAAACTTTTAATCGAAGAGCTATTTTCAAAAATTTTAGCCTGGACATTCCATCTAATGAGTTGGTTTTTGTTGTTGGACCTTCTGGGATTGGGAAAACTACTCTTATTAACCTAATCGCTAATTTTAGTCAAAAAGATAAAGGTGAAATTTTTTTTTATAAAGATAACAAAATTGTTAAAAACCCTTTAATTGACGTTGTTTTTCAAGATTTTAACCTAATTGAATCTGCTACTGGTATGGAAAATATTAAAATTGGCGCAAATGCAATAAATTTTAATATTGATGAAAAGAATATTGAAGAAAATGCAAGTTTTGTTAATATTTCAAAAGAAAATTTAGCAAATAAAGTGAGTGATTTATCAGGTGGTCAAAAACAACGAATCGCAATTTTGCGATCATTAGCGCGTGAATCTGACTTTATTTTGTTAGATGAACCTACTGGAAATCTTGATGTTGAAAATGCTGAAATTCTTTTTGAAAAAATACAAATATTAAAGAAAAATAAAACTATTTTGATAGTTAGCCACAATTTAGATCTTGCTAAAAAATACGGCGATAGAATAATTTATCTAAAAAATGAATCTGTATTAGAAATTGATAAAATCGAAGAAATAAATAAAGCCGAATCTTTAAATAAAACTGATTATAATTTTAAATTTGAAAAAAAACCTTTAAAAATAAGTGATAAATTAAAATTAATTATTTTATTTTTGAAGCTAGATTTTAAAAATAAAATAATTATTACAGCCTTACTGATTATCACATTTCTAATTAGCATTTTAAGTCTAAATTTATTTGCTACACTTGATACACAAGCAAATGCCGTTAACTCGCAACGAATTCATCAATACAATTTAGATTCTTTTGAGCTTCAAAAAAAGGGAATAGCACCATTTTTTGACGGAGAAATCGAGAAATTCAATACTAAAAAAGACATTGTTAATAAAATTATTCCCATTTATTCAACTCAAAACTTTGCTTTTACTTATAATAATAACGACAAAGAATTAATTTCTGAGAAAAATGCTATTGAATTAATCGACGAATCTGATTTTTTTAAAAATAGGTTTAAATTTGATGACAAAAACCTTCAAGGTAATTTTATACAAAATGAAGATGAGATAATTATTTCAAATTCAGTTGTCACAAAATTAAAAATTACTGATCCTGTTGGCAAAAAAATTAAAATTAAAGCTATACGTCATTCGAATGTTGATGAAATTCCAACAATTTTTGAGGCTACTATTGTCGGAGTAAACTATTCAACTGATGTATTCAACACAATACCCTCTTTTTTGCATTATAATTTAGCAAAAAAAATTGAAGAAGCTTTTTATGTTAAAAACACAGTCGGCGAGTCACTTTTCAGTGACATAATGATCGCTCCTTTGAATGCAAAAGGATTTGAAGAATTGGAAGTTGAGAAAAATCATTTTTTAAAAGATTTAAAGCTAGAAAATTTAAAAATTAGTAATGGTGAGCTTCCTAAGAATAAAGATGAAATTGTTGTTTCAGTTAACACTATTGATGAAATAAATAATATTATAGATAAAAACAATGATTGCAAAATCGACAAATACGAGAAGCTAAAAATAGGGTCTAAAGTTGAATTATCAAACAAAAATGGACAAGATATTCCTTTTAAAATAGTTGGAACTTTTGATCTAAAGGAAAACCATCATTTGCAGGAACAAAGATCTGAAGCTGGCGCTCCCGAAGAACAAAGACGTGAATTTAAGCACCAAATCATAATGCACAATGATGGTGATGAATATAGAAATGAAATAAGACCACGAGGTGCAAGAATATTTTTAAAATCTGAAAATATTAGTGAAAATTTAGACTCATTTAAAAAGGATTTTCCAAATTTTTTATATTCAAATGATCTTGAATCAATAAAAATTTTTGTTTTAACTTCCACCTTTTTAGTGCAAGCAACTTTACTTGTTATCCAAGTAATTCTTATAGTTTTATTGGTAGTTTTTTCAGTTCTTTATGCAAAAAATCTAACACAATCAAAATTAAAATCAATTGGAATTCTTAAATCACTAGGCGAAAAAACTAAAAAAATCTTTTTCCTACACATATTAAATATTTTTGCAATTTCTTTCTTAATTTTAATATCAGGGCTAATAATAAGTTTACCTAGCATGCCATATTTTTATAGCTTGATAACAACCGCTGATTTTATCAGTCCAACTTATACACAAATTTTTATCAATTTCATTGTAATTTGATTCTCAATTAGCTTACTTATTTTYCTTATCTATTTCTTCATATCATTAAAATATTACAAAAAACCTGTTACTGAACTTCTTAAAAATAGTTTATAATTTTTTAGGTTATATTATGTTTAAATTAGTTACTAATTTACGTAATTTATAAAAAAAAAAAAATTCGCATTTTCTGATTTTTTTATGGCAAAAACATAAGTAATTCCCCCTTAATTCTGATTTCTAAATTTATTAACTATTCTTAAGTGATGTTTGTTATAACATAATTTTATTTTTGACCAAACTAAATAAGTAGAAAAATCTCAGACAATTAGTTTTTTACCTATGATTTTGATTGCACCACTTTTGTTAATTTTTTCTAGCATGTTCATTTTAAAAAATTTGGACAAATAATTTACCTCATATAATAGCTTGGAGTTTTATATGATAAGCAACTTTGAGGCCTTTCATAGTTATACCAATCAATAAATTCACTTATTTTTTGATAAGCAATAGCCACATTTTCAAAATTTTCGCCCTCAATATTAAGCAATTCGCGTTGAAAAACCGCATAAAAATATTCAATAGGACGGTTTGCAAGTGCATTACCTTTTGGTGACATTGATTGTTGGATATTGTTTTGCTTTAAAAAATTAGCAAATTTGTAGTTCGCATATTCCACGCCATGATCTGAATGGAAAAATTTTGGTTTAATATTATACTTTTTGATTGTTTGTTTTACTAAGTTTATAGTTTCTTCTGAAAATCTTGTTTTAGAAATCGAAAAATTGAGCAAGTAATTGGATTTTGTTTCAATAATTGAGTGTAGGTAAAATCATTCGTTGTTAATTTTGATAAATTTAATATCAGCAAACCATTTTTCACCAAAATTTTCTGAGCTAAATTCACCTTTGATATGATCTTCAGTCCAAATTCGCGTAAACTTTTTCTCTTTTGGTGCTGGTTTTCCTTGCTTTTTATAAGCTATTGATTTTAATCCTAAAAATTCGTAGTGTTTTTGAAACACGTACGTGGATACATAATTTCCCTGATTTATGTAAATATTATATAGGATGTCGCGGCCTTTTACCTTTCGATTTAAATTGAAATTTTCACGAATTCACTCAAGTAAGTCTTCATCATAAATCATTTTCTTTGGTGGTTTTTTCACCCTTATTTTCTCATAAATAGAAGTGCGATTAACGTTAAAAACGCTACAAATTCTAGTGCAATTTTCGATTTTATCTTTATCTTTTTCTTGTTCTTGTTTTCGTTTTTTGAGCTCCTCAAGAATAATTGCGGGGTCAATTCCGGATCTTCTAAGAACATTCTCCACTATTTCTTGATAAATTCCACGATCATTTTCAGAAAGATCGTTAATTGTATATTTCTTTTTTGGTTTGCGTGGAGATTTGATTTTCCCACGAGTACTTATTAAACTTTTCATATCATTATTATAAAACTTTTTTTGCCAATTTCTTATCAAATTATTAGCGTATATATGCAACATTCATTCTTTATCCGCTTTTTTACTTTTAGATTTGTTTTTGTAAATTTCTCTAAATTCTTCTGCAAAATGCAAAATTGCGTTTTTTAGCCCTTTAGATTCGGCAATTTTAATGTATTTAAATTTGTCTTCAATTGTAAATTTGTATTGTTTCATTTTAACACACCTTTTTTGAATGTGTCTGAAATTAATATATTAACTTAATGCTTGGTCTAAAATAAAATTATGTTATAATAAACCTCACTTAAGAATAATTAATAAATTTTGATATTGAATTAAGGGGGAATTATTATGTTTTTTGTCTAAAAAAATCAGATAGTGCGAATTTTCCATTATATTTTTAAATATGATGGAATGCCTTAAATTTAACCGTTTAGAAATCTACAAATTTAGGGCTTTTAATTATTGTTCTTTCAAAACTTCATATATTTTTTTAGGCTCAATGTAAATAAAAACGAGTTTTCTATTTGCATTGAGTTTAAATAGTAGTTGTATTTTTTTATGATTTTTGTTGTTTTATCCATAAATTGATTTTTGCCAGTGTTTTAAAATAGGTAATTAACTTTTGCCAAAAAAGTTAAAAAAGTGCCCAAAACCGGACACTTTTTTAAGATTATCTCATCAAACTGGGAAACTCGGGAATAATTTATTAAAAATAAATCACTTTTAGTTTAACACTTCTAATTATTCATTAAATATTGATTCGCGATACTCATTGGTTTGCTTATTCATTTCAACATGAATAATAACTCTTATTGTACTTATTAGATCAAAATTATCAATAAAAACTTTTTTTAAGTCATCAAAAGATTTTATTTCGTACTTTTTATTATTAAAATCAAAACTAAATGGCTTTAATTTATTGAGTTTATCTTTTCTTTGTCTATACATATCTTTTTTAAAATCACTAAAAGATTTATATTTATCACCGAAAATCATTTTTAAAACATGAGTATCACTACCTTTGACAAGTCCTTCTGGAACATTAGTTTCTTTATTTGATTTGGCAGAAATATAAGGAATCATTCCATCATAATAACCTTTTTCGGCAAGAAGTTCAAATGCAACCCTTCTAAAATTGAGTCCACCAGAGACCCCTTCTGTATTTTCAAGTATTCCAAAATATGGTCTAAAGAAATTTACTATATAGTAATCATTATGTCCAAATGATGTTCCAGTCCCTCCAACATTCGCGCCAACAATATTTTTGTCAACTAAATCGTCAATTGAATTTATCGAATTAAATTCAGAACTTCCAACTCCAGATAAAATATCATTTTTTGTAAAACCGCCACTTCCGAGTTTGATTTTTCTATAATCACTAGTGTCTGACGGCTTTTTGGCAATTATCGCCTCAGCTTGCGCTAAATCTAGAAGATAAATTATGTCAAAAAGATTTTTATAGTATTTTTCCAAATCAGCTAAATTACTAAATCTTTCTGGACTGGAATTACGGACTAATTGTTGACCACCTTCATATTTTTCAATAAAATTAAAGGCTAAATCTCCGCCTCCACCATTAAAAGGCGCCTGAAACATTCCGCGGGCAAAAGATTCAGCACGATGACCAAATCTTTTTCCATATCCGTCAAGCAAAATATCATTATCAAAAGTATGAGTACTTTCGTGTGAAAATACCGATTTTCCGTGTTCTGTTAATATTCTTGTGCCATCAAAATACATAAGTTTTTTATTACCTTCAGGAACAAAAGCGGCATAATTCTTAGTTCCTAATGATAATCAATGATCAAGAGGTAAAGAATAAGCCTTAACGCCAGGGTCATTTTTTGAAGCAAAGCTATCATAAACATCAACTATGTAATTTTCCATAGTTTTTTTCGATTTTTCATTTAAAATTCGGTATAAAACATCATAGTAGCCCTGAGCTGCCTCAGCAAATTTATCGACTTGTGTCTTTAATAATTCATTTGAGTAACCATATTTGGAAAATTGTCCTGAAATATTGCTATTTGTTGTAAAAATAAATCAAAGAGCATTTTCGTCTTTTACAGTCAAAAGTGGCAAAAGTTTATTAGCTTGATCTTCGTATTTAAATCTTTCAATCATTGGCTTATTTACTGATTTATTTGATTTGCTCTCAACTTTTGTAATATATGCTCTTGTCAATGAATCAAAATATTTGTCGGGTGTTTGGTTCTTTTGCTTAAATAAATTATAGTTATATTCAATAAAATCTCCAACTGATTTTGGTTTTAAATATTTTGAAAAAGCATCATGATAGCCATTTGCAGTTTTGTCAGCTTTTAGATTAATAAAGTCCAATTTTCCAATGTCTTTTAACAAAGATAGACTATCATTTGATTTTCCGTAAATTCCTAGTGAGAACAATAATTTATCTTTAAAATCCGAAATTGAGTATCAACGGTACAAATAATTTAAACCAATATAGATAGAATTTTTCTCTTTTTCTAATTCTTTTTTATAAAATTCAGTAAATTTAGTGTCACTTAGATCAAAAATATCAATATTATTTGAAACTGAATTAATTATATTTTCCAAGTCATTTTTAACTTCAGTCTCATGTTGGTCAATAAAAAGTTGTTCTTTTATCGGACTGCTATCAACAAAATTATTTTGTGTATCAAAAATTGAATTATCAGATAAATTGATATTTTTTAAAAGACTTATCAATCCAGAAACTAATTTATTTTTCTTATCAGATATTAAAATATTTGGATGAACAATTAATTCAATCCCGTCATTTTTAAAAGAAAAGTCAATGATTCCGTTATCATTTTGCTTAAAACTGTCTATTTTGAAATCTTCTTTTTGGCCATCACCAAAGTAAATACTTAGTTTGTTTACTTTTGTTTTTTCACGGACAAGATTTTTTACTAAATTTTTACTGTCATAAAATTCAAATCCAAGTAAATTTTTTCTGTAAAGGTTAGAGTTTTTATCCAATTTATGCGCATAATTCATTATTGTATAACGATCATAAAATGGCAAAAGTTTTGCAAAATTTGCATAAGCATTGCTAAAATCAGGCTGATATCCTTTTAAATAGGAAAAATTTAAAGTTTTTAGCTTAATATTTTCATTTTTTAAATTTTTCCATTTTTTTGCTGTCTCATTAAAAGTATTTTCATCAATTATTTTGAGTCAATCAAAACTTTCATTATCAGCATTATTAACAAAGTTTATATTTTTAAACGACTTTTCATAGTCAAAAAAACTTGATTTATAAAAGTTACCAAAAATTGGCTTTGCATTGAAAAAATTTATCTTTGCATAAATATTTTCTACACTTCCAGTATCAGGAGAGTCTTGAGTTCCGTTTGTGGACACCAAACCAATTAATCCACCAGAATTAGCAAATTCATCAAGACCACTATTTAAAACATTTCCTTCAATTACAATGTTTTTTAATGACGAATTCACCCCTAATTCACCAACAATCCCGCCAAGTTTATCGGAATTTATTAATTTAGAGGTGATGTTTATATTTGCATAAGAATTCTCAATTGAACTTCCTCTTGTTATTATTCCACTAAGGCCGCCGGCAGATTGGGAAGAATAAATATTTCCATGAAAACTTGAGTTTTTAATAATAGAATTATTATCAAGCACACCGACAATTCCGCCTACGATTTTCGGACCTTTAACATCGCCAAAAAGATGAACGTTATTAACTCTTGAACCCGATGAAGAATTTGCAATTGCCCCAACTGCAAATTGTGAATTATTTATTGACTTGACTTTGAGATCTTTAAAATTAATATTTTGGATTGTGGCGTTATTTAAATTGTCAAAAAGCGGCTTTTTTAAATCATAAATAGTAAAATTTTTACCTTCAAGACTTTCTAGACTTCCAGAAAAATAAACATTTTCTAAATATGATGTAGAAATCTGGCCTATTTCTGTACTTTCAGCAGAAATATCATTTGCTAATTTAAAATTCCCTGAGGGATTTGCACGAATTTGACTAATTAATTGTTCAAAAGTCGTGATTGCACCTAATTGATTTTTGGTTTTAGGAATATAAATATCAAAAGTAGAACTAACAGTACCGTTATTTAAAATATTTATGAAATTTTGGCTAAATTCACCAACAAATTTATAATAATTGCCTTGATCTTCAACAGATTTTACATTCAATCAGACATTTTTTTGCAAATCTTCTGAATCTAATTTGATTTTATAGTTGCTTAAATCAGAATCTAATTTATCAACTGAAAGTAGCTTTACATATTTGCCTTGACTGTTAAAATGATATAAATTTGCAGAATTTATATTTTTAAATTCAATTTTTGATCCACTTATTTTTAAAGAAACACTATCAATTTCAGCTTGTCTGTTTTCTAAAAAGGTTTTATCCTCAAAAATAGAAGAAACATTAATATTTTGTTCTGTGTTTTCTAGATTCGAATTATTTTCTTGCCCTGGAATAACTTGTTCTTGATTATCGGTGTCAATTTTACCTTCATTTTTAGGATCTTTTTTAGGATTTTCACTCTTAGAAGAATCAATCTTAGAATTAGTAGGTTTTTTATCAACTTCACTTTTACAAGCCGTGATGATAACTATTGGTGATAATGATAGGAAAACTAAACTAGAACTAACTTTTTTTAGTAAAATAAATTGCTTTTTAACTTTTTTGGCAAACTCAGGAAAAATAACTATCAAAGCAAAAACACTGAATTTTAAATCTAACACTCACGAAAGAAAAATCTACTTATTAATCAAATAAAGCAAACTAAAAAAGCTAAAATTTTAACTTAAAAAGCAAAATTATAAATTTTTAAACTACTTTTTTAGTTTAAAACACTAACAAAAATCATAAAAAAATACAACTACTATTTAAACTCAATGCAAATAGAAAACTCGTTTTTATTTACATTGAGCCTAAAAAAATATATGAAGTTTTGAAAGAACAATAACTAAAAGCCCTAAATTTATAGATTTCTAAACGGTTAAATTTAAGGCATTCCATCATATTTAAAAATATAATGGATAATTCGCATTTTCTGATTTTTTTATGCCAAAAACATAACTAATTCCCCCTTAATTCAATATCAAAATTTATTAATTATTCTTAGTGAGATTTATTATAACATAATTTTATTTTAGACCAAGCATTTTTTTTTTTTTTTTGCAAAAGGTTAATTTTAAAATAATAAAAATTAAGATTTTAGCTCAAAAAACACGGATTTACGGTATTTTTTCATATTTATATTCACTAAAAAGTGAATTTTTGCCATCAAACTGTCAAACTCAGGAAAATATTCTTAATAATATTATATAACTTAATTTTTTCTACTAATTTAAATCTTAGTGTTAAACTAAAAACTAAAAAACAAGCTGATTCAATTGCTGATGTTCCTTTTTCGGTATTATACAAAAAAGTATTTCCTATATATCAAGGTGAAAATATTGGTATAAATGATATAAGTTCAAATCCGGTTTTAATTAATCCCAATACTCAAACTCTAACTTTTAATATTTCAAATCTTGAACCAGGAGCGATTTATGAAGTAACCCAAATTGCTCCTACTGATTTTAATAACAAAAAAGATGATCATAATATTCAAAGTCTTAGTTATAATGGTGATCAACTATTGCAATACCTTAAAACAGTTCAAGGTCTACCGGTTAATGATCATTCTAAAAGTGGAAGCGGCAAACAAAACAAAATATATTTTGCTCCCCTTAATGTGCCTGTCAGTCTGGAATCAGCTTGATCACACCCACTAAGATATGACTATTATGAAGGTGAACAAATCTATGTTAGATTTAACAAAGAAGCTGGAACTGCAATAAATTTGGATTGACTAAAAGGTAATATTCAAGTTAAATTAATTCCGAATAAGACTCATGGTGGTCAACAAGGAGCAAATCAAAACCCAGTTGAAAAAGACTTATCTAGTGCAGGTACATATAATGCAAAAGCAATAAGAAAATTTGGTGGTGATATTACCTTATCCGACCTACAGTGAGACCCCCTAAAGACAACGGCAACATTTAGGCTTCAGCCAAAATCTTTAAAATCAATTGTTGGTGCGCAAATTAAGATCACAATTAAAGATATAAATAAATATCATCTTGATCCTAGTCAGGATACTAATAATACTCAAACCACTCAATCTGGTACTACCGCTCAACAACCTCAAGCTCAAAAACAATCCATAACATTTAGACTCCAGTCTAGTGCGGCGATTGTAACTCCAACTAACGTTGACTATATGAACCCAGGGCTAATGGGATTTAGTTATGCAATTTATGATCCACTTGATTTAATTCAAAAAACTGGGAAAGATTACAATCCTTTTGGTGAATTCCCGCATTTAACGCCTTATAATGAACAAGATTGGCTGAAAGTTGTTATTAATAAGAAGCCTAGCAATTTAAATATTAATGATAGTCTTGGTGAACCTGATACAGAAATTTTTAATAACCCAAAATGGGATGGCAGCGCCCCTGTAAGAACTTGATGTTCCTGAACCACCTGTTGCAATTAGGACAAAAACTGATGCTGGTTTTGGAATAAAATATTTGACTCTTTATTGAAGAATTAATTCTAATTTAGGAACTTTTAATCTCCCTGAAAAGTTTAGAAATGCTAAACCACTTTGATATCCAGCCGGAAAAGTTGTTCATTTGCCTATATCATTACAATTCAAAAGTGATAGTATAAGTAGTCAATCATCAACTTATTCATTTGTTTTAAATTCACCTTATGGAACTCCAGGGCATGTAATGCCGTATGCAATAACCGCTACTCCTCATGATGCTAAATCCATAGTAAATCAAGGACGAAATTATTGGAATAGATGAAACCAAAGATGAGGTCAACAGTTTGATTCTGATAATTTAATTCCGCGAATTAATAAATTTCCAAAAAATATTTCAAAAGTTTTCTGATCCGCTCCCTCATTTGAATGAACAACTGATGATAGAGTCCTTAATGATGTCTTCTATTTAAATAGAGCACTTCCTAGACTAACAAGTGATCATGATAATAAAACTGGTTATAATTGACCTACCAAAAATCTTCAAATACAAACTGGACATCCAAATAATGGTATTAAATATAATAGTAACAGCTGAGACATCTTATATGTAAAAAATAAAAACCATAACCAAGAAAAACCCAATTTATCCAAAGAAACTCTTTCCTGAAATTGAAGCCAACAAAAATTTAATGCGTCAGGCTTTCAAAATCAAGAACACAAATCTTCTTGAATAATCTCCATTACCAACAAGGATACTGGTCATCCATTATTATACGACCCACTTAATTACTATGCAATGTTAGGTCCATTCAGACCACCTGAATTACCTGAATAATTGCAATATATAAAAGACAAAGAAAAATGAACAGCAGAAATGCTGTTCGTTTAGTTATCTTTAAAATTATCTCATCAAACTGGGAAACTCGGGAGAGATTTTTAATGATAATTTCGTGATTTAACATTCAAAAAAATAGCCAAATGGAAATTTTAAAAATATTTGTGTGTTGCATTTATATTTTTGATTTAGAAAAGAACAGCAAGTCCGCTGTTCTTTTATCTCTTTATCTCTTTATCTCTTTATCTCTTTATCTCTTTACCTTTTTTTATGTTATTAGAATTATTCTGGCAGTTCAGGCGGTTTGAACGGACCTAACATAGCATAATAATTAATTGGGTCATATAATAGAGGTTTACTATTAGGACCAGTAATGGAGATTATTCAAGAAGATTTATGATCTTCATTTGAAAAAGAATAAGAAATAGTGGTTTGATTATTAAAATCTCAATCCATATCATGAATTCCTATAGTTGGCTTGGAATCATGCCCCTGTTTATTATCAACAGAGAGGATTTTTCAACTATAGCCAGGGGTATATCCTGTGAATCGATCACCGGTTACTATCTTTAACCATCTGCTATTATTTTCGCCAAATCTTGGTATTGCTCTATTTAAATAGAAAATGGTATTAAGTACTGAATCATTTGTTGTTCATTCAACCGAAGGTGCGGCCCAAAATACTTTCGAAATATTTTTTGGAAATTTATTGATTCGAGGTATTAGGTGAGTATTATTAGGTTGTGATCTTCAAGTCCTCCAAAGATTATAATAATTAACTCCGGGTCCAACTATCGATGCAGCATCATGAGGAATATGTGATGAGGAATATGGCATTATATGACCCGGAGTACCATAAGGTGAATTAAGCACAAATGAATAAGTCGAAGCTGGGCTGGTTATATCTGGATTTTTAAATTGGAGTGATATTGGTAAATGAACAGCTTTTCCAGCTGGGTACCAAAGTTTTTTACCTTTTCTAAACTTTTCGGGAATGTCAAAAGCTCAGGTTTCAGCATTAATTCGCCAATAAAGGGTTAAGTACTTTATTCCGCGAGGTAAGTCAGTTTTTGTTCTAATTGCAATCGGCTCTTCAGGGATTTCAAGATCTGTAACATCAATATTGTTTCAATTTCTTTTGTTGGAATTGTTTATGAAAATATCACCATTAGGTGCATCAAGGCGTTGATTAGATTTAGCACTACTTGGAGTTGAGTTAATAATAACCTTCAGCCAATCTTGTTCATCATAAGGCGTCAAATGCGGAAATTCCCCAAAAGGATTGTAATCTTTTCCAGTTTTTTGAATTAAATCAAGTGGATCATAAATTGCATAGCTAAAGCCAATTAATCCTGGGTTCATATAGTCAACATTAGTTGGAGTTACAATTGCGGCACTAGATTGGAGTCTAAATGATATGGATTGGGATTTGGTCTGAGAGGTAGTAGACTGACCGCTAGGTTGAGTACCTTGAGTACCACTATTATTAGCACCGCTGGTGCTATCTTTGCTAGGATCAACTTGATAGTTATTTATATCCTTCATTGTAACTTTAATTTGAGCACCAACAATTGACTTTAGAGTTTTTGGCTGCAACTTAAATGTTGCTGTTAGTCTTTGAGGATCTCATTTTAAGTCTGATAAGGTAACGTCGGTAGGAAAACTACCTTTTTGTTGTTGTTGGTAATTACTTGCCGTTGATAAATCTTTTTCAACTGGTTGTTGGTTTTGGACATTAGTATTACCGTGAGTTCTATGAGGAATTAACTGAACTTTAAGATTTTTCTTTAGCCAATCCATTGTTATTGCCGTTCCGGCTTGCTCGTTAAATCGAACATAGACTTGCTCACCTTCATAATAGTCATATCTTAGCGGGTGAGATCAAGCTGCCTCAAGGCTAACAGGTACGTTTAGAGGGGCAAAATAAATTGTATCTTGTTTACCGCTACTTCCACTTCCATTATTTTTAACCGGTAAGCCTTCAACATCTTTAAGATATTTTAGCAGTTGCTCACTATGTTCAAAGTTTTCAATTTTATGACTATCTTTAATTGTTTGATCATAAGGAATAATTTCGGTTACTTTATAAATTGCTCCTGGTTCAAGATTTGAAATATTAAAAGTTAAAGTTTGAGTTTTTGTATCAATTAAAACTGGATTTGAACTTAAATCATTTATACCAATATTTTCACCTTGATATATAGGAAAGACTTTTTTGTATAATACCGAAAAAGGAACATCAGCAATTGAATCAGCTTGTTTTTGATTTTTTAGTTTAACACTAAGATTTACAGTTGTGGTTGAAATTGGCTTAAGAGTCACTGCACCGTTATCAGCTAAATTTAATTTTTTAGCTGTTGTTCGAAACTCTCGTAAATCTTTTTTTGCCCCTGAGGCAATTTCGGGAGCAAATGCAACAGTTAAATCTTGACTAAGTTGGTTTTGGGAGGTAGTTCCGCCAGTGCCACCATTTTTTTGTAATGTTAGAGTTATATTATTATACTCGGTAAATTGTTCAAGACTATCAACTTTAAAGGTAATTTTATTTTCAGCAGGAGGGGTAGAACCTTGTTTTGGTCCTTCTTTGGTATTGTTGGTAGTACCAGATCCGGCAGGTTGTTGCGGTGGTTGAGTTGGTGTAGGATTTTTCTCAGTAACAGTGAATTTAGGACTAAAGCCAGCATCTTGGATATCTTTAGTTCAACCTTCAAGTTCGATTGTAGCATCATTATCATTAATTTGTGTTTTAACAATATTTGTTATTAAAGGTTGAGTAATAAAATCAAGAATAACTTGGTTTCCTGTGCCACCTGGAGCAGAACTTGAGGAACTAGTTGAAGAACTTGAACTAGCAGGAACAAATTTTCAACCTTGAGTTAAATTAGGATTAGAAACTTTTTGAGTATCATCAACTGTAAGATTGACAGTTTTTGATGTTAAGGCATTAATTTTGTATTTTCTTCCTGGTTCAAGAATATTTAAGAATCTAAAAGTAGCCTCAAGTTTATCGGATCCACTTCCACCTGAATTAGTAATAGTAGTTGTAGCTCCAATTGATTGGGATTGATCACCTTTTTCTAAATACAAGGTAACAAGATCATCTTTTAAGAAAGCATCATCTTTGTCAAATTCTAATTTAATTGTTGCCGAATCAGTTGTAACTTCACTAATTGTAGTATTAATTAATTTAGTTTTTTCTGCTATTGAGTAAAACTTACGTTGCAAGGCACTTTCTTGACTAATTGGGGTGTCGAAGGTGATAGGGGTTCCAGCTTTTTTAATTGACTTAATAATATATTGTTTTGCTTTTTTAAGATTAGAGTTAATTTGAAATTGTAATGTTGAAGTAATTTGTCCGCCTTGTGGAGTTAAACGGGTTGAACTAGTTACTGTTTTATCATCGTCACGTCAAGTAGATGGAGTATACTTATTTCCAAATTCTTCGTCAATTTTGGCTTCTAGTGTTAAATTTTGATTATTCAGCTCACCGTTGTTGTTGTAGAATTCAACATCAACATTAGTTCTACCTTCAGAGACAGCCTCATATTTAATTGCCTTAATTGCGTTTTTAGTTTTTAAGTCAATAGTTGAGTTATTTGCTGGCGGAGTTACTTTTAATTCTTGAGGCAAACGAACACCAAATCTGTCTTGAGCTCCTTCTTTTAGATTAAATATATAATTTTTAATTTTATATTTATCTCCTGGAATAAGACCTTTAGCTTCAAGAACAATTTGTGTATTTTGTGGAGTTCTAGCACCGCCTCCTCCGCTTGGTCCTGAACCTTTTATCTCTTTTGATTCAGTATAAAAGATTTTTCTTTCAACAGATTCAAGCTCAAGTTGAATATTATACTTATCTTGTAAAAAGATTAAATCGCCTCTGTCAAGCTCAATTTGGAAGTAACCACTTGTAAGTTCCGGAGTGCTTTTTCTTTGTCCGCTAACAGTTATATTTGAATTTCTTGTTGTTGAGCTTGTTACACTTCTAATTGCTGTTGTTTCAACTGTTGTATTAACGATTGTTTGTCATTTTTCTGACTCAGAAGTTGCTAGTTTTTTGTCTTCAGGTTGCAATTTTTCTTTGTCAATATAAAGACTTAATGGTGTAGTACCTTGACCTCTAGCTGAGAGACTAATTTCTTCAATTAAGTATCAAGAACCTTTGTCAAGTCCGCCTAGTTCAAATTCTAAAAAGGTAATTCCAAAATTTTCTTCACTTTCTTGTTGGGCTTGAACTGCTGGGCTTGGTTGTCTTTGAGGTACTCTAATTGTAACTGAATCAATATCTTTATTTGTAGATCTAGCACTAGCCGTTGTTGGGTCTCACCAACCGTATGCAATGTTTTTTCTATTAAGTTTTTTAAACTTAATAATAGCTCTATGATTGCTAAAGTCTAATTTTTGTGAGTTTTCAACAGCTAAATTTAGTTTAATACTTGTTTCACTTGGAACATAAGTCATTTTTGTAATCAATGGGGCAGTATTAAAACTAAATGAAGACTGGACACTTGGCTGAGAAGAAAAATTAACGGCAACTGGGGCATTAGGATCAGGAACAATAATCTTAATTTTTTGGGCTTCATCTTCAAGACCAATTATTGTATATTGCGCTCCTGCATCTAAATTATCAAGATCAAATTCATAATAATAATGAGCTCGGTCAGGTTGATTGTTTAGTCAACCCTGATTAGTATTGCCTTGAGTTGGTACTAACTTAGCCTGAACAGAAGTTGTTGTTGTATTAGAAATTCCTTGTTTTGAAGATTTATAAACTAATTTTAGTCTTGTTGATTTTTCCTCAAGTGGTTTGTCTTGACTTGCGAAAAATACTCTAACTTTTGCTTTTTGCCAAGGCTTACCGTTTCGCTTATTATCTAATTGATAAGTAATTCCTAGAGCGGTAGCAGATTCAAAAGTTGTTTTGAATTGTTTTTCTTGCCTGGCGGTTGACTGACCTGAACCTTGCTGGGCATTTTCTTGGATTTTTTGGTCGTCAAATTCAATTGTTTGCTGATTTTGAAATTGAGTCTGAGCACCACCAAGGTCTGCTTGAGTTTGATTTTGGGCTTGATCAAAAACTAATGAAGTAATACTATAGTCAGTATTTTTGTCAAGATTTTTTAATTGGAAGACAACTTTTGAAGTTTTTTCAATTTCATCAGCAATAATTGCGCCTTCTTCTTCTCTTGTTTGGTTTGTATTATATGTAAAAGTTCCTTTTACAGCTTTACCAATAAATGAACCATTTGGATCTTCAATTACTAGTTCAATTGTTGCACTTGTTTCTGAAATTGCTTTTTTACGGATTGCAATTATTTTTGTATTTGTATAAAAACTACGTTTTGCAATAGTAACTGATTCTTTAATTGCAATTGGTGGAACTTCTAAATTTGATAACAAAGGAGAAGCTTTTAAATCTTCATTAAGAAAATCAAGTGATTCAACAACATATTTTCCTGGTTCATTAATATTATTAATTGTTACTTCAACAGTTGGCTCTGAACCACTTGTATTTAATGTTGAATTAAAACTGTTTTTGTCAATTTCAATACTTTGTCCTAAACCTTTTGGACTTGTATAGTTAACTTTGATTTTTTGGTGTGTTTCAAGAAAGGCTTTGAATTTTGGATCAAATTTAATTGTTAGTTTTGCATTATTTTGACTAAAATCAGGTTGAATTTCAATTGACTTTACATCAACTTTAGCTGGATAAGTTAAAAATGCCCGTTTTTCTTCAGCTTGAGGTGAGAAATTAAAGAGTCCTGAGTTTTGATCACCATCAGTTTCAGTCTTAGTAGTTAAAACACTATCTAATTGATTATTTGTATCATAAGCAATTTTTGTTATGTAATATTGAGCAAAAGGATCTAATCCGGTTAGTGTAAATTTGAATGTTGTACTGTCTTGAATTGACTCGTCTTGTGATTTTTTATCTTGACCTGCTGCAGAAGCACTTTGTAGCGTTGCTAATACTTCCTGGATTGTGTCTTTTGCCTCATTACCATCAACAACTTTTTTAAACTGAATTTTTGCTTTTATTGATTTTTGACCAGCTTGAATATGTTTAAATACATCACCAGTATCTTTAAGATTTAAAATAAAATCATAATTTTCAGGGTTTGCATCATTACGGAACTGTAAAATTGAATTAACAATTGGTAAGGTAGCAAATTTTTTGGTTTCTTCAGTTACATTTGTATCAAAAACAAAATTTAATGGTTTAGCTGAAGTTGTGCTACGACGACGTCTTGAGCCACTAGTAGTCCCTGTTTGTTTGATTCCTAAAACGCGAAATCCGGTACCTTTTTCAAGGTCGGTTAGTTCAGCTTTAAATTTAACATTATTTTGGTCATTAGCATCAAGAGTCAATTGAGCTGTTTTTTCAACAGTTGAGCCTGTTTGGTAATAAACTAGCTCTAACTTATCTTTATAGTCAACATGTTTTAAATACTGATCAGTTTTATCAAAAGTTAAAGTAATTGTTGCACTATCAACTTTTTTGTCATCAATATCAATTTGGTCAATTTTTGCTGATTCAGGTTTAATAATAAATTGATCACCAAATTCAACTTGACCATTTCCAGACACATTTCCTTCAATTTGTGTTTTTGTCCCTGGATCACTAACCTTAACTGCAAAATCTGAAAACTGCTGTTTTGTGCTTGGAGTAGTTTTTGTAGTTGGATCAGCTTCGAACAGAGTCGCGGTAGGAACTGTGGCAGAAGTTGTTTGTTTTGTATCAGCTCAAGTTAGACTAAGAACTTTATAAATAGCATTTTTTTCTAAATTGTCAAGTTCAAAACTAAATTTAGAATTTTTAATTTTTGCTTTTTGTTGAACATTATAAACTGTTTGATCTTGAAGGTCTGTTCCATCTGGTTGAACCATTTTTTGTAGAGTTATTTCAACATCACGACCTTCAAATCCACCATTTGTGATATTTCTTCCGGCAAGTGGGTCTCTAATTGTAAAGTTAGCAAGATATTTTGTTTCAGAAATTTTATCAATTGAATAAGCAATTACTTCTGGTTTGGTTGCAAAATAAAGTTTTGATAAAACTTCAGGAGTTGTGATAGCTTGATTTTGGGTTCCTTGGGCTTGCTGAGGATCGCTAAATTTGAAAGTTTTTAGTCTTTTTGGTCCACCTTCAACTTCAGGAGTAATATCTTCTACTTTTGTAAGAACATATAAATTTCCAGGGCTAACTGAATCAAGGCTAAGGTCAATAGTTGGCTTTGTATTTTGACCTTGATTATTGGTTTCAAATTCTTGTTTAGTAGTTACTTGTTGACCGGTCTGACTATCTTGGAAAGTAAATTGAAGTTTTCTTTTTGTATTAGCACTACTTTGGTATAAAAATTGCTCATTTTGGGCAAAGCTAACTGTAACATTAGCACTTGTATTATCAGATTTATAACTAATATCAGTAATTGTTGCTGATTCAGCATCAAGTATAAATTCTTTAGTTACTTTTTGGTCTGGTTGGGTGCCTGGTTGGGTACCTGGTTGACCAGCAGCAGCACCGTCAAAGCCATCAACTTTTTCTCCGCCTTGAATTTGGTCAGGTTGAGGCTGAGCTGGCAGACTATCAAGAACTTTTAGCTCTTCAATTTCGTATTGGCCAGCTTTTTCTAGACCGCTAATGTCAAAAACGGCATTTCCGTTGATTATTTCAGCACTATAAACAGTTGGAATTTGAGGCTGAACTGGTTGGCCAGTTTTTGACTTAATCTTAATTTGTAAAAATTTATTATTTCAATTAGCACCGTTATCATTTAATTTAACATTAATTTGAACAGAAGTCTCAGAAGTTGAAATTGGCTTAATTTGGGCTAAATTTGGTCTTGGTGAGAAAAATTGTTTTTCAAAACCAGCCTGAGTATTTGGTGAGTTATCAAATTCAAATTTGAATTCTTGTTTTTTTAGATCAAGTTCATTTCGTACTTGAGTTGAGTCTTCTTTTAGCTTAATATTTTCAATTTCGTATTTATCTCCAGGAGATAAATTGCCTAATTGGAAAGTAATTGTTTTGGCTGATCTATCGACAGTTGCTTCAACTTGTTCAGTTTGGCTAGTTTGGGTTGATAAATTTCTATAGCTAAGCTCAATTTGTTTTTGACCTAAATAGTCATCAACATTATCAAGAGTAAGTTTAACATTTAGTGAGGTTGTCTGGATTGACTCAGTTTCAATTTTGACAATTTTTGCAGTCTTAGCTGTTGTAACAAATGATTTTTTAGCTTCTAAATCTGTATCAGTTTCAAGTAGTTCAATTTCTTCTTCTTGAACTCCGCTTTGGGAGTCAACATTAACTAAAACTGGATCTAAACTACGTTTAGTACGTCTTGAAGAGAAAGTCGCAACACCAGGACTGGCAGCAGGAGCAGCTTCTTTTTCAAATTTAACTGATTTAATTTTATATTTTGTTGCCTTTTCTAAATTTAAAAAGGTAAAATCATAAATTCCATTAAGACTTGTTCCGCTTAAGGTTAAATTTTGTTGGGTTTGACCTTGGGTTTGAGCCCCACTAGTTGCATCAATTTTTTCTAACTCAACAATTAATTTTTTACCAGCAGTATATCTTCCATCATCTTTGAGCTCAAGTCTAAGACGAGCTTGGGTTTCAACTTCAGTATCAAATTCAATTTTTTTAATTACAGCTGCAGTAGCGATTATTTGGTCTTTATAAAAATCAAGATCATCTAAATAAATATCAACTTTTGGAGTAGTAGGGTTAACATCGTCTTGGACTTGTTCAAAGCCAAGAATTACATATTGCTGACCGTTTTCAAGATTTTTTAGCTCAAAAGTTGTTTTTTGGCTGTTAACATTAGTTGTTGCTTCAACAATTTGTTCTTGTTGCTCGCCACCGTATTTTTTAAAGCGAACTTTGAGCTTGTTTTTGTTAAGAAAATCATCAAGCTTTTCGGTGGTTCCAGTTTGAGCATTTTGGTGATTTGGGATAAAATCTTTACCAAATTCAATTTCAAATTGAGCTGTGTTTTTAGTTCGGTCTGTTAGCTGAATTTTTGTAACATTAGCAGTTTTTGGAATAGTTTGGAATTCTGATTTTTCTGGTGAATCAAGCAACTTATCTTTAAAAGGAATTAGAGCCGGGCTAGTATTAGTATCGGCAAATTGAGCAAGGGAACGGCGAACTCGAGCACCTGCTTGGACAGGAGCGGTAGCCTGAGAATTTGTTGCACCTTCAAGTTTGAGTGAGTTTTTATCTATTTCATAAAGACCTTGTTTGTATAGGTCGGTAATATCAAATAAAATACGGGCACTATTTACTTTTGCACTAATTTTTCCTTCTTTAAAGTTAGCGTTTGTAGCTAGTGCCTCATCGCCATTTTTTGCTTTTAGACGGTATTTAAGTGTTGCGGTCTTACCATTATAGACACCTTTTGCATCAGCTAAAATGAAAGTAGCAATTACACGCTGCTCGTAGGAATTATCATAGCCAACTTCAATAATTGCACTCTGAGTGAAAAATGAAGACTGGCTTGAGTCAAATTTGTGATCAGCATCGCCAAATAAAATATTTCTTTCGGTAAGTACTTTATTTGTATCTTGATTTAGTTCAACTTCTTTTGTAAGAACAATTGAATTAATATTGTATTTTGAACCAATTTCAAGATTACTTAGCTCAAAAGTTAAAGAATTATCATTAGTATTAGTCTGATCTGCAAAAGCGGATAAAAGTTTTGATGAGCCAGCAAGAGAATAGTAAATTTTTACTTTGTCATTTCCAATTGCCTTAATTGTCTCAGGGCTAAAAGTTACTTTTAACTTAGCACTTGTTTGTTGTTCGCTAAGATTTTCAATTTTAGTTAGAACCAAAGGAGCATGAACACCAAATATTTTTTGAGCCGGAGTTATTGTTTTTGAGACACTTAAAATATCCGAGTCGCCTTTTGATGACTTGTAGTCTTTAACTTCAATTTTTTCAATTAAATAGTTTTGTCCTTTTGAAAGCGAATCTATTGGCAAATTGGCAATTATTGAATTATTTTCAATAATTGCATCAATGGTCTTAGAAGTCCCGCCAGGTATTAGTTCTTTATAAGTTATTTTTGCTTTTTTTAGTGACTCTAGGATATTTTTAAAGGCAATATTAAGTTCAACTGCAGTGTCAGATTTTGTTGTATAAGTAATTGAACTAACAGCCGGACGGGTAGTTCAGGTTAGTTTATTTGTGCTAATATTAGGACCAAAATTTAAAAATAATTTATTAACAAATTCGTTTGTTGAGTCAGCAATTCCGACTGAGTCAATTAAATAATTAGTTCCGGGCTCAAGGTTAATTAAATCCCAACTAAGAACCAATTTATTACCATTAATACTAAAAGCTTGTGCCTGAGATTTAATTAAATTACTTGATCCGGCTACTTTAAAGTATAGTGTTGCAATTTTATCTTTAATAAAATCATCAACTGAATCAAGAATCATGCTAATGCGACTTTGATCTTCGCTAATTCGGTCAACAACCACTGATTCAACCATTGCACTTGTTGCATTAGTAAAGAACTTTTTCTGTTTTTGGTCAAAATTTTGGGCAAAGAAAATTTGACTAGTCTGAGGCTGACCGTTTTCGTCAAAATTTGTGGCGTCCCCTACAACTTCAAGTGATGAAATTGTAAAGTGTTTTTCTTTTGGTAAATTTTTTGCCAAAGAAAATAGCTTGTTTCCAACTACATGGGCTGAACTTGACAGCATTTTTGTAGGCTGGTCATCAGCAAAGAAATTAATTTTTACTTCTTTACCATTTAACATTAATGATTGGTCATTAAATTTAATATCAAAACTTGAGGTATTATTTGCATCAACAAAAGTTCTAATTCGGGCAATTTCAGGTGCAGAAATAAATGAAAGATTATTATTTGTTGAAATTGCTAGTGAGCCAGAATTATTCCAAATTCGTGAAATTCAGAATTTGGTTCCCCCAGGAATTTGTTTTAAATCTAAATTAGCAAAAACTTTATTGTTTTGGACAATTAAGCTAACATCATTTGCAACGCCAAATTGGAAATTATCTAGTTCGTCTTTGTAATAATATTCTAAATTAATTTTTTCATTTGGATTAATTTTAATATTTTTGTTTTCAAAAGCTAGCGAAATCTCAAGTAAAGCTGAATTTAGACCGTAGGCTTTTTGGCTAAGATTTAAAATTTTACCAGCAATTGGACTTGGGGCAAAATAACGATTAGCCAAAGGCGAAATTGCCAAATCAAAAAGCTGATCAGGATCGCCAAAGTAATATTTTGTGCCAACAATTTCGTATTTTTGATTGCGATCTAAATTTCTGAGCACAAAACTAGCTTGTTTTTGGTCATTTTTGGCAACAAGTTGCCCTTTTGCTTCAAGAATTTTATTTGAACCAATTTCTTTGTAGTACAAAATTAAATTAGCTGAATCAAGTAAATTTTGTGAGTCAAATAAATCAAGATCTAAAATTGTATCATTTTCAATATCATAATGACTAAATTTTTCAACTTGATTTTTTGTTGAAAAAAACTGCGAAGTTTTTGAAAAACTAAAATAATAACGCGGATTATTTGGGGCTACAAGTTGTAATTCATAAATTGAACCACCCAGCAAATTATCGGCATAAGTATGGAAAGTGTCAGTTTTTGGGTCATACTCGACTTTAGTTTTAACACTATAACGCGATTTTTGACTAATATAAACAAGTTCTAAATCAGCTTTTTTTGCCCAGTCAGTATCTTGTTTTGTTTTACCTTGGAGTTTAAAACTAAAATCACCTGAATTAGGACTTACATTATCAGCAACAAAATTTTGGACATAGATTGTTTTTGGAGTAATTACTTTGGCAAGATAAGGCGAGAGCGAAACAATAGCACCGGTTAAAAAACCGCTGCTTGCAAGTAATTTTTTACTAAGATGGTTGTTAATTGTTTTATTGTTTTGGTATTCTTGATTTGCTTTTTTCATAATTATCTCCTTTAATTGGTTAAAATAGAGCGCTTACTTACGTTAGAAATAATGATTAATAAGTAATTCTAAGTCAGGCTTTATCATGTGATACCCATGGGACAAAATAAGGATTTTCAGCATCGACTTGGAGTCCATCATAACCTTTTACTGGTAAGAGGTATTTATGTCCTCCTCCATTAGTAAGATTAAATTTATACTGTTGATTTGCATTATAAATATTACCACCAACATCTTGCTTTAAAAAGCGATTTTGGGTAAAATTTGGCGGTAAATAAGGGAAAACTAGTAGACCCATGAAATTTAAATTCTGCGTTTTTTAGGACATATTTGAAAAAAATGTCTAGTTTTGAAAGGCCTTTTGCTTTTGCAATCAAAATGTATTCAGACGACAGCACACTAATAACTTGGTTGCGAACTAAAAAAACATAGCCGGCAATTGAAGTAATCGTAAAGACAAAAATTGGCGGCAAAAGTGAGGCAAATGACGTTAGACTCCCGTAGGTTTCGGCATCTTTAAATTCAAAAGGAAGTCCAATTTTAATTGCAATTAAAACAACAAAAGGCGCTAGGACAAACGAAGGAATTGCAACAAAAAAAGTTGAAATTCCCGAAATTGCCGCATCTTCAAGTCGATCACGCCGGTAAGCAGCAATTGTTCCAAGAACTAGTCCTAAAGTGCTACTTATTAAAAAAGAAGGCAAAGACACTAAAATTGTATAGCGCAGTGGCATAAAAAATAATTCAGGAATTTTTCCATCTTCACCAGTTTTAAAACGGGCACCAAAGTTTCCTTGAAAAATATCGGCCGTATAATAAGCTAGTCTTGTCAGAGTCGGCTGGTCAAAATAATATTTTGCGTGTAAATCAGCGATTTTTTTGGCCTGGTCAGAACCTTTTGCACCTTTGTCAATAACATCACCAAAAGGATCAGGCGAAAAATTAGCAAGTAAAACAAAAACTAAAATATAAATTGCCACAAAAGTTAAAAGCGCAAGTCCTAACCGTTTGAGAGAATATTTTAATATCATTTTTAATTTGTTCCTTTTTTATTAAGGTTTTGGAATTTTTCTTTGAGTGGCTTAATTGTGATCATGTCCGGCGGAACAAAACCTGAATAGGTATTGTTTGAATATGGAATTGAAATATTTGGATTTTCTAAAAATGCATATGGAGTTGAGGATGCGACATTCAAAAGATCATTAAGTCCAAATCCTAAAAGTGAGGTTAATTCTGCACTTAATTTAATCAGTTCTTCGTCAGAATTTTCTTCTTGGTAGGACAGGTTAAAAATTGCTGACTGGGCGCTAAAATCAAAAGAAACCTTGTTTTTGTCGTCTTTTTGTTCATTAATTTGGTCAACAAAAGTCTTGTATTTCATAACTTTTTTAGTTGCATCTTTTGGATCTGGACCTTCTTTGACTTCACCAGTGAAAAAATAAGTAAGATCAGGAGCCAAATGCTGATCGGTTGCGCCAAAATCTGGTGAATTTGGCGCATCTTTTCAGTCTTTAAATTCTCTTATGTAGCCTTTTTTTGCAAATTTGTCAAAAAAATCTTTAACAGCAAGAGCATAACGATAAATATGTGGGTAAGATTTTGCAATTTTGGACTCTGGACCTAGGGCATAAATAGCTGAGAGCATTGCATAACCCACACCATTTCGCTGAATTTTACCATCTAAAACTGTGCCAATTCCGTCATAATCATAATGCCAACCGCCAAAATCAAGCCCGCCAGTTCGTGTTAGTAAATAATTTAAACGGCGAGTTCTGTCTGTCACTGGCCAAACTACCTTAATTTTTAGCCGCGGATCAAGATCCATTATCGCTTTTACACCGCTATTTATTGCGGCAATTTGCTTGTTGGAAGAATTTACATAAAAACTGTGGTTAGTTCATTCAACTTTTTGGTCAGCAGGGATGTTATTTTTGGCATAAAAATCATCAAGTAGGGCTTTCATGCGTGCTTTTAGCACTTCAAATTGAGGCGCCTGGAACTGTTTTGCGGCATCATTGACATTTTCAAAATTTTTTTTCTTCTCATCTTCAGGAGTTTTGGTATAATATATTTCCCCTGTTTGATCAACGAGTTTAATTGTGTTAGCTTCTTGGTAAAAATCGCGGGGTGTTTTTGAATCTGGCTTTGAGGTAATTTTGTTGTCAGCAGAAACAAAATTGTATCAAGCCAAACTTGAGTTAGAAATTGACTGGGCTGTTGTGTATAAATTTCAGGCATTTGCAATTATTTGCCGAAATTCAAGACTTGGACCTGAAATGAGATTTTCAACAATTTTGGCATTTCCTTTTGCAATATCAGCAAGTGAAACGCCAAAATTTAATTTTGCAAAATTATCATTGAATCCATAGTATTTTTCATCAAAAGCCACGCCAACTTCCGGTCTAAATTCTTGTTTTAGCGAACCTGGGACAAGCACAGAATAATATCATTTGTGCAATTCGTCTTTATCTTCTGCTTTTTTGAGTTTTCAACCATATTTTTCTTGATCACTTGAGACTAAATTTTTAATTGAATCATTTAGCTGATCAAAACTGGTAGCCAATAGTGTCTGTTCGCGATAAGAGTTGAATTTTGCATTTTCAAAAGCCGAAGGACTGCTATATTTAGAATAAAGAGTCGTAATTTTATTAAAAACATAAGGTAATTGCTCTTTTCAGCCAGTTCGTGGGTAATATTTATTGATTTTCCAAGTTTCCCGATGAGTTTCCTGACTAATTTGGGTATATGGTGAGACAAAAAGCTGATCTTTACGGAAATCTTCGCCATACCAGTAGGCTCCATATTTAAGTGCCTCACCAGTTTCGCCAAAACGGCCTGATGGTTTACCGTCTTTTATAGTTTGAATTTCGCTGTTGCGTTTGTCGATAAATTCAGAAGGCGCCGGGAAAATCATCGCTCCAAGTATTGACTTTTGGTAAAATCCGTTAAAAAATACTTTTTCTTTTGAAGCTCCTTTGTAAAAACTTACCGATTTTTGTCCTTGAAAATTAGCGTTTTTGCCTTTGTATTGTTCAATATATTTGTTTTCATCGTCCAAATCAGCCAAATCTAGTCCAAAAAGATCTAATAAATACCAGTTAATAACAGTATTTGTAAAATATGTTGACTTTGGATCAAAATTAGGAATTTTTTTCTGAGCTTCTTCGTCAATTTTTTTGCTTCCGCCAACACTTGCCCGATATTCTGGATCTGAGAGTCTTTGGGCTTTAAATCCGTAGTAATAATCCTCAGGTTTTAGCGTATATTGCGTCGGATTGCCTTGATAGTCTACTCATTTTACATCATTTTTTAAGAAAAAATGAATTGATTCAGCCTCATCAAGTGCTTGAACAAAAAAGTCAGAATTAATTGAATTTTTTTGGTCTGACTTTAATTTAATAACAAGTGAATTGGTTGTCTGACCAGGCTCAAGATAACCTTTTTCATGAGCATCACTGTCAAAAACTAGCTCGCTGCCGTCTTTTTTTCGTACTACAATCGCGGCGGCATTAACAAAAGACTCATAACTATATGTTGGCTTTGTAATAGAATAATTGAAACTTTTGTCTTGTTTTTCTTTTGATTCATCACTAATTCCATCTTGTTTGATCTCAACGCTATTTTCATAAACAGTTTGGACTAAATAAGAAGCTGTATAATACGAACTAGGGACTGAAGGCGAGGTAAAAGTGTTAGTTCAAGTTTTAAAAGCACCAGGAGCCGAAGTGTCAGAATTAACAGTCGTAATTCATTCTTGCCTTTCTCAAGCGGGCTGAATTGAACATGAAACAAAAACTGCCGTGCTAAAAACACTAAGTACTGAACCGATAAAAAGTTTTTTCATTTCCCTCCTTTTTTAAAAACAAAAACTACTATCTTTTTCGATAGTAGTTTTTGTTTTTTTATCCTATATAACTTAATGTTATGAACAAATTGTGTCAAAAACTACTATTTCAAAGAAAATGGAAAACTTAACATTAAAATTATTAATAATGTTAATTTTGTTTTCTCATG
>VZDP01000008.1 GCA_009756935.1 Mesomycoplasma ovipneumoniae | reverse complement strand
TTGAACATGAAAGTTGAAGATTTCCAATGATACCTTGACTTGCGTAAATTTGGTAACCCTGGTTCAAGTGGTTTTGGTCTTGGTTTTGAAAGATTGCTAATGTTTGTTACTGGAATTGATAACATTCGTGATGTAATTCCTTTCCCAAGAACAAATAAAAATATTTTAATGTAAGAGGATAAAATTAAATTGAAAATTGATTTTGTAAAAGCAGGTTTTTGAAGACGTTCCTTTGCAGGATTAATTGATTTTGTATTTCTTTTTCTTACTTTTTTAGTATTTTTCTACCTATTTTTGGTATTAACTGAATGATCAAAAATAAAATTTTATCTTTGAATTCTAACTGTTTTTTTACTTGTAATTTTTTATCGCATTTTTTTAATTATTTTTTTAAAACAAACAATTGGACTGTTTTTAACAAAAACTAAACTTGTTTTTTTTGATGAAAACCCTAATTTTTCCAAAAAATTCTGAATTTTACTAAAAAGGGAAGCATTTTTAAGTCTTAATTGGATATTTTCGCTTTTGTTTTCCTCAATTATTTTAGATCTCAGTTTCGGAATTGATCTTAACTTTTTTCAAACTTTTAAAAGTTCAAGTCAAAATTTAACTTTTTTCCAACAAATTAGCTTAAGTTTTCCCGCTTTATTTTCAAAAGTTAACTTTTTCTTCTTAATTGTAAATAACCTCTCAATTTTAGGTTCAAAAAAATTAACAATTATTGATTCTTTTTCTAAAACAACTATTTGCCTGAAAAAAACGCTTATAAAAGCGGATTATTTAAGTTCAATTCATGCAAATTTTAGTTCAATTCATTGGGAGGTTAATTAATCATGTCATCACAAAATATTCTTTCACAACTAAATGACAAACAAAAAATTGCTGTTATTAGCAATAGCTCGCATCTGAGAATTGTCGCAGGTGCCGGAACCGGAAAAACAACTGTTTTAACAAAAAAAATCGCCTATATTATTAATGAATCACTAGCATATCCCAATCGGATTTTAGCTTTAACTTTTACAAATAAAGCAGCCGAAGAAATGCGAACTCGTGTCGAAAAGCTTGTTCATGAAAAGGCAAAAGACATCCAAATTTTAACTTTTCACTCACTATGCAACTTAATTTTGCGAACTGAAGCAAAAAATATTGTTGAAATTGATGAAATCCAAATAGATGATTACCGTTTTAATATAATTGATGAGCAAGATCAGCGAAAAATTATTGAAAAACTTTTGGGTGCAAATCTTAAAACAACTGAAGAAAAAGACGATAAAAAAATTAGTGCATTTCAAGTGATTGAATTTATTTCAAGAGCCAAAAATTTAGAGCAATCCCCAGCTCAGGCAATCAAGCTCGCAAACACTGAAGCTGAATTAATTAAGGCCAATGTTTATAAAAATTATATCGAAAAAACAAGGGAAAATAACATAATTGACTTTGACGATTTATTGCTTTATACTAAAATAGCATTTGAAAAAAGTCCACAAATTGCAAAGCGATGACAGAAAAAATTTGACTTTGTGCTAGTTGATGAATTTCAAGACACCTCGTTAATTCAGTATTCTATTTTAAAATATTTTATCAAAGATAATACAAAATTATTTGTTGTTGGTGATCCTGATCAGACTATTTATTCCTGAAGAGGTGCAGATCCATCACTTATTCTTAATTTAGAAAATGATTATCCTGATTTACAAACAGTAATTCTTGACAAAAATTACCGTTCAACCCAAAATATTCTTGATGCGGCTAACCATTTAATTGCAAATAATAAAAACCGAATAAAAAAGAATTTAGTAGCCCATTCAACTGAAAAAATTGATATTCACTTTGAAGATCTTGGTAATGAAAGAGGCGCTGAAGTTGACTGAATTTATGAGACTATCCAAAATTTAATCACAAAAAATAAAGTAAATTATCGAGATATTGCAATTTTAGCACGCTCAAATTTTTATTTTGCACAAATAATTAACAAATTTGATGCCTACAATATCCCTTATATAAAACACGGAAATTCTCCACTTGCTGCAAAAAAAGAAGTTCGTGAAGCTATTTATTTCTTAAAAGTCATTGAAAATTCTGATCCTTATGCTTTTGAGCAAATTATTAATGTACCTGCAAAAAAAATTGGCGCAATAACAATCAACAAACTAAATGATTTAGCAGCTAAATTTGAACTAAATTTGTACGATTTTTTATTTAAATACTATTCAGGAAAAATCAATTTAAAAGATACTCACGGTAAAATTCCGCTAACTATTGAAAATCAAGCAAAAATTAAAAATCTTTTTGAAAGAATAACCGCTGCAAGACGTTTCAAGATTGAAATTGAAGAAAAAAATCCGACAGTTTTTAAACTTTTTTCACAAGTTCTTGACTCTTTTTTGAAAAAAATTAACTACTTTAGCTCAATAAAAGACCCTAAACAAGAAGAAGACACAAAAGAACTTTTAGGAAAATATTACGAATCACTTGATAATTGGCAAATCCAAAATCCTAACAAAAAATTAGCTGATTACCTTGATTATGCAGTTATTTCGCATTTTGAACAAACCGAAAGTCCAAATCGAATTAACTTATTAACAGTTCATTCTTCAAAAGGACTTGAATTTGAGTATGTTTTTTTAGTCGGCATGAATCAAGGAGTCTTCCCTTCGCAAAAAGTTCTTGACCAAAATCTTGAGAGCGAATACGAAGAAGAAAGAAGGCTAGCATTTGTCGCAGTAACCCGTGCAAAAAAAGTTTTATATATAACAAACGGATTTCGTGGTAGTTTTCATAATGATTTTGGTCGCCGTTGAAAATCTAATCAAAATTCAATTTCACCGTTTATTAAAGAGATGAAAATTAAGGCTGAACAGTTTTATCAATTTCGTAAACTTGATGCAACTGGAAAGCTTAATTACCAAAAAACTGATTCAGAAAATGTTGAATTTGCCCCTGGAAATCATATATCGCATCTAAAATTTGGTAAAGGAATCATTTTGGAAGTTCGCGCTGACTCAATTTTGGTCAAATTTTTCGATATTCCTGGTGATAAAGGGATAAAAACACTTGTAAAAACTCACAAGTCCATTGAAAAAATTTCATAAAAATGTCTGCACAAATTCAAACTTATTTAATAGTTGCGCTAATTTTGCTGATTAGTATTTTTTTTGTTTGCTTTTTGATCATAGTTTTACTTTTTGCCAATAATAAAAAAACAAAAATTCTCCCTTTAATTCCTTTTACTTATGATGCTGATTTAAAAAGAATCCGTGTTAGCGATGTTTTTTCACTTCCTAGTTTGAAATATATTGTTGAAAATAACAATTTACTAACAGGGCTTTGGGTGAGTCAATCTGATTTTATTTCGCTCCTTGAAGAACCTTACCAAAAATTATTTCTTTCACGGATTGACCATTGAAGAAAAGGTTCAATTACAGTCAAATTTCAAAAAAGGTTCCTTTTTAACAATAATTTTCAAGTTTTTTTTCAGGATAGTTCAAAAAACGGTTTTGTTCTAATCCAAATCCAAAAATCAATTTTTGACATAGCAAAATACAAAAAAACCTTTAAAAACCGACTAGTTGACAAATTAATTCTTGATTTTGCAAGTCCAAGTTTTCTGGTAAGTTTTAGTTTTCCTTTTGAAATAACGGCTGATTTTGTTAAAAATTTTTATATTTCGTATAACAAAATTCTCCCTTTTTTTGTTAAAATTTCTAATTTTTCCATTTTTTACTTTGAAAATATTTTGATTATGCAAATATGTGCAAAATCACCTAAAACGCTGGAAAAAATTAGAAATTCATACAAAAATTTTGCAAAAGACCATAATTTAGGCAACTTTTTGTCTTGAGTGATTATAAATTTAGACAGTCAAATAAATTATGACTGAAAAATAGAAATAAAAAAATTTTTTAACCTAATAACAGCAAAGAAAGCCTCATTTCTCGAGGTAAATTCAAGTAGCGGCCAGTTTAAGTCAATTATTGACAATAAAAGTCAAGTTCAGCAAACATTTAATATACAAAATCATTTTCTTGCCCATATTTATCAATTTGATAATAAAAACCCTGTTTATAGCGTCTTTGATTTGGACTTTCATAGCAACCAAAAAATCGATGAAATATTAAAATTTTTAACCCAAAACCCGTCATATGATCATTCACAAAATATTTACAAAATTAACTATATAATCGCACAAAAATTGCGTAATTTTCCAATTGATTTTGAAAAATTAACATTTTTAATTGAAACAGAAATTAATATACCAGAAACAAATATTAGTCATATTCCTAATATTTGTTATCAAAAAATAGTTGATTCTAAGCTGTTTTATTATTTAGCAATTAATAAACCACCTTTTTTATTTATTAAGAATCTTAATGATTTTACCGATTTTAGCGATGGAAATGACATAGTTGTTTCATCACTTGGCGAATATGCCCGTCGCGAAAAACCAAAAGTCGTTTTTTAAAGCAAGATGTTGGTGGTAATATTTATAATGCAAATCAACAGTATAAAATTAATCTTACTAATGGAGGAGGACATAAATACCTCTTACCAGTAAAAGGTTATGATGGACTCCAAGTCGATGCTGAAAATCCTTATTTTGTCCCATGGGTATCACATGATAAAGCCTGACTTAGAATTACTTATTAATCATTATTTCTAACGTAAGTAAGCGCTCTATTTTAACCAATTAAAGGAGATAATTATGAAAAAAGCAAATCAAGAATACCAAAACAATAAAACAATTAACAACCATCTTAGTAAAAAATTACTTGCAAGCAGCGGTTTTTTAACCGGTGCTATTGTTTCGCTCTCGCCTTATCTTGCCAAAGTAATTACTCCAAAAACAATCTATGTCCAAAATTTTGTTGCTGATAATGTAAGTCCTAATTCAGGTGATTTTAGTTTTAAACTCCAAGGTAAAACAAAACAAGATACTGACTGGGCAAAAAAAGCTGATTTAGAACTTGTTTATATTAGTCAAAAATCGCGTTATAGTGTTAAAACTAAAGTCGAGTATGACCCAAAAACTGACACTTTCCATACTTATGCCGATAATTTGCTGGGTGGTTCAATTTATGAATTACAACTTGTAGCCCCAAATAATCCGCGTTATTATTTTAGTTTTTCAAAAACTTCGCAGTTTTTTTCAACAAAAAATCAAGTTGAAAAATTTAGTCATTATGATATTGAAAATGATACAATTTTAGATCTTGATTTATTTGACTCACAAAATTTACTTGATTCAGCTAATTTAATTTTGTACTACAAAGAAATTGGTTCAAATAAAATTCTTGAAGCAAAAGGGCAACTTGTTGCCAAAAATGACCAAAAACAAGCTAGTTTTGTGCTCAGAAATTTAGATCGCAATCAAAAATACGAAATTGTTGGCACAAAATATTACTTTGGCGATCCTGATCAGCTTTTTGATTTGGCAATTTCGCCTTTGGCTAATCGTTATTTTGCCCCAAGTCCAATTGCTGGTAAAATTTTAAATCTTAGCCAAAAAGCCTACGGTCTAAATTCAGCTTTACTTGAGATTTCGCTAGCTTTTGAAAACAAAAATATTAAAATTAATCCAAATGAAAAAATTAATTTAGAATATTATTACAAAGACGAACTAGATAATTTCCAATTTGGCGTTGCAAATGATGTTAGCTTAATTGTCCAAAACAATAAAGTTTTTGCTAATTTAGATTTAAAACAAATTCCTGGGGGAACCAAATTCTGAATTTCACGAATTTGGAATAATTCTGGCTCACTAGCAATTTCAACAAATAATAATCTTTCATTTATTTCTGCACCTGAAATTGCCCGAATTAGAACTTTTGTTGATGCAAATAATACCTCAAGTTTTGATATTAAATTTAATGACCAATCATTAATGTTAAATGGTAAAGAAGTAAAAATTAATTTCTTTGCTGATGACCAGCCTACAAAAATGCTGTCAAGTTCAGCCCATGTAGTTGGAAACAAGCTATTTTCTTTGGCAAAAAATTTACCAAAAGAAAAACACTTTACAATTTCATCACTTGAAGTTGTAGGGGACGCCACAAATTTTGACGAAAACGGTCAGCCTCAGACTAGTCAAATTTTCTTTGCCCAAAATTTTGACCAAAAACAGAAAAAGTTCTTTACTAATGCAACAAGTGCAATGGTTGAATCAGTGGTTGTTGACCGAATTAGCGAAGATCAAAGTCGCATTAGCATGATTCTTGATTCAGTTGATGATTTTATTAAAGATAAAATTGCAACACTATACTTTAAAGTAGCTGGATCAAGTAATTTAATTAAATCTCAGGCACAAGCTTTTAGTATTAATGGTAATAAATTGGTTCTTAGTTGGGATTTAATTAACCTTGAGCCCGGAACTAATTATTTAATTGACTCAGTCGGAATTGCTGACTCAACAAACGAATTTGTTAATAAATTATTTTTAAATTTTGGTCCTAATATTAGCACAAATAAACTAACCTGAACTACCCGTCCGGCTGTTAGTTCAATTACTTATACAACAAAATCTGACACTGCAGTTGAACTTAATATTGCCTTTAAAAATATCCTAGAGTCACTAAAAAAAGCAAAAATAACTTATAAAGAACTAATACCTGGCGGGACTTCTAAGACCATTGATGCAATTATTGAAAATAATTCAATAATTGCCAATTTGCCAATAGATTCGCTTTCAAAAGGACAAAACTATTTAATTGAAAAAATTGAAGTTAAAGACTACAAGTCATCAAAAGGCGACTCGGATATTTTAAGTGTCTCAAAAACAATAACTCCGGCTCAAAAAATATTTGGTGTTCATGCTCCTTTGGTTCTAACTAAAATTGAAAATCTTAGCGAACAACAAACAAGTGCTAAGTTAAAAGTAACTTTTAGCCCTGAGACAATTAAGGCAATTGGAAATGACAAAGTAAAAATTTACTATTCTCTTGCTGGCTCATCAAAACTTTTATCCGCTTTTGCAGATCAGACTAATACTAATGATAATTCTTTAACTTTTGAGCTAAGTAATCTTGAAATTGGTTCAAAATACAATATTAATTCAATTGTTCTTACAAAAGAAGTTGAACTAAATCAAGATACAAATAAAGTACTTACCGAAAGAAATATTTTATTTGGCGATGCTGATCACAAATTTGACTCAAGCCAGTCTTCATTTTTCACTCAGAGTGCAATTATTGAAGTTGGCTATGATAATTCCTACGAGCAGCGTGTAATTGCTACTTTCATTTTAGCTGATGCAAAAGGTGTCTATAATGGTAAGACCGCAACACTTAAATACCGTCTAAAAGCAAAAAATGGCGATGAGGCACTAGCTACAAACGCTAACTTTAAAGAAGGAAAAATTAGTGCAAAAGTAAATAGTGCCCGTATTTTATTTGATATTACCGACCTATACAAACAAGGTCTTTATGAAATAGATAAAAACTCACTCAAACTTGAAGGTGCAACAAATTCTCAGGCTACCGCTCCTGTCCAAGCAGGTGCTCGAGTTCGCCGTTCCCTTGCTCAATTTGCCGATACTAATACTAGCCCGGCTCTAATTCCTTTTAAAGATAAGTTGCTTGATTCACCAGAAAAATCAGAATTCCAAACTATTCCAAAAACTGCTAATGTTACAAAAATTCAGCTAACAGACCGAACTAAAAACACAGCTCAATTTGAAATTGAATTTGGTAAAGATTTTATCCCAAATCACCAAAATGCTCAAACTGGAACCACCGAAAAGCTTGATGATTTTCTTAACAAAAACAAGCTCAAAGTTCGCTTTAAAAAATACGGTGGCGAGCAACAAGAACAAATTGTTGAAGCAACAACTAATGTTAACAGCCAAAAAACAACTTTTGAGCTAAAAAATCTTGAAAACGGTCAGCAATATGTAATTCTTGGCTTTGAACAAGTCCAAGACGATGTTAACCCTACTACTCCAAAAGTTGATATTTATTTAGATGATCTTGATTTTTATAAAGACCAAATAATCGCTACTGCAGCTGTAATTAAAAAAATTGAATTTGATACTGAAGTTGAAACCCAAGCTCGTCTTAGACTTGAGCTCAAAGATGATGGAAGATATACTGCTGGTAAAAAATTAATTGTTGAGTTAGAAAAAATTGATGCAACTAGTGGGGCTCAAACCCAAGGTCAAACCCAACAAAATTTAACCTTAAGCGGAACAAGTCTTAATGGAATTTATGATTTTACCTTTTTAAATTTAGAAAAGGCAACAAAATATAAAATTAAATCAGTTAAATTTGAAAAAGAAGCTGCTCCTGCTGCCAGTCCTGGTGTTGCGACTTTCTCTTCAAGACGTACTAAACGTAGTTTAGATCCAGTTTTAGTTAATGTTGACTCCCAAAGCGGAGTTCAAGAAGAAGAAATTGAACTACTTGAAACTGATACAGATTTAGAAGCTAAAAAATCATTTGTTACAACAGCTAAGACTGCAAAAATTGTCAAAATTGAAACTGAGTCAATCCAGACAACCTCACTAAATGTTAAACTTACTCTTGATAATGTTGATGACTATTTAGGTCAAAAACAAATTGAGCTTAGCTATAGAAATTTATCAACCCAAACTAGCCAAACTGAACAAGTTGAAGCAACTGTCGATAGATCAGCCAAAACAATTACTTTCCAATTAGGCAATTTATCTCCTGGAGATAAATACGAAATTGAAAATATTAAGCTAAAAGAAGACTCAACTCAAGTACGAAATGAACTTGATCTAAAAAAACAAGAATTCAAATTTGAATTTGATAACTCACCAAATACTCAGGCTGGTTTTGAAAAACAATTTTTCTCACCAAGACCAAATTTAGCCCAAATTAAGCCAATTTCAACTTCTGAGACTTCTGTTCAAATTAATGTTAAATTAAATGATAACGGTGCTAATTGAAATAATAAATTTTTACAAATTAAGATTAAGTCAAAAACTGGCCAACCAGTTCAGCCTCAAATTCCAACTGTTTATAGTGCTGAAATAATCAACGGAAATGCCGTTTTTGACATTAGCGGTCTAGAAAAAGCTGGCCAATACGAAATTGAAGAGCTAAAAGTTCTTGATAGTCTGCCAGCTCAGCCTCAACCTGACCAAATTCAAGGCGGAGAAAAAGTTGATGGCTTTGACGGTGCTGCTGCTGGTCAACCAGGTACCCAACCAGGCACCCAACCAGACCAAAAAGTAACTAAAGAATTTATACTTGATGCTGAATCAGCAACAATTACTGATATTAGTTATAAATCTGATAATACAAGTGCTAATGTTACAGTTAGCTTTGCCCAAAATGAGCAATTTTTATACCAAAGTAGTGCTAATACAAAAAGAAAACTTCAATTTACTTTCCAAGATAGTCAGACCGGTCAACAAGTAACTACTAAACAAGAATTTGAAACCAATAATCAAGGTCAAAATACAAAGCCAACTATTGACCTTAGCCTTGATTCAGTTAGCCCTGGAAATTTATATGTTCTTACAAAAGTAGAAGATATTACTCCTGAAGTTGAAGGTGGACCAAAAAGACTAAAAACTTTCAAATTTAGCGATCCTCAGCAAGCCCAAGGAACCCAAAATCAAGCTATCACAACTCCTGAAGTTTTATCAAAACTTTATTTTGCAACCAAACCAGAAGTAATTGCTTATTCAATTGATAAAATTTCTGAAACAAAATATCTTGCTAACTTTACAATTAGAGACCCACTTGCCGGAAGAAATATCACAAATGGTGGATTTGAAGGTCGTGATGTTGAAATAACTCTACAAAAAATGGTTCAACCAGATGGAACAGACCTTCAAGATCAAACAGTTTATAATGTTCAACAAAAAGCAAAAATTAAAAATTCTAAATTTAGTTTTGAACTTGACAATTTAGAAAAAAATGCTATTTATAAAGTTCTTAGTCTAACTTGAGCTGATACAAAACAAACAACTTCTGCCACAGTTCCTACCGCGACTCTGTTCGAAGCTGATCCAACTACAAAAACTACTCCAAGCACAAAACAGCAGTTTTCAGATTTTGCAGTTAAGGTTAGTGATCCAGGGACAAAAACACAAATTGAAGGAAATGTGTCTGGAAATGGTCAAGTTGAATTTGGTGATCAATTTATTATTAAACCTGAATCAGCAAAAATTGACCAAATTGATATTGATGACAAAAAAGTTGATAGTGCAACAATTACTTTAACTTTTGATAAAACTGATCAGTATTTAAAACATGTTGACTATAAAGATAAGTTAGAGCTAGTTTATTACCAAACAGGCTCAACTGTTGAAAAAACAGCTCAATTGACTCTTGATGCTAATGACCAAAATAATGTTAAATTTAAAGCTGAACTAACCGACCTTGAAAAAGGTACCGGATTTCGCGTTTTAGGAATCAAACAAACAGGGACTACTAGTGGCTCAAGACGTCGTCGTAGCACAACTTCAGCTAAACCATTAAATTTTGTTTTTGATACAAATGTAACTGAAGAAACCAAAAAATTTGCTACCTTACCAATTGTTAATTCAATTTTACAGTTCCGTAATGATGCAAACCCTGAAAATTATGATTTTATTTTAAATCTTAAAGATACTGGTGATGTATTTAAACATATTCAAGCTGGTCAAAAATCAATAAAAGCAAAAATTCAGTTTAAAAAAGTTGTTGATGGTAATGAGGCAAAAGACACAATCCAGGAAGTATTAGCAACGCTACAAAGTGCTTCTGCAGCAGGTCAAGATAAAAAATCACAAGACGAGTCAATTCAAGACAGTACAACATTCAAATTTACACTAACCGGATTAGATCCTTTTGCTCAATATTACATAACAAAAATTGCTTATGATACAAATAATCAATTAGATAGTGTTTTAACTACTAAGACTGAAACTGATGGTGATCAAAACTCAGGACTCTTTAATTTCTCACCTCAAGCTGAAGAAAAACGGGCATTTTTAACTTATCCAGCTAAAGTTGATGTAAAGTCAATTGAAATTCAACCTGATTTTAGTCAAAATAATGCAAAACTAACAATTAAATTTGATCCAAAATTCAAAGCCTTTCTTGAAACACACCAAAAAATCAAAGTTAACTATACAAGTCCAAAAGGTTTAGGACAAAGTATTGAAATTGACAAAAACAGTTTTAATTCAACATTAAATACAAGTGGTTCAGAGCCAACTGTTGAAGTAACAATTAATAATATTAATGAACCAGGAAAATATGTTGTTGAATCACTTGATTTTCTTAATGAAGATTTAAAAGCTTCTCCTTTGTTATCAAATTTAGAAGTTCCACCAATTGCAATTAAAGAATCAGTTACTATTGCAAAACGTAGTTTTTATACAAATACAAAAATAATTGCAATCCGTAAAAAAGCAATTTCAGAAACAAGTGCAACAATTGAACTAGTAATTGAAGATCCAAATGGTTCATTTATTGGTAAAGCTGTAAAAGGAACTTTTACATATAATACAAACCAAACAAGAGAAGAAGAAGGCGCAATTATTGCTGATGAAATTGAAAAAACTTCAAAAGTTGTCTTCCAATTAAAAAATCTTGACAAAAATACTGACTATAGTATTACTTCATTAGTTTTTGATCAAGCCCAAAATCAAACTCAAGCAGACCTTGGTGGTGCTCAGACTCAATTTCAAAATCAGCAAACAATTGAATTTGACGACCAAAAAATCCAAGAAAATGCCCAGCAAGGTTCAGGTCAGTCAACCGCCAGGCAAGAAAAACAATTCAAAACAACTTTTGAATCTGCTACCGCTCTAGGAATTACTTATCAATTAGATAATAAGCGAAACGGTAAGCCTTGGCAAAAAGCAAAAGTTAGAGTATTTTTCGCAAGTCAAGACAAACCACTTGAGGAAAAATCAACAAGACTAAAATTAGTTTATAAATCTTCAAAACAAGGAATTTCTAATACAACAACAACTTCTGTTCAGGCTAAGTTAGTACCAACTCAAGGCAATACTAATCAGGGTTGACTAAACAATCAACCTGACCGAGCTCATTATTATTATGAATTTGATCTTGATAATTTAGATGCAGGAGCGCAATATACAATAATTGGTCTTGAAGATGAAGCCCAAAAAATTAAGATTATTGTTCCTGATCCTAATGCCCCAGTTGCCGTTAATTTTTCTTCTCAGCCAAGTGTCCAGTCTTCATTTAGTTTTAATACTGCCCCATTGATTACAAAAATGACTTATGTTCCAAGTGAAACAAGTATTAAACTAAATTTAGCTGTTGAAAACTCACAAAAATTAGACTTTAGCAATCATAGAGCTATTATTAAGTTTAAAAAACTTAATAGAAAAAACATTGCATACGGTTGGTGAGACCCAACAACGGCTAGTGCTAGATCTACAAATAAAGATATTGATTCAGTTACAATTAGAGTACCTCAAAGACAACCAAGCCCAGCAGTTCAAGCCCAACAAGAAAGTGAAGAAAATTTTGGAATTACCTTTTTAGAATTTGAACTAGGCGGACTTGACAAAGGTTCTTGATACTTAATTGAAGAAATTAGTCTCTCAGCTAGAGGTCAAGGTACTACACCATTAAGTCTTTATATTGACAAAGAAAAATTGCAACCTGAAGACAAAAAACTAGCAACTTCTGAGTCAGAAAAATGACAAACAATCGTTAATACAACAGTTGAAACAACAGCAATTAGAAGTGTAACAAGCTCAACAACAAGAAATTCAAATATAACTGTTAGCGGACAAAGAAAAAGCACTCCGGAACTTACAAGTGGTTACTTCCAAATTGAGCTTGACAGAGGCGATTTAATCTTTTTACAAGATAAGTATAATATTCAACTTGAGCTTGAATCTGTTGAAAGAAAAATCTTTTATACTGAATCAAAAGAGATAAAAGGTTCAGGACCAAGCGGAGGAGGCGGTGCTAGAACTCCACAAAATACACAAATTGTTCTTGAAGCTAAAGGTCTTATTCCAGGAGATAAATATAAAATTAAAAATTATATATTTAATCTAAAAGAAGGAGCTCAAGACAGATTTGGTGTTCGTTTGCCTCAAGAATTAAAAGTAACTCCGCCAGCAAATAACTCAACTATTGACTTAAAAACTAAAAACGCAATTAAGGCAATTAAATATGAGGCTGTCTCTGAAGGTAGAACTAATGTTGATGTTGAATTCTACAACAACAACGGTGAGCTGAATAATCAAAATTTAACACTAGAAGCCAAAATTGACGAAGAATTTGGAAATAAGTATACTCCATCTACTTGACGTGACGATGATAAAACAGTAACTAGTTCAACCCGTTTAACTCCACAAGGCGGACAAATTACTTCAACATTACAATTTCAAATTAACTCTAATCTTAAAAAAGCAAAACAATATATTATTAAGTCAATTAAAAAAGCTGGAACCCCTATCACCTTCGACACCCCAATTAGTCAAGAAAGTGCCTTGCAACGTAAGTTTTACTCAATAGCAGAAAAAACTAAATTAATTAATACTACAATTAGTGAAGTTACAACTGATTCGGCAACAATTAAATTAGAATTTGACAAAGATGATGCTTTCTTAAAAGATGATCTTGTTACCTTGTATTTAGAAAAAGGTGATCAATCCCAATCAATTGGAGCTACAACTACTATTACTAATTCAGGTGGAAGTGGATCCGATAAACTTGAGGCTACTTTTAGATTCTTAAATATTCTTGAACCAGGAAGAAAATACAAAATTAATGCCTTAACATCAAAAACTGTCAATCTTACAGTTGATGATACTCAAAAAGTTTCTAATCCTAATTTAACTCAAGGTTGAAAATTTGTTCCTGCTAGTTCAAGTTCTTCAACTAGTTCCTCAAGTTCTGCTCCAGGTGGCACAGGAAACCAAGTTATTCTTGATTTTATTACTCAACCTTTAATAACAAATATTGTTAAAACACAAATTAATGATAATGATGCTACAATCGAACTTGAAGGTTGAACTAAAGATATCCAAGATGCTGGCTTTAGTCCTAAATTCACTGTTACTGAGAAAAATCCTACACCAACTCAACCACCGCAACAACCTGCCGGATCTGGCACTACCAACAATACCAAAGAAGGAACAAAACAAGGTTCTACCCCTCCTGCTGAAAATAAAATTACCTTTAAAGTTGATAGTCTTGAACAATTTACCGAGTATAATAATATAACTCTAACATTACAAAAAAATGGTGGCACTGGCGGAACTACCTCCCAAAACCAACTTAGTCAAGATTTAACTGTTGCATTTGCTCCCGAAATTGCCTCAGGGGCAAAAAAAGATTTACGAGAGTTTCGAACAACAGCTAAAAAATTAAATTTAGCTGATAACGGTGCAGTGACTCTTAAGCCAATTTCAACCACAACTGTAAATCTTAGTGTTAAACTAAAAAATCAAAAACAAGCTGATTCAATTGCTGATGTTCCTTTTTCGGTATTATACAAAAAAGTATTTCCTATATATCAAGGTGAAAATATTGGTATAAATGATATAAGTTCAAATCCGGTTTTAATTAATCCCAATACTCAAACTCTAACTTTTAATATTTCAAATCTTGAACCAGGAGCGATTTATGAAGTAACCCAAATTGCTCCTACTGATCATAATAACAAAAAAGATGATCATAAAATTGAAAGTCTTAGTTATAATGGTGATCAACTATTGCAATACCTTAAAACAGTTCAAGGTCTACCGGTTAATAATCATTCTGGAAGTGGAAGCGGATCAAAAACTAACAAAATTTATTTTGCTCCCCTTAACGTGCCTGTCAGTCTGGAGTCAGCTTGATCACACCCACTAAGATATGACTATTATGAAGGTGAGCAAATCTATGTTAGATTTAACAAAGAAGCTGGAACTGCAATAAATTTGGATTGACTAAAGAAAAATCTTAAAGTTAAATTAATTCCTAATAAAACTCATGGTGGTAACCAAGGACAAAATCAACACCCAGTTGAAAAAGACTTATCTAGTGCAGGTACTTACAAACCAAAACAAATAAGAAAATTTAATGGTGATCTTACCTTATCAGACCTACAGTGAGACCCCCTAAAGACAACGGCAACATTTAAGTTGCAGCCAAAATCTTTAAAATCAATTGTTGGTGCGCAAATTAAAATCACAATTAAAGATATAAATAACTATCATCTTGATCCTAGTCAGGATACTAATAATACTCAAACCACTCAATCTGGTACTACCGGTCAACAACCTCAAGCCCAACCCCAATCCATAACATTTAGACTCCAGTCTAGTGCGGCGATTGTAACTCCAACTAATGTTGACTATATGAACCCAGGGCTAATGGGATTTAGTTATGCAATTTATGATCCACTTGATTTAATTCAAAAAACTGGGAAAGATTACAATCCTTTTGGGGAATTCCCGCATTTAACGCCTTATAATGAACAAGATTGGCTGAAAGTTGTTATTAATAAGAAGCCAAGCAATTTAAAGATTAATGATCGTCTTAATCAACCTGATGCAGGAATTTTTAATAACCCAAGATGGGATGGCAACGCCCCTGTAGAACTTGATGTTCCTGAACCACCTGTTGCAATTAGAACAAAAACTGATGCTGGTTTTGGAATAAAATATTTGACTCTTTATTGAAGAATTAATTCCAGTTTAGGAACTTTTAATTTCCCTGATAGGTTTAAAAACGCCCAAAAACTCTGATACCCAGCCGGAAAAGTTGTTCATTTGCCTATATCATTACAATTCAAAAGTGATAGCATAAGTAGCCAATCATCGACTTATTCATTTGTTTTAAATTCTCCCTACGGAACTCCAGGGCATGTAATGCCGTATGCGATAACCAGCACTCCTCATGATGCTAAATCCATAGTAAATCAAGGACGAAATTATTGGAATAGATGAAACCAAAGATGAGGTCAACAGTTTGATTCTGATAATTTAATTCCGCGAATTAATAAATTTCCAAAAAATATTTCAAAAGTTTTCTGATCCGCTCCCTCATTTGAATGAACAACGAATGATACCGTTCTTAACGATGTTTTCTTTTTGAATAGAGCGTTGCCCAGACTACAACATAATAATACCCGTAACCTTTGAATACAAACTGGAAGAGGTGATATTGGTGGTACTCACTATAATGGTGCCCCTTGAGATATCTTATATGTAAAAAATAAAGAAGGAAGCCAACAAAAACCAACATTATCTAAATCCAATCTTCTATGAGATAATTGGTGACAAAGATGATATGCCGTAGACTTTGCAAATGATGAACACAAATCTTCTTGAATAATCTCCATTACAAACAAGGGTACTGGTCATCCATTATTGTACGACCCACTTAATTATTATGCAATGTTAGGTCCATTCAAACCTCCTGAATTACCTGAATAATTCTAATAATATAAACACAATGAAGAAAGAACAGCAGGCATGTTGTTCTTTTAGTAATTTTAAAAATTATTTTCGTTTTTTTAAACTTCTAATAATACCCGAGTTTCCCAGTTTTAAGGCAAAAATTCGCTTTTTAGTGAATCTAAATATGAAAAAATACCGGTAAATAAACTAGGGCAAAGAAAATTAACAGTTTAATATTATTATAACATCATAGCATATTGCTGTGGTGTTTTTCAATTTAAAATCGATTGAATTCTATAGTTGTTGTATCAAAATATATAATCTGCAATTATTTTTTTCAGATCTTCAAAAGTTATTTTACTGTAGTTTAACTCGTTTAAGCATTCACTTTTTATAATTGAAAATCAATATTTTTCCCGAGTTTCCCAGTTTGATAAGGTAATTTTAAAAAAGCATCTGGTTTTAGGCACTTTTTTAAGTTTTTTGGTAAAAGTTAATTACAATTTTTTTACTGATTTATTAAGATATCAAAGTAAAAATCATACCTATTTCAAATATTTGGATCACTAGGAACACCATCGCGATTTTTAAATATCATTTGCTGATCTAAAGTGTTAAATTCAACCCTTTGTCTTAATTTTTGCAACATCGTTACTAAACCAACTTCAGTTAATTGATTGTTTTCAAATAACTTGTTATCACTAATATGTTTGTTGATTTTAAATATTATAGTTTTTAAAATAACTAGTGAAATAAAACACAAAAGTGTATGAGCTAGAATATGCTCGTCAATTCTTAAAAATACAGGCCGAATATTCAATAAACCTTTTAGACTTCTAATAATAAAAATTAAGATTTTAAAATCAAAAAACACTGATTTACGGGTGTTTTTTCATATTTATATTCACTAAAAAGTGAATTTTTGCCTTAAAACTGGGAAACTCGGGAAAAGTGATAATGAGTTTTACTCTAAAAACAAATTGTACAATACAAAACACATATAATATATAAAATTGGTTATTGCTAACTCTAACTCTAGGGTAATTTGCTGAAAATTTTTAATAAATAGGCTACTATAAAAAATCCATAAAAAATTTAGAACACAAAATTATGAACACTCCATTTTTTAGGTTATTTTAATAATAAATTGGTATAAGACCAATACGAATTTTGCTTATTATGGTATAATTTATTTAATATTTATTTTTATTATTGGCAAAATTTATATAAATATTGCAAATTAATTACAAATATTCGGATCGCTAGGAACACCATCTCGATTTTTAAATATTATTTGCTGATCTAAAGTGTTAAATTCAACCCTTTGTCTTAATTTTTGCAACATCGTTACTAAACCAACTTAGTTAATTTTTGTTTTTTCATAATGTATAATTATACCATAAAATTACTTAAAATGTTATTAAATGCTAGTAATAAAAATTAAGATTTTAAAATCAAAAAACACCGATTTTAAACCAGGACAGAGAAAATTAACACTAAGGTGTTGGCTTTTTTGTCCGAGTTTAAGGAGAAAGCTAACACCCAAAGTGTTAGCTTTTTTAAATTTTCAAATGCAACAAAAAGGAGAATACTAATGTCAAGACACTTTAAAAAAGACGAGTTTGATATGATTTATAAAATTTACAATGAATTTGGATTAAAAAAAACAATAAATTATATAAATGATATTTCGCCAGATACAAATTTTATAACCAGAGATCAACTAGTTCGAAGAATCAAAAAAATTATTAGATATTATAATAATGGTATGCAAGACCAATTATTAGATAAAAAGGGTGCAAGGAGAAAGCCAGGGAGTGGCAAACCTAAAAAACAAATTGAACCCGATTGAAACGAATTTACAAAAGAAGAATTAATAGAAATAGCTAAGAGATATTACGAAACCAACAAAGATAAATCAAAATCAGGAAAACTTAGTGAAGCCAAAACACTAAATATTCCCTACAGCAAATCTGCAAAAATTTTTAATGTATGCAGACAAGCAGTGGCAAAATCTAAAACTAGAGTTATAAAAGTAAAAGAGCACAAAAATGACGCAATAATTAAAAAATCCTTTCTTGATAACAAAGGTAGATATGGTCGCTTAAGGTTGAGTGCTTATATTTCTATGAAATATAATATTTACATTCACCCTCGAACTCTTGGAAGACATTTAAAAAGATTGAATTTAGTATGCAAAATTAGAAAAAAAAGAAGAAAGAGCGAAATTAAGAACACCAAATTCGCACTACCGGATATTGTTAAACGCGACTACAATGATAAATTAAATAGAAATATTTTTGCTACTGATGTTACATATATAAAAGCTCCCAGAGATGTTAAGGAAAACCATGTATTTTTGTCTGTAATAATTGAGCATAAAACTAAAAAAATCAGAGATTTTAAATTATCTGTAAACAATGATCTTGATTTAGTTATGGGTAATATAAAGACATTTAGGTCTATTGATAAAGATTTTGTTATTCATTCGGACCATGGATTTCAATACACTTCAAAAGTCTATATTGACAAAATAAATAAAATGGGAGGAACTGTTTCGTTGTCTCGCATAGGAAATTCTTTGGATAATAGGGAGGCTGAATATTGATTTTCAATTATAAAAAGTGAATGCTTAAACGAGTTAAACTACAGTAAAATAACTTTTGAAGATCTGAAAAAAATAATTGCAGATTATATATTTTGATACAACAATTATAGAATTCAATCTATTTTAAATTTTTCCTGAGTTTGACAGTTTGATGGCAAAAATTCACTTTTTAGTGAATATAAATATGCAAAAATACCCGTAAATCCGTGTTTTTTGAGCTAAAATCTTAATTTTTATTATTTTAAAATTAACCTTTTGCAAAAAAAAAAAAAAAAATGCTTGGTCTAAAATAAAATTATGTTATAATAAACCTCACTAAGAATAATTAATAAATTTTGATATTGAATTAAGGGGGAATTAGTTATGTTTTTGTCATAAAAAAATCAGAAAATGCGAATTATCCATTATATTTTTAAATATGATGGAATGCCTTAAATTTAACCGTTTAGAAATCTATAAATTTAGGGCTTTTAGTTATTGTTCTTTCAAAACTTCATATATTTTTTTAGGCTCAATGTAAATAAAAACGAGTTTTCTATTTGCATTGAGTTTAAATAGTAGTTGTATTTTTTTATGATTTTTGTTAGTGTTTTAAACTAAAAAAGTAGTTTAAAAATTTCATAATTTTGCTTTTTAAGTTAAAATTTTAGCTTTTTTAGTTTGCTTTATTTGATTAATAAGTAGATTTTTCTTTGTGAGTGTTAGATTTAAAATTTAGTGTTTTTGCTTTGATAGTTATTTTTCCTGAGTTTGCCAAAAAAGTTAAAAAAGCCCCAAAATCAGACACTTTTTTAAGATTATCTCATCAAACTGGGAAACTCGGGAATAACTTTTAGTCGTCAGATTTGATTGCCCGTTGTTTAACAATTACATCAGAAATATTTTTTGGAACAACTTCATAATGATCAAATTGCATTTGGTAAGTTCCTCGTCCTGATGTCATTGAACGTAATTGGGTTGAATATCCAAACATTTCTGCTAAAGGAACATGTCCACGAATAACATTTGCTCCATCAGATCTAGTTTCTTGTTCACGAACAAGTCCACGACGACGTGATAAGTCACCCATAACGTCTCCGGCATATTCAGCAGGTGCAAAAACAGAAACGTCCATAATCGGCTCAAGTAAAACAGTTCCAACGGCATCACGAGCACGTGAAAGCGCTTTTGAAGCGGCAATTTTAAAGGCCATTTCTGAAGAGTCAACTTCGTGGAAAGAACCGTCAAATAAAGTTGCTCTTACATTAATTAAAGGATATCCGGCCAAAATTCCGGCTTGCATTTTTTCTTCAAGACCTTTTTGAATTGATTTTATATACTCTTTTGGAATTTTTCCACCGACAATTTTATCAATAAAATCAAAGCCTTCTTCTGGGTTAGGTTCAAATTTAATTCAAACATGACCATATTGTCCACGTCCACCGGATTGTTTGATGTATTTTCCTTCAACTTCAGCGGATTTTGTAATTGTTTCACGGTAAGAAACTTGTGGTTTTCCAACACGTGCTTGGACGTTAAATTCACGTTTTAGCCGATCAACAATAATATCAAGGTGTAATTCTCCCATTCCGGCAATAATTGTCTGTCCAGTTTCAGTGTCGGTTCAAGTTTTGAAAGTTGGATCTTCGTTTGCAAGTTTTTGGAGGGCATTAGCTAGTTTTTCAACTTCAGCTTTTGAAAATGGTTCGAGTGACTGGGAAATAACAGGTTCTGGAAAACTCATTTTTTCAAGCACAAAAGTTTTGGACTTTTCAGAAATTAGTGTATCACCTGTTGTTGTGTCTTTGAGTCCAACAAAAGCACCAATATCACCGGTACGAACTTCGTTGATTTCTTCACGTGAATTAGCATGCATTGCTAAAATACGCCCAACACGTTCTTTTTTACCTTTAGTTGAGTTAATTATGTAAGTTCCTTTTGTAAGACTTCCTGAATAAACACGGAAGAAAGTTAGTGAACCAACAAAAGGGTCGTTCATAATTTTGAAAGCTAAGGCAGAAAATTCTTCACCGTCATCAGCTTGAATTGTAATTTCTTGATCATCGCGAAAAGCCTTAACTGGCGGAACATCAAGAGGTGAAGGTAAATAATCAATAACAGCATCGATCATTTTCTTTACACCTTTGTTTTTAAAAGATGAACCACAAACAACCGGGAAAAAGTCACCACTAATTGTTGCTTTACGAATCGCTGCTTTTAGTTGATCAACTGAAATTTCTTTTTCTTCAAGAAGATCATTAAATAAATTTTCATCATAGTCAGCAACTGCTTCTGCTAGTGCAAGGCGCATTAGGGCAGCTTTGTCTTGTAATTCACTTGGAATTGGAATTTCGTATTCAACTTCTTCTTTTTGACCATCGTAGTTATAAGCTTTCATTTCAACAAGGTCAATAATTCCGCTAAAATCAGCTTCAGCACCAATATTTAACTGAATTGCCACGGCATTACCGTTTAATTTAGTGCGCACAGATTCAATTGAAGCCTCAAAATTAGCACCAGCTTTATCCATTTTATTAACATAAACAACACGCGGAACGCCATAAGTTGTTGCTTGTCTTCAAACAGTTTCAGTTTGGGGCTCAACACCTGATTGGGCATCAAGAACAGCAACTGCTCCATCAAGTACCCGGAGTGAACGTTCAACTTCAACGGTAAAATCAACGTGTCCTGGGGTGTCAATTATGTTAATTCTTTTGCCTTTTCAAAAAGCAGTTGTTGCAGCAGAAGTAATTGTAATTCCACGTTCTTTTTCTTGTTCCATTCAGTCCATTTGGCTAACTCCGTCATGAGTTTCACCAATTTTGTGAATTTTACCAGTGTGGAATAAAATTCTTTCGGTTGTTGTTGTTTTTCCGGCATCAATATGGGCCATAATTCCGATATTACGGTAATCTTTTAGTTCAAATTTTCGTGACATATTTCTAAATTCCTACCATTTAAAGTGTGCAAAAGCGCGGTTTGCTTCAGCCATTTTGTGAGTATCTTCTTTTTTCTTGAAGGCCCCACCTGTTTTATTATAAGCATCAATTATTTCATTTGCAAGACGAACAACCATTGTTTTTTCGTTACGTTTTCTGGCAAAAAGAATTAATCAACGCAAAGCAAGTGTCTGTTGACGTTTTAGACGAACTTCCATTGGAACTTGATAGTTTGTTCCTCCGATTCGACGTGAACGAACTTCAGTTAGGGGAGTTACATTTTTTACAGCTTGTTCAAAAACTTCAAGAGCATTTTTTTGAGTTTTTTCTTCAACTAATTTAAATGATGAATAAAGAATGTTTTGGGCAGTAGTTTTTTTCCCGTCTAACATAACGCTATTTATTGCTTTTGTGATCAGTTTTGAGTTAAAAACTGGATCAGCAAGCACGTCGCGCACTGGGGCTTGTTTTTTTCGTGACATGATTGTCTCCTTTTAAAAAATGTCGTATTTTATAGCTTTTTTCAGATTTTTACTTTGAAGTTTTAGGTTTTTTAGCTCCATATTTGGAACGACCTTGGGCTCTTTTTGCAACACCGGTAGTATCTTGAGTTCCACGGACAATGTGATAACGAATCCCTGGTAAGTCTTTAACTTTTCCACCACGAATTAAAACAATTGAGTGTTCTTGTAAATTGTGGCCTTCACCGGGAATATAGGCATTAACTTCAATTCCATTTGAAAGTTTTACCCTTGCAAATTTACGTAATGCTGAGTTAGGTTTTTTAGGAGTCATAGTTGCAACTCTTGTGCAAACTCCACGTTTAAAGGGCGAGCTAATTTTTAGTTCTTTTTTGTGCAATGAATTATATAACATATTCAATGCAGGAACTTTTGACTTTCAAGTTTTCTTAACTCGACATCCTTTTGCTAATTGAGAAATTGTTGGCATTTTTTCCTTTAAATGAATGTTTTTTTCGGGTTATAACAACGGTATCAGTGTTATAAAAAAAATTTTTAAAATAAAATTTAAGTTAAATTATAGATACATTTTAACATTTTTTAAAAATAATACAAACTAATTTTCAATTTTTATGTTCCCTAACTGTTTTGCAATCTCATCAATGTTTGCATCTTGAGATAAAAGCTCATTTTTCTTTTCTTCATAAAAATTAATTTTTTCTGTTGCTTTTTTATAAACATTTTCAAAAACAAAAAAAGAAGAAAGTGAACTTACAAAACTAATAATTGCGTTAATAAAAGCAATTGCGACAAATAACTTAACCGCAGTTGGATTAGGATTTTTAGTAATTGCATACGCAGATAAAATACCATTAAAAGCCGACATTAAAATTAAGGCAATACTAGCAAATAAAAAAATACCCTTAGAAACACGTGCTTTTGCCGTTAATTTTATAACATCAAGTTCAATTTTTGAAAGCAATTTCTCTTTATTCATTAGTTTGCTCCTTTTTATCAATGTTAGTTTTTTGCTCTTTTTGTTTATTTTCAAGGGCTTTAAGAATTCCTAAAAATTTACAAATTGAATTAAAAAGCTCAATTTGTAAATTTTCTGAATTTGCATATTTTCCTGTTTTGGTTTCAAATAAAATTATTTCAATTTTTAAAAAGTCATTAATTTCTTGGTTGCGAATTCAGCGCGGTTTTATTAGAAAAAGGGCAAAAAGACTGTTAATAATTGAAATTGAAAGGTTAATTCATAAGACAAAAATTGGTCATTGGTCAACTTTTGCACCATTTTCGTCAGTTGAAATAAAAAAATTGGCAAAAGGTTCAAATTCACTTAATTTTGGTGAAGCTAATTTAAAAATACCCATTAAGGTCGAAAAAAATCCAAAAAAAATACTAAAAATCGAAACTGTTCAAAATAAAATTTGAAAAACCCTTGCTTTTACAAGCGTTTTTCTGTATAAAAATTTAGCAAATTCATAAGAATCTGAATCAAGTCGGACATTTTTTATAACCATTTTTTACCACCAAAAACTATTTTTTTAAGAATTTTTATTTTTGAAACATCCTTTTTTTGAAAATAAAAATCAGAGATCGCTTGATAGTCCTGTTCAAATTTTTCAAAACTATAATTTGGATCATTTTGAATTTGAAAATACAAATAACTTAGCTCTCTTTGCGCTTTTTTATATTCTTTGAACTTCATAACTTCGCGAAAAACAGCAAGAAATAAATTAATAAAAAAAGTAAGGCAAATAAAGCTAGCCAAAACAATAGTTAGTCCAAGGTCATTAAAAACTGATTTATTTTCAGATTTAATTAAATTATAACGATTAATTTCAGTTATAATTACCCAAATTGCCAGCGAAATTACTATAATATTTGCAAAAAAAGTTATCCATTTAACTGCATTAGCACCATAATAAGCAATTTTTTGATTTCTTTTTAGTCTAGCTTGTTTTGTTTGGATAAATTTTATAAGTTGTTCAACTGCTTCATTTTTATTCATTTTATTCTCACTAACTTAATTGTTTTTAATCACAAAAATTAATAATTATATCACTTATTCCATTTATATTTTAAAAAACGTTCCAAAAAGTTAAAAAATGACTGGAAATTAAACAAAGTTAGCATAAAAACGCTAACTTTGTTTATCATGGCGCAATGTTAATTATTGAGACAAAATCACAAATTTTATTTAGCTACTAGCTAGTTAAATAAAAAGCTGAAATTTTTCAATTAAGTTAATTTACTAATTTATTTTCAATTCCCTTATATTTTTTTCTTTTCTTATTTTTAAAAAATGAGTAGCGACTTTAAAAATAATAGTAGAAAATACAATATATAATAATGAGATTCAAATAAGATCTAAACTAATGCGACCAACTATGTAATTTGCTGATCTACCGGTAAGAAAATCGCTAAAAAATGGCAATTTAATTGAAATAAAAAACAATGAAAAGCTAACAATAAGAATAAATAATGATATAAAAATTCAATATAAATTTACTTTTTTACTTATATCAACGTCAAAACTTTGAATAGTTCCATTGTTTATTTTGAAATTTCTTAAGGCAAAAGCAAAAACAATAACAGTAGTTAAAAGTAAAATTAGAATTACTGCACTTGATGCAATTATTGGTCAAATACCAGCAACACCTCTACTAATGGGATAACCAATTTTTGGTGCCAATTCAAATCCTTTTTCTTTGAGATTTGACAATAAATTTTGCTCGCTTTTATCATAAAAAATACTTAGTCTTAAAGGTTTGTTTTCATTTATTGAATCAGCAAAAAGTTGAGCTACATTTTGGTTAAATTCTATTTTATTTGCTTCATCAGATTCAAGAATTCCACTAATTTTAAAAGTAAAGGGATGATCTCTGAAAAATGAAAAATTAATATCTTCCATTTTCATTTTAAAAGTTATTTCATCACCTACATTTAAATTTAAATTGGAATTTTTGCTTAAATGATTCATCAGACCTTGACTAACAAGAATTTCGTTTTTATTTTCAGTAAAACGACCTATTTTAAGCTTTTTATCTTTTTTATCAAGATTAAAATTTTTATTAGAATGTAAATCAGAAAATGTAGAAACTTTAGAACCAACAGCATTTTCTGTATTTGAAGTTTTTACATTATAATATACTAAATTTTTAAATAAAGATTTAAAAAACCCGTTTCGATCTTGATTTTGATTGAGAAATATTTTTGACTTATCAAAAATATTTTCAGCTAAATTTTTATAGCCTTTATCGGATATTAAAACAAAATAATCTGGATAACTATTAGCAAATCCTACTGTTCCTACAATTTTAAATTTTTTAGTATAAATTAATTCATTTTCATTAGTTGAAGGATGTTTTATTCAATATTTATAATCAATATAATCACCAATTTTAACTTTTTTTAAATCAGCATAATCTTGTGAAACTATTATCTCATCATTATTTTCTAAAAATTTACCTTGAAAATTAGTATAGTTTTTCATATCATTTTTAAAAAAATCATTGATTTCAACTGGCAAAATTTTAGTTCATAAACCAGAACTAAATGAGTCTTTATTGCTAAAATCGCCAAAATCTAATTCTGATTCACCATTTGAAATATATTTAACAGATTTTAAGTTTTTTATCTCTGAAATTTCGTTATTTCCAAACTCTTCGCCATTTTTTTTGACAATAGTTATTCGTTGATTTTGCGAATTATAAATAGGTAAATCAAAATTTTTATCAGCTTCTCATAAAAACAAAATAAGTAAAATTGAAAAAATTGAAAAAACTATAAGAAAAAATGATAAAAATCAATTCTTTCGAAGATTAGTTTTTAAATATCTTGAAAAAATTCATAAATTTGTGAATTTCTTTTCTTTTGTTTTTTTCATTAAAAAACACCTTAATTTAGCTATATTAATAAATGTCGTTATCTATAGTTAGAATACCATTTTTATCAATTACAAGTTCTTCTTCAAAAATTTCTGGATATGAATAAATCTTACCATTTGCACTTAATAATTTTTGTTTAGGTGGGTGATTTTTTATATAATCATCATCTATTTTAAATGCTCATCAATAACCCATTGATCAAAAACTTCAAATATCTCATTTAGAAATAAGTAAATTAGAATTACCTGGCCATCCAAAATTTACAAGATATTTTTCTGTATCTGGATCATATCCATATAAAACAATGTTGTGTCCAGTAGCAATATTAGCAAAAGATACCATAACTGGCATATTATTTTTAAACAAAAAAGTTTCAGGGTTACTTGAATGCATAAAATTGGCAGAATAATCAGTTGTTATGTATTTTTTTATTTCCTTTCTCTTTAGAAATTGTTCTAATTTACTAGTGAAATAAGAAGCATACTTAACATGTTGATATCGCCCATTGAGTTCAAACAATTGATATGGAAGTGAATTATATGTAGTAGTTCCATCATCAATATTTTTATATATATAATATTTATGTTCTGCAACGCCATCACTTAGGTTATTAGAATAATTTTTTTTCATATCAAAATATCTAGCAATTTCTTCATCGCTAAATATTCCGGATGCAATGAATGTTTCGGCATATTCTAACATCAAAGACATAGCAATATATTCACAAAGCCCAGGTTTCTTAGAATTGCCTTGATATTCTATATAACCAAGTTTTGAAACTGAATCTTTTGCCTTAAATCATCAGGAATTGCTAATACCGACATTAAAATAAAAAAGATTGCTAACTTTTCCAGCTTTTGCTTTTATTTCGCCAGGATTTGCAGTTCCACGTTTTGTACGAAATTTATAATTAAAATATTCTTCTTTTTTAGCCTTGTTTTTTTCTGTATTAAGCCTAGTTACACTTAAATATATATGTTTTTGATTCTTAATAACTTCAACTATTTTTTCATCTAATTTCTGTTTAGAAACTAACCCAAAATAGTCGCCATCAACTTGATAATGTAATGAAAATCCGGGTATATAAACGACATTTTTTTATCAAATAATTCCTTATCAAAACTAGAATTTGCAATTTCATTAGTTTCATAATTTTCGGGAGTTATTATTAGATAATGATTAGTAAATTGTAAAAATAACAGTGGTTGATCAAAAATGTTTCGTAGAACTCTATGATATAAAAAATCCTGAGATGTATTAGTTTTTTTAAATAATTCTGCTTTTGATGCTTTAATAAAAAAATCTAATTGTTGTTGATTTAAAATAGTTTTATTTTGATCTGCTTTTATAACAATGTGTTCAAATAAGCCTATCATTTTTAATTTTCCTATTTTGTAGTATTAAATTTTAAAAGAGCAATTAACAATTTAAAACAAATAGTATATAAAATATATTTTTTTGGAGTACTCACGATTTGTGAGTCAATTTTTTTTTAGTTATTTTACAAACTAAATTATACATCAAGTTTTTTAAAAATATAAAAAAAACTTGGTTTTTAAAATTTTTGTGGTATAATGCAAAAACAAATAAGAATTAATAATTTGGCTCTTTTAAAACTTAATATTTGCTTGCATTTGAAAGTATTTTTTTGTTTTTGTCTTTAAATTTGCTTGACTTTTTAATAATTTTTTTGATTAAAAATATTAAAAAAGTGCTATAATTTTAAAGCAATAAAGCGCCATCATAGCTCAGTCGGTAGAGCACATCCATGGTAAGGATGGGGTCGCAGGTTCGATTCCTGTTGTTGGCACCATATCTTTTTGACCAATGATGCTAAAATAAAAGCATCTTTTTTAATTTTTTTTCAAATAAAATATTTGAAAAATTTAAAGGAATTGAATGAAATCTGCTACTGTCTTATTTGTTGGTGATATTTTTGGCGCGCCTGGTATAGAAATGTTTAAAAATCAACTTAATATTTTGAGAAAAAACTATAATTTTGACTTAATAATAGTTCAGGCTGAAAATATAACCGGCAGAAAAGGACTAAATAAAAGGGATTATTTATATTTAAAAGAGCTTGGTGTTGATATTTTTACTATTGGCAATCATGTTTGATCTAATCCTGAAATTGCTTTAATTATTGATAATCCAGATATCGTTAGGCCGCTAAACATTGACAAAGAATATAGTGGTAAAGGTACTACTACAATTTTAAAAAATGGAAAAACATTCAGAATAACTTCGCTTTTAGGTGTAGCATTTAACAAGTTAGTCAAACCTTGAAATCACCAGTTTGCTGATAATTTTTTTGATGCAATTGACAAAGTTATTGCCGAAGATGATGCTGATTTTCACATAGTTGATTTCCATGCTGAGACAACAAGTGAAAAAAATGTGCTTGGAATCTATCTAAATGGCAAAATTAATGCACTTTTAGGAACTCATACACACGTTCAGACTTCTGATGCCAGAGAATTATCGCTTGGAACGCTTTTTATAACTGATGTTGGAATGACAGGTCCTGCAAATGATGCAATTGGTGTAAAATTTCTTGATGTTTATAACAGAATTCGCTATAATAAAAGTACAAAATTTCAAACTTCGGATAATGACTGCCAATTTAATGCTGTTATTTTAGAAATAACTGATAATTTAAAAAACCAAAAAATTATACCAATCAATATTTATAAATAAATTTTTTGATGTATAATTTTTTGGTTTTTTAAAACTTTATTTGAACTAATTGCTTATGCGGAAATGGCATATTTCTGCGTCTTTAATTAAGTATTCTTTTCCCTCAAGGCGAATTTTACCTTTTTCTTTAAGTACTTTTTCGCTTTTGAACTCAATAAAATCCTCATATGCGATAATTTCAACTCTTATGAATTTTTTAACAAAATCAGAGTGAATAATTCCACTACAATCAACTGCACTTGTATTTTTCCTAAATATTCATGAGCGAACTTCTTTTTTTCCAACAGTAAAAAAAGTTCCTAAGCCAAGCAGTTTAAAACTATTAAGAACAAGAAAATCAAGAGATGACTTCTCAAGTCCAAATTCCTGTAAAAAAAGTTGTTTTTCTTCCTGATCAAGTTGGGAAATTTCGTGTTCTAAGGCAACGCAAATTGGGATTAAAATTGCATTTTCCTTTTCAAGATAAGTTTTAAGCTCAGAAAAATATGGATTTTTTAGGGGATCGCTGACAGATTTTTGGTCAATGTTAGCAACATATAAAATTGGCTTTATACTTAAAAGTTGCCAATTTTTGATTATTTGACGCTCTTCATTGTCTAAGGATAAATCGCGTAAAGATTTATCTTTTTGCAAATGGTCTTTTGCTTTTTTTGCAAGTTCAAATTCAACTTTTGCTTGTTTGTCGTTTGTATTGTTGATTTTTTTACTAAGTCGGGCAATAATTGACTCAATTGAACTTAAATCGGCAAGAATTAGCTCTAAATTTATCGTTTGGATGTCAAAAATAGGATTTACTTGATTATTAACGTGAATTATTTTTGAATCATCAAAACAGCGAACAACATGAACTAGACAATCAACATTTCGAATATTTTCAAGAAATTTATTTCCTAATCCTTCGCCCAGTGAAGCGCCTTTTATCAAACCAGCAATATCGACAAAAGAGTAAGTTGAAAATACAATTTTATTTGGCTTAACAATATCGGCTAAATTAATTAGTCTTGGATCACGGATTTCGACAGTTGCAATGTTTGAGTCTATTGTTGCAAAGGGGTAATTAGCAATTTCAACATTCATTTTTGTCAGCGCTGAAAAAAGCGAGGATTTTCCGACATTAGGAAGTCCAATAAGACCTGCTTTTAGATTCATATTATATTTTTATGATTAAACTCGAGTTTTATCGTAGCTTCCACGGATTCTGTCACCAATAAATGGAAGTAAAGCGACAAAACGGGCTCTTTTAATTGCTAGTGATAATTTACGTTGGTGTTTTGCGCAATTACCTGTAATTCTTGATGGTTGAATTTTTCCAAAAGAGTTAATATAACGTTGAAGCACTTCAGTTGACTTATAATCAATGTAAAAAAGTTTAGCTTCACAAAATTGGCACACTTTTTTCTTGAATTTTTTAGCATATTTTTTGTTCATTTTTGCATTCCTTTTTAATTTTATTTGTTAGGATCAAGATCATCAATATCTCAGTCAGCAAATGGATCATTATCTTCACTAATTTCAACATTAGTTTCATTAAAATTTACTGAAGGTTCTGAGGGTTCTGTCTGAAAAATAGTATCGTCATGAAATGATCTTTTATCATTTTGGGGAAGTTGAAAATCATCAAATAATGGTTCAAAAGTAGGTTCACTAACTTTTTGAGCTAATTTTTGACGACGCTTTTCTAGCTGTTCTTTAGTTTCTAATAAATGAAAGTTATCAACATTTACCTCATAAGTAGTAAAATAATTTGTTGTATTTGCCGTACTACGATAAGATTGTAAAGAACCTTCGATTGCTATCAAACTTCCTATGGTAATTAGTTTGTCGAGCGCTGTTGCATTTTGTCGTCAAGCAACTACGGGAATAAAATCAGTAATTGTAGGCGAATCTTGGCTATATTTTCGTCTATCAATTGCTAAATTAAATCGAATAAAATTAACATTTGACTTTGCTGTCATAAGTACAGGTTTAGATGAAACGCGTCCAATTAAAAAAATTCGATTCATATTTTTTTATAGTTTTTACCTATTTTTATTTATTGACTAAAATAGGTAAAAACTATTGGGATTCCTGTGTTTTTTTAGTATTATCAACACCAGTTTCTACCTGTGTTGAAGAAGTTGAAGTTTTTCCGCGTTGAGATGAGTTAGTCTTATCTGATGACTGTTGGGCAAAACCTTGTTTTGCTCCGCCTTGGGCATTAGGTCTAAAATTTCGACGTTGAAAAGGTTTATCAGTTTTTTCTGCTGGGTTAGGTGAGTTTTGGTCTTGACGAGTTCGTGGCGCTGATTTGAAATTAGGTCGATCTGAATGATCACGTCTTGCATTTGTTCTTTTATGGCGATCAGAATTTTTTGGTTTTTGGTTAAAACCTTTTTCAGAATCAAGATTAATTATCAAGTAACGTCAAATTGATTTGGTAATATTCGCACGGCGAACAAATTCTTCAATTAAATTAGCTGGTGAGTCAAGATTAATTAAAAAATATTGTGCTGTTTTTGATTTTTTAATAGGGTAAGCAAGACTTGAATTTTCAAGCTTAACAAGTTTGTATGACGAATTTTGACTAAAAATGGCAGAAAGCAAATTTTCTAATATTGTTGCTTCTGCTTTTGGGTCTAAAATTGTCATAATTTCATATTTTGGCATATTATTCTCCTTATGGGCTTGTGGGTTATAAAAATAACCAAGGATGTTTTATTGAATTTAAAACTAGTTTGAAATTATACCATAAAAAACTGAAAAAATAAAAAAATTAACTAAAATAATTTAGTTAATTTTCCTTGGTCTAATTATATTATATATGGCGCGCCCGGAAGGAGTCGAACCCTCAACCTCTTGGGCCGTAACCAAACACTCTGTCCAATTGAGCTACGGGCGCATTACATTTTGGAGGCACCAACCGGACTCGAACCGGTACATCAAGGTGTTGCAGACCTATGCCTTACCATTTGGCTATGGTGCCATTGCCTAAAAACTATTAAATATAATTATAACATATTTTAATTTAAAACAAAGAAATTTTTGATTTTTTTGTTTTCTGGAAAATAGTTTGCCTTAAATATCAAACTATTTTCCAGAGTCTTGTTGTGCAAGAATTTGAGTTAAAAGCTTAATTAATTCTTGTTTTTTCAACTGTTCAAAACCAGAAATTTCTAATTTTTGGGCAATTTCGTGTAATTGTGTTAAATTTAATTTTTCAAGTGCAATTTTTATTCTTTCTTCTTTTGTTTTAGGTTTGTTTTGAGCTTCTTGAGTTTGTGTGTTTTCAGGGTTATTTGCTTGCTGTGCATTCATTGGATTTTGGTGACCTAAGTCAAAAATATTCATAAATTCAGAATATGCCTTAGGATCTTTTTTCATTTCATCAATACGTTTTTCAATAATGAATAATGTTCGAGATAGTTTGAATATTGACTTAATTTTAAGCACTTTTGTCAAGAAAAATGGAATTAAAACAAAAATTAAGCCAATAAGAATTATTTGAATAGTTAATATTGCGACAAAATTTTGATTATTAAGGCTTAAATTTCCAATCATTACTATTGTTGAATTTATAATTGAAAGAGCAGCAGTAGAAAATGAAACGAACGTGAAAAAGAAGGAACGATCGCCAAGAGGTGCAAAATCTTTTGCTTTATATGATGTAAAAACAGAATATACATAAAAAATTAAGCTTGTAACAGTAAATAAAATTGATAAAATCGAAAAAGCTCGACCAATATTTCTAATATCTAAGTCTAAAAAAAGTTGAACACTTAAAAAAACACCTAGCAAAAGGAGTAACAGCGGATAAGAAAAAATTCAAATTCGGTATTGCTTTTTTTCATTTTTTCACAACTCAGCAACTGATGGAACTTTATTTTTTCCAAATGGATTTTCTCAAACCATACACCCTCCAATATAAATTACTATAATATAATTATAAAATAATTTAGAATAATATTATAAAAAAGATGACATATTTAACTAAGTTTGGAATATTGATCTATATCCTTGTTTTGATAATTGTACCAAATTCGGTCAATTTTTGAAATTTTATCAATTTTTTTTGCAGTATCACTAATTTCTTTTGAGGTTAAAAGTGCGGTAAAAAAGGAGCAAAAGTCAGTGGCATATTTTTTAGTTCCCTGAAATTTATTAAGGCCAACTATCATTGTGTAATTTTTGTTTTTTCAAAGCAGCCCACGAAAAAAATATAAATTTTTAGTGTATGAAACTTCTTCGATAATTCAAGTTTTTCAATAATTTCCTTCAAGAAAAGATAAATAATAGTCTCAAACTAACAATTTAGCTTTGATTTGATTAAATAAGCTTCGGTTTGTATGAATATTTCATTTTTGAAAACTAGTGAATTTTTCTGTTAATTTTCCGTTGTTAATAAGAGTTATTATCTTTTTTGTTGGTCAGTTTTTTAAAAATGGTATTTTTTTAAGGCCAATTCCGTGTGGAAAATCAAGTAAATTTGGCTTAATTGCAAAAACTTTTTCAATTTCGTTACACCAAATTGCTATTGTTCGATATTGTTCAACAACCTTTTGGTATCTTAGCAGATTTTCTTGAATTTTATTAACTCAATGATTAATTGGATCCATTTTACCCTTTTATTAAAAATTTTAATAGTGCTTTTTTCAATAAAATTAAGTAAAAAAGAAATTTTGGGCATAAAAAGTAAAAAATAATTATTTTTTTTAGTTTAGTCTGTTGTTGTAATTGTTTTTGTTTCAACAGGAAGACCTAAATTTGAAAGTTGACTTTGAAGTGATGCGTTTTCAACATAAATTTTATTAAAAGTTGCACTTTTCTTTGCTACATCAACAAATTTGGATAATTGACTAAAGGCATCGCCAGAAAATGAACTACCAGTTATATAAAGCGGAATATTTGAAAGGGTTTTTCCATTTTCATCTTTTATATAAATTCCCGGTTGTTGGATAGGGCCATTAACAAGTCTTGAAGTAAATTGGGAATTTTCAAAGTCGCTTGCGTCGACTTTATATACATAATTTGAACTTGCTGAGCCAGAATCATTTATTTTTGAGGCTCCAAAATATAAATATTGGAAAAGCAAAGTAACATGGCCAGGATTTTTTTGTGATTCAGCTTCAACTTCTCAACTTTGCAGTTTTTCGTTAAAAAGTTTCTCTGTTTTAGCAAAGTCAATCCCTTTTAGCGTCTTAATTTTTTTAGATGAAGAAAAGTCAAGATGTAGCGGATATCCTCCTCGACCACCAAAAGTTCCTTGGAAAACACGCTGATTAATTTTTGAACTAAAAGCAATTTCAAGTCCCTCATTAACTTTGCCAGCATCATCTCCATCATCTCAACGGAGAGTGTCGAAAATAATTGATCCAGCAACTTTTTCTCCAGGTTGGAGATGCATATCACCTTTATTTATATAATCAAAAGAAATAAAGTCGACATTTTTTAGGGCATTAGGATTAATGGCTCAATTGCTTTCGTTGGTTCGTGAATTACTATAGAGTTCTAGTTCGCTTAGTTTGCTGAATTTTTCAAGTCCACGAAGACCATTAATTGCTTGGTGGTCATCTAAAAAGAGCGAAACTTTTTGCATTTGCGGTGGCAATAGGTCTAAAATCCCTTTTATGTTTTGGGTTTTATGTTTTGCTCCGACATTTTTAAGAACAATTGCCTTGATTAAGTTGTCTTTATTAGCCGCATTTTTCATAATCTCGGCAAAAGCTTGAAAGGCTTTATCATCATCGGCATTTAGAACTAAAGTTTTAAATTCTGAAAGACTACCAGCGGTATTTCCAGCGGCGCGAGTATACTTTATCAGTGAAATGCTACCGTTAGAAAATCCTTTATCTTTAGTGAGACTACTAATTTCTGAACTAACATCAGTGTCATTTCACCCTTCATATTTTAGGGAGCCAATTTTAGTTCCATCATATCTTGTTCATTTTGAATCAACGGCATTTAATCTTTTTTTATTATTTGCCCTAATTCCATTTACGACAATATTGACTTTTGGTTCTCATCCGTCGGTTGAAGGATCAGGAGTATAACCATCTTTTATCATTTGTAATTCTTGTTCTGTAAAAGGTTGGTCAAGTTGTCTTCGTTGCTCAATTACTTTTAAGTAATTTTGTTCACGCTCAAGGTAATTATTTGCAACTCAGCGAGTGTATTTATACCCCTCAAGATAGGATTCTAGACTAACTTTTGGCTTACCATCTTCTCCAGTTGGTGCGTATTTTTGTCAGTGTTCTTTAATAATTGAAATAACACGGTCTGCTTCAGCAACTTCTGCTTGATATTTATCTCTTTCACGCGTAACTTCTGCAATTTTTCGGTCTTGCTGTTGTCTTCACAAACCAAGGGCGCGTTGATAAGCTGCATCACCAAAGTTAACAGCACGCGAATTATTTCTAGTTTGAACTTGTGGCTGACTTACTGGTCTTGAAGTTGAAATTGTTGGTTGCGAAGATATAGTCCTAGTTGGACTTTGGCGTGCAGGTGTTGTTCGAATAGGGATAGTTGATTCAACTGCTTGAATTCTTCTTATCGGTTTAGGGGTTGCTTTTTCAGGTAAGGGTTCTATTTTTTCTACTTTTGGTGTTACGATTTGTGGTTTAACTGGATTTTCAATTTTCTCTTTAGGCGTTTCTATTTTTGGTGGAACAAAAACAGTATTTGCTACTGGTGAATTAAATCCAGTATCATTTGGCTGATTTTTTGAAATTATTGAAGGCGCTTGAGTTGAATAACTAACTTCATTGGACAAAAAATCAAAATTAACTAATGATTGATTAATTGAATACAAACTTAAAGATAAGAATGTTGTTGCCATTGCTAAAATTACAACTTTTCGACGACGGGAAAAATATAGTTTCATAGTTGCCTCCAAATTTTCCTATTTATTATAAATGTTTAAATTTAATAATACTTATAATAAATTTTACCAACTAAGTCTGACTTTAGTAGTAAATTTATACTTTTAAGAACAAAAAATCATATTAGCCACCTCTGAAATCGTTTTTAAATTTACAAATTATACACTAAAAAAACTAAAGTTCAAATTATTTTCCCGAGTTTTCCAGTTTGATGAAATAATCCTAAAAAAGTCTCCGGTTTTGGCTACTCTTTTAACTTTTTTGCCAAACTCAGAAAAAATAACTATCAAGGCAAAAACACTAAATTTTAAATCTGACCATCACGAAAGAAAAATCTATTTATTAATAAATAAAGCAAACTAAAAAAGCTAAAATTTTACCTTAAAAAGCAAAATTATGAATTTTTAAACTGCTTTTTTAGTTCAAAACACTGACAAAAACCATAAAAAATACAACTACTATTTAAACTCAATGCAAAAAGAAAACTCGTTTTTACTTACATTGAGCCTAAAAAAATATATGAAGTTTTGAAAGAGCAATAACTAAAAGCCCTAAATTTATAGATTTCTAAACGGTTAAATTTAAGGCATTCCATCATATTTAAAAATATAATGGATAATTCGGATTTTCTGATTTTATCATGCAAAAAACATAACTAATTCCCCCTTAATTCAATATTAAAAATTTATTAATTTATTCTTAGTGAAAGTTATTATAACATATTTTTTTCTTAGACCAAACATTTTTTTTTTTTTTTGAAAAGGTTAATTTTAAAATAATAAAAATTAAAGCTTTACAATCAAAAACACGGATTTACCGATATTTTCGCATATTATATTCACTAAAAAGTGAATTTTTGCCATCAAACTGTCAAATTCAGGAGTCTAATCCTGACTAATTTTGATTGTAAAATAAAAAAAAAAAAAAAACTTTAGGGCGCGGCCCTAAAGTTTGTATTAGATAAAAGATTTTTTATTTAATAATTTCAGTTACTGTTCCGGCTCCAACAGTTCTTCCACCTTCGCGAATTGAGAATTTTGTACCTTGCTCAACAGCGATAGGGGCAATAAGTTCAACAGTAAGGTCAACATTATCCCCAGGAATTACCATTTCACGGCCAGCTTCAAATTCAATTCCACCAGTAACATCGGTTGTACGGAAATAAAATTGAGGTTTGTAATTTTTGAAAAATGGAGTATGTCTTCCACCTTCTTCTTTTTTGAGCGCGTAAATTGCTGCTTTAAATTTAGTGTGGGGAATAATGGTTTTTGGTTTGGCAATAACCTGACCACGTTCAATATCTTTACGGTCAACACCACGAAGAAGAACTCCAGCATTATCTCCAGCCATTGCAGATTGAAGGTTTTTGTTAAACATTTCAATTCCGGTTACAACTGTTTTTTTAGGTTCAGGACGATATCCGACAATTTCAACCTCTTCATTTAGTTTAACTTGTCCTCTTTCAACTTTACCAGTAGCAACAGTTCCACGACCTGTAATGGTAAAGACGTCTTCAACTGCCATTAGGAATGGTTTGTCCATTTCACGAACTGGGGAGTCAATGTATGAGTCAACTGCATCCATTAGTTCAAGAACTTTAGCTTCTCATTCAGGTTTTCCTTCAAGAGCACCACGAGCTGAACCACGGATTATTGGGGTGTTGTCTCCGTCAAAATCATATGAAGAAAGAAGTTCACGAATTTCAACCTCAACAAGGTCAACCATTTCTTCTTCACCTTCAAGTAAGTCGATTTTGTTTAGGAAAACAACCATTTTTGGCACACCAACTTGTTTTGAAAGAAGAATGTGCTCACGAGTTTGGGGCATTGGACCATCTGTTGCGGCAACAACAAGAATGGCACCATCCATTTGTGCTGCTCCTGTGATCATATTTTTAATATAATCGGCGTGACCAGGGCAATCAACATGGGCATAGTGACGCTTGTCTGTGCTATATTCGATGTGGGCTGTATTGATTGTAATTCCACGCGCTTTTTCTTCAGGGGCTGCGTCAATAGAAGCATAATCTTTTGCTTCAGCTAGACCTTTTTTTGATAATACAGTTGAAATTGCCGCTGTTAGAGTGGTTTTTCCGTGGTCAACATGACCAATTGTCCCAATATTGATATGCTCTTTTGAACGGTCAAAATCTTTTTTTGCACCAGTTTTAACAACTGCCATATTTTTCCTTTCTTTTACTTGCTTTAAAACAAACTAAAAACCACCACTGAATAGCCTTGCAACTATTTCCTATCCTATTTAGTTGTTTTAAGTGCTAGAAATTTTCAAAAATTCTCAATTTAATTTTCAAGGTTAATTATACCAAAAAATCGAAAATTATTTTGAGAATTTTTTATGTTTTTCATTTTATACCTTTTTTAACAAATAATAACCTGAAAGACAAAGAATAATTATATCACAAAAGTGGAATTATTTGAAAATAAAGTCATAAATTTGTTGGTAGAATACTTTTTGGACAAATAATAACCTGAAATGCAAAGAATAATTATATCACAAAAGCAAAATTATTTGAAAATAAAGTCATAAATTTGCTGGTAAGTCTCAACCGGAATAAATTTGATTGAGTTTTTAACCTCATCAGGTAGATCAACAAGATTTTTCTCGTTTGACTGCGGGATAAAAATTGTTTTAATTCCGCTTTTATAGGCCCCAAGTGATTTTTCTTTGAGTCCGCCAATTCCAAGCACTTTTCCCCGCAGTGTGATTTCGCCTGTCATTGCAATATCGTGTGAAACGGGTTTTTGGCTGAGCGCTGAAATTATTGCGGTTGTAAAAGTTATTCCTGCAGACGGCCCATCTTTTGGAACTGCACCTTCAGGAACGTGAATGTGAATTAGTGTGTTTTCAAAATCAAAGTCAATTCCAAAATCTTTAGCTTTAGACTGAACATATGACAGGGCAATTCTTGCTGATTCTTGCATTACATCCTTGAGCGAACCAGTTAGTTTAATATCGCCGCGCCCCGGAATTGTGCTAACTTCAATTTGCAAAGTTGAACCACCAAGTGGTGAGTATCCTAGTCCATTTACAGTTCCAATTTGCGGACTGGCATCAACAGGGTCGGGGTCAAATTTTTCAATTCCTAGAAGTTCACGGGCAAATTTGACATCAATTTTAAAGTTTTCAGCCAATGTGTTTTCAAGCAGTCTGACAATAATTTTTCTTGCAATTTTGTCAAAAACCCGTTTAAGCCCCCGAACACCAGCCTCCCGAGTATAGTAGCGAATGAGGTAGTCGATTGTCTCATCATCAATTGGGAAATATTTTGGGTCTAAAGAGTTTTCTTTTAGAACTGCAGGAATTAGGTGTGATTTTGCAATTTGTAGTTTTTCTAAAAATGTGTAAGATGAGAGCTCAATTATTTCAACCCGGTCAAGTAAAGGCTCAGGAATGTCGTGAATTTCATTAGCGGTGGCAACAAAGAGAATTTGCGATAGGTCATATTCAAGTTCTAAGTAGTGATCTTGGAAAAAACGGTTTTGTTCTGGATCTAAAACCTCAAGCATTGCAGCGGCCGGATCACCTTTAAAATCTGAACCCATTTTGTCAATTTCATCAAGTAAAATTAATGGATTTGAAACGCCTGCTTTTTTTAGAGCTTGAATAATTTTTCCAGGAAGAGCCCCAACATATGTCCGACGGTGACCTCTTATTTCAGCCTCGTCCCGTACACCTCCAAGCGAAATTTTAACAAATTCTTTGCCAATTGATTCAGCAATTGCCATTGCAATTGAAGTTTTTCCAGTTCCTGGAGGCCCTACAAGTGTTAAAATTGGAATTGAGTTAGTTCTTCCTTTTTGCACTTTAGAGCTGACAAATAAATTTGAATCACAATAATCACCATCAATTTTCTCAAGGGTTGGCTCTTGATTTGACTGTGAACGCCGGTGAATTAGGGCAGCAAGATATTCAATTATTCGTTTTTTAATTTCGTCAAGGCCATAATGAGCTTCTTCAAGTTTTTGGCGAACATTTTGAATATCTAAAATGTCTTTTCTTACACGTCTTCAAGGTAGTGCAACTAGTAAATCAAGGTAATTTTTGGTGATATTAGATTCAGGTGAAGTCGCCATCATTGATTTTAGACGGTTAGCTTCTCGTTTTATTGTTTTTGCAACTTCTTTTGGAAAAATTAATTTTCCAATTTCTGAGTGTAAAAGCTCCTCAATTTCATCTTCATAACGCGAATCTTCACCTAATTTTTTACGGATTGCCTTAATTTTTTCTTTGAGGATAAATTCTGTTTGTTGTTTGTCAAGGTTAGACTTTAAAATAACATTAATTTCATCCTCAAGGCGAATTTGTTCATTAAAGGTATGAACATGCTCGTATAGTTTTTTAATTTTTGAGGCATAAGAATTTAATGAAAATAAATGGTATTTTTGTTGATAATTAAGACTAACTGATGAAGATAAAGTGTTTGTCACACCTTTGATGAATTCATTTTTTTCAACTTCGGTGTTACTATTTTGAAATTTGTCAACAACCAAAAGAAGCTCACCTGGCATCTTAAAGTTTTTTGTTTTTCGCCCAAATTCAAGTAAATCATTAATTAAAGTTACGTGAATTTCACGATTTTTTATAATTTCACGAGTTGATTTAATAGTTATTTGGTCAGCTTTTGTACTATTTGGGTCAGTTATTAAATCGACAACTTGAACTTTTTCAAGAACAGTAAAATCTAAAATAACGGTTTGTCAATCGCTTTTATCAGGTCTAGTTTTTGCACGATAACTTTGAACTCTAATTAGAGAAGCATATTTAGAAAGTTCATCAATGTCAACAATTTTTGGCGAAAAGTCATTTTCGATTTTGGGATCTACAGTTAGCTTTTCGTTTTCTGAAGTTTTAGACTTAGCAGCACCAGCAGCCCCTGACTTGTTTTGTTCAACGGCTTTTTTGTCGAGTTGTTCATCGATAATTTCTTCTTCAAATAAATCTACTTCTTCATTTTCTTTACGGTAAACAATTAACAACTCTTTGTTTGTTAAAGTTGTCCGTGAAGTTGAATGGTAAATTTCCCTGAGAATCTTAATTGATTCAGGGTCACTAAAACTAATAGTTTGCTGAGCGGTGTTTGGGAAATAAATATCCTCTGATGCAACTAAAAATCGGTATGAATGAACTGGCATAGTAAAAACTCCTCAAATGTCCTTTGATTGTTTATTTCAATTTTTTCTAGATAATTATATCACAAAAACTAAAAAAATTTTAACAACTCAAAAAAATTAGCAAAATTATGAATAAATACTTTTATTATAAAGAAGTTTGCTTATAAATTGCTTAGTTTAGCCTCTTATTTTTGTGAAAATGTTCAATAATCATGTAAATAGGAGAGGCTAAAACTGACTGGAAAGTAAAATTTGCAAGATTAAAAGGAATAAAAACACTAAAAATAAAAGACCAATACGAAAAATTTTCGGTTTTTAAAAGCTCTTTTTGAATATTATCCCACCCCTTATAAACTAAGTCAAGAGATACTGAACTTATTGCTTTAAAAAGTTTTAAATAAACTGGAAGAATCAAAACTCCGTTTAAAAAAGTCATCATCAAACTGGTTGTAAGTGTTGAGACAATTAGTGATAAAATAATGAATCTTTTTATTTTAGCGAAATTTTTAAAAATTTTGATAAAAAGATAGCGAAAACCAAAAAATGAAAAAATGTATATTACTGAAGCTAAAAATAGTACAAAATGGCCAAAATAGATAATGTCAATTCCGCCAAAATGGTTAAAAATAAGTCAAGGACCGATTGCAAACCTAACCAAAAGACATAAAAAACCCAACCAAACACTACCCAGCAAGAATATTGGCACTAAAAAAAGGGTGGATAAGTCAAATTTTAGTCCAAGAGTTTGAAAAAACGGTCATGAAAAATAATTGTGTGAAAAAATAAAAAAAAGTAGCGAAAGACTAAATAAAATTCCAGTAATTGCTATTTTGAAATTATAGTTAGAATTTCACGAAATTGAAGTTTTCAACTCTAATCCCCAAAGAAACGATCACCGGCATCACCAATTCCAGGAATAATGTAACCTTTTTCATTAAGTTTTTCATCTTTCTGACCAAAAAAGACACTTACTTGCGGGTATTTTTTGGCAATTTTATCAAGACCTTCTTGAACAGTTAAAATTGTGGCAATAATTATTTTGGCAAACCCTTTTTCAATAAGGTAATCAATCGCGCTAATTATCGAATTCCCTGTTGCTAAAATAGGGTCTAAAATAATTGCAACTGAATTTGGACTAGCTTTAGGCAAATTTAGATAGTAAGTTGTATTTGAAAGATCTAAGTTTCGCTTCATTCCTACGGGCGCAACTTTTGCATCAGGAACTAGATTCAAAAAAGGATCTAACATTGCAAATCCAGCGCGTAAAATTGGCACAAAAACAACAGAGTCACTAATTTTTGTTCCTGAAAAAGGCTCTTTAAGAACAGAAGTGCCATTAAAATCTGTTGAATTAAGTTTGGCTAAAACAGGGAAGGCAAGTAAATAGGAAATTTTCTCAATTGCAGCCCGGAAATCAACTAAAGAAACATTTTGCCTTATTTTAGCAATTTCGCTAGCAATTATAGGATGACTAACATTTACTTGCATAATTTTTTCCTTTAAATTTAAAATTAAAATTAACTTTGAAATTTGAATTTTTTAAATTATAACATAATTTAAAAAATTCAAAGACTAATATTCAGATTTTTTATCGACCAAATTTTCGACAATACTTACAGACTTAGAAGTCCCAAAGCGAGTAGCGCCTAATTTATAATATGTTTCAATATCTTCAATTGTCGAAATCCCGCCTGCTGCTTTTATTTGTAAGTTTTTGCTTTTATTAGCACTCATTATTTCAATGTCTTGAAGACTTGCCCCGCGGTAAGAAAATCCTGTTGAGGTTTTAATAAAATCTGCATTTGATTTGCTTACAATTTTAGTAGCCTCGGCAATTTCATTTGCTGATAAAAGTGCAGTTTCGACTATAACTTTCAGAATTTTTGTGCCAATTTCTTTTTTTATTAGGTTAATTTCATTGATAACAAAGTCAAATTCTTTTTCCTTAAATTTACCAATATTCATTACCATATCAATTTCATCAGCCCCGTGCATTATTGCAAGACTAGCTTCTTTTTGTTTTACAGCGCTAACTTGATTTCCAAGCGGGAAGCCAATTACAGTGACAATTTTAATATCAGTGTCTTTTAGTTCTTGTTTTGCTAATTTAACTCAGACAGGTGCGATGCAAATAGCGCCAAAATTGTATTTTTTTGCTTCAGCGATCAGGTTTTTGATATCTTGAGAAGTTGTCTGGGCTTTTAAAATTGTGTGATCGATTAATTTATTGAAATTCATAAATCTCCTTTTAAAATAAAAAATATGTTTTTAAATTAGGCTAATTTAAAAACATATTTTCAACTTCTGGCTCAGGTTTAATTGAAAAAGTTTTTGCAATTAAATCCTGAATTTTGCTCAAGTCAATTGGATTAGAAGAATAAAGGCTAAAAATTAACTGATCGTCTTGAACATATGTTCCAGATTCAACTTCTAGACAAATTCCGGCTTCATAGTCGATTTTTTGGTTTAATTTAGTACGACCTCCGCCTAAAAATGCAACAATTTTTCCAAAATTTATTGCATTTTCCCATTTTATATATCCACTTTGAGGGGCAAAAATTTGTTCCTTATATGCTGGAATTCAAAAGTTTGAAGATTGAATTGTTGCTGGATTTCCGCCTTGGGCTACTACCATTTTTAGGAAAATTTCATTTGGAAGTTCAGACTCAATAATTTTAGTCACTTTTTCACGGGCTTTTTCAATTTTTAGCTTTTCAATTTCAGAAAGTGTTTGCGCCACTAATTCTTTTGCAAAGTCAGCAAGTTGAGACTGTTGACCTTGAAGAATCGCCAGTGATTCAATAATTTCATTTTTATTACCGATCATTCTTCCGAGCGGGGCATCCATGTTGGTGATTTTAACAATAGTTTTTTTCCCAAATCTTTTTCCAAGCATTTTGATTTTGCTTGCTAGTTTTTTTGCCTGTCCAAGATCAGTCATAAAAGCGCCACTACCACATTTTACATCAATTAAAATAACATCTGTGTCAGTAGCAATTTTTTTTGACATTATTGAACTTGCAATTAACGGAATTGACGAAACTGTTCCACTAACATCACGAAGCGCGTAAATTTTTTTATCAGCGGGAACAATTGCATTTGACTGTGCGGTAATTGCAATTCCAATTTTTTGAACTTGATCCAAAAAACTAGCTTCAGTTAGCTGAGTTTGAAATCCTGGAATTGACTCAAGTTTGTCGATTGTACCACCAGTAAATCCAAGACCTCTTCCAGACATTTTGGCCACTTTGTAGCCAAGGGCAGCAAAAATTGGCCCTATTATTAGTGATATTTTATCACCAACTCCTCCTGTTGAGTGCTTGTCAATTTTAACTCCGTTAATTTTTCTGAGATTTATTGTCTTACCGGAAGCAATAATTTCGCGAGTAAAGAAATAAAGCTCATCATCATCAAGGCCATTAATTAAAATTGCCATTAAAAATGAAGAAAACTGGTAGTCGGCAATTAGGCCAGACAGAAATCCATTAATCATGAAATGAATTTCTTCTTCGCTTAAATGTTCTTTTTTGACTTTTTTTTCAATAATTTCAAATAAATTCATATTTTAAAGTGCTCCAAGGGCAATTTCAATCATTTCTTCAAATTTTTCTTGTCTTGCTAAAGGATCAAGCGAAGTTTTGGTAATTAAACTATCAGAAATTGTAAGAATTGAAGCTGCCTTTTTTTGCAAGTGATTAGCTATTGTAAAAAGAGCAAAAGATTCCATTTCTACTGCTTGTGCTCTTGAAAGTTCGATTGTTTTTGATAAATCGCGGGTAGAGTAAAAAACATCAGTTGAGTGAATATTTGTATAAACCGGACTCAAACCTAATTTTTCAGCACTATGGAATAAATTTGCTACAAGTTCCAAATCAGGATAACTTAAATGAGATTGACCCTGACCTAAAAGTGCCGGAAATGAACAAGAATCTGATCAAGCTGATTTTGCAATAACAAGGTCAAAAATTTCAAGATCCTTATCATAAGAACCAGCTGATCCAATCCGAATTATTTTCTCAACATCATAAAATTTAAACAGTTCATAGGCATAAATACCAATAGAACCAGAACCCATCCCTGAGGCAGCGATAGTTACTTCTTTGTCTTTATATTTACCGGTAAAAATTAAGTTATTACGGACTTTTGAAACAAGTTTGGCGTCAGTTAAGAAATTTTTAGCAATAAATTCTGCACGAAGTGGATCTCCTGGCATTAATACAACTGACGCAATTTCATGTTTCTTAGCTTCAATATGTGGTGTCATGATTCTCCTCTTAGGCATATTATAATATAAAAAAGCATTTTGGCTATTAAATTTTTGCAAATGTTAAAAATGATTTCTAAACGGCATAACATTTTGCGCAAATTTGAAACTTAATCCAAAAAAGACTAAAGCATGAACCAAAAACTAATGAAAAACTATAATATAAAAAAGCATTTTGGATAGTAAATTTTTGCAAATGTTAAAAAGATTTCTAAACAGCATAACATTTTGCGCAAATTCGAAACTTAATCCAAAAAAGACTAAAGCAAGAACCAAAAACCAACGAAAAACTATAATAAATAATCCCGTACAACAATAAATTAACCAAATTGAAAATAATTAAAAATGAAAAAGCCAAAGAAACTGCAATTAAAAAGGGTTTACCTTTTTTCTGCGAAAAATTGCACAAATCTTTCTGGAATCTTTTGTCATTAAATAAACTATTTTTTCAATAAATTGGATTAATTTTTGGCAAAAACAACAAAAAAAGCAACAAAAAAAACAAAAAACTAGCAAGACCACTAAGGCCTACAAAAATCGCAAAGGTGAAGTTTTGAAAGAACCAAAAGTAGAAAAAATTTTCTACAACAGAAAGGACAAAACCTAAAAGTGACAAAAAGTAGCTAATTTTCGCCAATAAAAGCAAAACATTAGTATTTTTTAGCATCCTTTGACTTATCCTCTCTGCCAATTTTAGCATCTTTTAGTGAAAAACAAAGAAAAAAGTAAAAACAAGCAAGTTTTCTTATTTTCTTTGCATTTTAAAGTTTTTCTTTAATTTTAGGGGGGTCCTTTAGTCGCTTGAATTTTGCAAGTCAGAAGCCTGATCTGGTCTGGGTTTTTCTGTATTTTCCAAATTTTCTGACTCTTGTTGGGTACTCTGCTCAGCTTTGGCCATTTCTTTTTGTCTGTCAAGTTCTAACATTTTCATGATGGCATCAGGATCGTCTTTTACATCGAAAAAGAAGTTTGAAGGTAAAAAGTCGTCTTGTTTATTTTGGTTGTTTTGGTTATTTTGGTTTTGCTGACTTGCCTCAAAAAAGCTCTCAGCATTTTGGTTAGGCTCAGCTCCCGGCATTCCAGAGTCAATTTTGAGTTCTTTTTGGCCCAGAAGTTCAAGTTGTTCTTGGTTCATTCTTAGCAAAATATTGCGTTTTTCGTCAAGGGGCATTTCTTCTTTGAGATTAACAAGTTTATTGTTTGCAATTTGTCAAAGTTCAAATCCACCGCTAGCATCGAGTCTTTGAATGTTGTTATTTTTGAGTTGTTCGTAAATAAATTCAGGCTGGGATTCTTTTTCAATTTGTTTTGCATAAGCAATTCGGTCTTCATTAGTTGCAATTAGCTGGGCAACGATGTGATCTGGCGTGTCAGATGGATAAGAAATTGCACTACCATCAGAAAGAATGGCCTGGACATATTCGATTTTTTCGGCATTAGAATTATTAAAAAGGCCAACAATTGCCTGATAAGCTGACTCAGAAATTAAAATGTTAAATTTAGAAGTAGCCTGTTCGGTAAAAATTTGGTAAGGATTTTTTTGGGAATACTGGACTAAATTTGCCGAAGAGCGCAGTTTGTCAATTGTGTCAATATGATTTTGCCATTGATTATCAAGGACAGATAAAATTATGTGCCGCTCGGAGTCAAAATAGTTTTGGCCAATATTTTCTTTTAGAGTCGGCTGGAGAGTTTCAAAATAAATTTTATTTAGTTCTTGGACTAAAAAGTTGCTAAGTTCTTCAAAAGGGTATTTTTCAAGTCCGCTCTGGCCAAAATCATAGCGAGTTATTCTTGAAAGGTTGTCGTTGAGAAAATCAACTAAATTTTTATAGTGAATTTCTTGGTTTGGTAGCAAAATAAAGTCATAACCTAAAATAACTTCAACAGTTCTAATGATCATTTTTTTAATATAGTGATCAAAATTGTCAATTTGGAGCAAAATATCACGTTGAGTATAAATTAAATCACGTTGCTGGCGAATAACATCATCATAGCTCAGCACGGTTTTTCGCATGTCAAAGTTAAAGCCTTCAATTTTTTTCTGGGCTGCTAGTAAAACTGAGTGAATATATTTTCCTTTGATTGCCCCAGCAGTTAGGCCGTAGGTGTCAAAAATTTGTTCAAAATTGGAAAAACGGCGCAATAACTGGTCTTGAAGGGAAATAAAAAATCTTGAGACACCAATATCACCTTGGCGACCTGCCCGACCACGAAGTTGGTTGTCAATTCTTCTTGATTCAGCCTTGTCTGTCCCTAAAATATAAAGTCCGCCAAGGTCAATAACTCCAGGTTCAAGAATAATATCTGTTCCCCGCCCGGCCATATTTGTTGCGATTGTTATTGCATTTTTACGGCCTGCTTTTGCGATAATTTCAGCCTCAAGTTGGTTTTGTTTTGCATTTAAAACTGTGTGAAATAGCCCTTTTTGGTTGAGCATTTCTGAGAGAGTCTCTGAGTCAACAACTTGGGAAGTTCCAATTAGTATTGGCTGGCCAGTTTTATGAACTCTTTGGACCTCGGCAATAATTGCTTTATTTTTTTGCTCAATTGTGGCAAAAATTTCATCTTTTTCGTCGCGGCGGGCCAGTGGTTTATTTGTTGGAATAACATTGACACGCATATTGTAAACATCGATGAATTCTTGCTCTTCAGTTTTAGCAGTTCCGGTCATTCCTGAGAGTTTTTTAAAAAGACGAAAAAAGTTTTGGTAAGTAATTGTTGCCAAAGTTTTTGTCTCAGGTTCAATTTCGATTCCTTCTTTTGCTTGAAGGGCTTGCTGGAGACCTTCAGAATAAGATCTTCCGGCCATAATTCGCCCGGTAAATTGGTCAACAAGCTCGATTTTACCGTCTTGGACAATATACTCAACGTCTTTTTTCATTACTTTATTTGCACGCAAGGCATTTTGAATTCGGTGAACAAGCTCAGAGTTTTCAATTTCATAAAGATTGCGCAAACCAAAAAAAGCATTAGCTTTGTCAATACCTTTGTCATTCAATTTAATACCTTTTGTTTCTTGGTCGATATAAAAATCTTCATTTACAAGTGTATTTACAAATTGGTTGGCAGATAAATATTGCGCTGGAAGGTTGGATTTTCCACCACTAATAATCAAAGGAGTTTTAGCCTCGTCAATTAAAATTGAATCAATTTCATCAATAAGGCAAAAATTTAGTCCTCTTTGAACTTTTTCAGCAGCACTATAGACCATGTTATCACGCAAATAGTCAAATCCTAATTCTGAATGAACTGAATAGGTAATGTCAGCCCCGTACATCATTCTTTTAGTTTCAGGATCCATTTGGGCTTTGTTAATTCCAACAGAAAGACCTAAAAAATTATAAACTTTACCATTATCTTCAGCGTCCCGCTCAGATAGATATTCATTTACAGTTGAGACAATAACTCCTTGGCCTGAAAGTGCATTAAGATAAACTGGCGCAATTGAGGCAATTGTTTTACCTTCTCCAGTTTTCATCTCAGCAACCGAACCCATGTCAAGAATTAGTCCACCAAGAATTTGGACATCATATGGCGTTTTTCCAAGGATTCTTTTTGTCGCCTCGCGGGCCACGGCAAAAGCATCAACTCTAATATCTTTGAGTTTTTCACCATTTGCGAGCCGCTTTTTGAGAACATTTGTCTGATTTGCAAGATCCTGATCGGTCATTGAACCATAATAACCGCGCTTTTGGTTTATCTGCTTTAAGAGCCGGTATGCAAGCCGTAGTTCTGAAGAAGTTTTAAAAAAATTGATAACCTTTTTCATTAGATTAGTTTCCCCCTTAATTTATTAACTCATTCTTTCGCTAAAAATTATACCACATTTTTTAATATAATATATAATTTATTTTTATTTTATTTATTAGGGCGGTTTTTGGCTTGGTTAGACTTGACACTAGTCTTACTACGGGCGCAGAAAATGCCTTAATTTTAGCATATTTTTGAATAAAAAGGAAAAAATAATTTTCTTTTTGGTATAATTTTACTATTTATGAAAATTATAGTTTAAAAAAATAGGAGAAAATCATTCGTTAGTCAAAAAAATAATTTATAATATATTTGGAAATTCAAACAACCTGCAAAAAAAAAAAAAAAAGGATAATTAAGTATTTCAAAAATAAAAAAAATTAATTTTTTTTGGTATAATTTTTTACATTATGAAAAAAGAAATTCGCAACAAAGTATTAATAGTTTTAGCGGGACTTAGTTTCATCGGAATTACAGCCGGAGTTGGTATTGGTCTGCAACGATCAGCTCTTAGCTCGTCTTACCTTTCACAATTTGATAATGACAAGTCCGAAACGAAATTAAACCCGCCAATAAACGATGCTGATTTGGTTGCCGCCATCAGCAATTTTAGTCTAAAACCCGAATGAAGCAAAATTTCAGCTTCACAGGCATTTAAATTACACAACGATAAATTATATGCCTTTAAATTAAGTCAAGCAGTTGATTTTTCAAAAGTCGATAACAAATTTTCTAATTTATTTTTCGATATTCAAGTAACTGAAGAAACAAAGGTTGAGTCAAATTCAATTAAGAACTTAACTGTTTTTGTTTTTGATAAAAAAACAAAAAAAGAAGTAGCAAGTCGTGCTTTTAGTGCAAATCTTTCAGGATTTAGTGCAATTGCCAAAGAAGATTTTCTTGAAAATTTCATTGCTGAGTCTTCAAAATATAATCTTGATAAATCTCAACTAACTAAAAAGTTTGCTTCAGATTCAATTTTTCCTTCAGCTTTTGCCCTTAAATTTCAAGATCAATTACTAACCAATCTTCGTAAGATTTCTCCTGAAATTTTTGATGCTGCAACTAAAACTCCAGTTAGCGTTGCTGCTGGAGTGGCAACTCAGTTTCAAGAAACTGGATCAACAGGATCAGGATCAGGTGGAAATGGTCAAGGATCAGGTGCGGGAACTGGCGGAGGAACAGCCGCAGGCGGAACAGATGGAGCATCAACCGGAGCAACTGGAGGAACAAATGGTAACACTGCTTCAAACGGCGCAGGAGCTGGAACCCAAAATGGTGAAGGTGCTGGTGCACCTGAAACCCCCAAAGTTGATGCAGCCCCTAAAGCTCCTGAAGTTCCTTTAGTTTCTAAATTAAAACCAACAAATCCTAATCTTGAACTTGCTCTTAAACAAACTTTAGAATCATTTGGTGGACTTGAATTAATTGCCGCTTCTGGATTACAGAGTCTAATTCCAAATGAGTATACTTTATTACCAGTTACTTCTGAAAAATCACTAGTTAAAATTGATATTGACGATGCAAAAGGTACTGCAAAAATTTGACTAAAATTATTGGATAAATCTAACAAAGAAAAATTAATTGGACTAGAAATTACTGGTCTTAGTTCAGTTGAGTCAATTAAAGATAAAATATTTGCAAAAATAAATAAAAATCAAAATAAATATATTAGTCTAAAACCACAAGTTGCGGAATATTTTAGAAAAAATCCTAATCAAAGTATTGCTAAATTAATTTCAGATTATCAAACCAGAAGTTCAGCTGCAGACTCAAAAGTGGCTAAAGTTTTTGAAGAGTATTTATCAAAACCTGACTCAATTAAGAAAGCAATCATGGGTGAGTCTTCGGGTACAGGTGCTATGCCTACTGGACAAATGCCAGCACAACCTGGAACTTCTGGAGAAGAAACTCAAAGTGAATTTGCAAAAAAATTAAATGAACTTGCTTCAAAAGGAGAACAGAGTTCAAAGGATGCAATTAAACAATATTTAAAAGATGAATATAATATTGATGTCAAAACAGATTCAACTTCTTCAACCCAAGAAGCTGGTACTGCTGTTCAAGCAAGCGTTGCTGCAGTTTCATCTACCGAACCTCAACAACAACAACAAATGGAAATGCAACAACAGCAACAACAACAACAACAACAACAACAAGAGTCTCAGGTTCAAGAGACACAACAGCCTGCTGTAGAAACTGCTGAGGAAATTGCTAAAAAAGATAAAGAATTTTACGCCCCTTATTTTGAAATTTATAATTATCAATTGCCAACTACTCAGTCTGAAGGTATATCTGCTTTAGTTACCCCAGATCAATTAGATTTTTGATTTGAAACTAAAGATAATCTTAAAGTTGATGATTATAATTTTGATTTTTCATTAGATCAAAAACAAGATGAGAAAAGCACAGATAAAACTTTAAAACTTAATGTTAATTTTGAAGCTGATTCTAATTTCAAATTAGAAGTTAGACCTGAAAATGTTCCATTTTTAGATGTTTCTAAAGATATTGTACCTGAAGATCAAAGTACTGAGTCTAAAGCGGTAAATGTTGCTATTCCTGTAACCCCTAGTGTTCCAGAAAAAAATCATTCTTCATTTAGATTTACTGGTTGAACATTTCCAATCACAATTAACACAGCAGGATCAAAAGTTCAAAATGAACTTGAAAAGTTAGTTGGTAATAACCACCAAGGAACACTAAATAATTCACTTCCTTATCTCTTATTCCAAAGTGATCTTGATGCTATTTTCAAAACTGCAAAGCTTGACTCATGATTTAGTATTTCAGATACTGAAAAAACTAATGCCAAAGCTTATTTAAAAACAGCACTAAATCCAATTACCAACGAAATGAGTTTGCAAAAACCTAAAGTTGAAGCTGCTCCAGCACCAGCTACACCAGCACCAGCTCCTGCTACTCCGACACCACCAGCTCCGGCTAACCCAGGTTCAGGTACAGCTGCAACTCCAGGTGCTCCAGCAGATTCAGGTGCATCAGGTTCAACTTCTGGCACAACTTCAGGTGATTCTTCTAGCTCAAGCTCAGCTTCATCTTCAACATCAAGTTCATCTTCTAGCTCAAGTTCAAGTTCAAGTTCTAGTTCAGCTGCATCAACTTCTTCATCTTCAGTAGTAACTACAGCAACAGCTTTCCAAGATCCAGCAACTCCAGCTCCAGAAAAAGAACAAACATTTGCTTTTGGTGATTATTTAATTAATTATCTTGATAAGTTTGAAAAATTTAATAAAGCTCAAGGGCAAAAATTAGCAATATCAAGTCAATATGATGAGAAAAAACGTTCATATAACTTTGTTTTTGAAGTTCTTGATAGTGATAATGACACAATAGCTTCATCAACATTCGGACTTGTTGGTGTTAATAAAAATAATACTGCTCTTAAAACATCACTTGCTTATGGTCCAGATGTCTTTATTGACGGAAGTTCTGGTCTTGATTTTCATGCCCATGAAGATCAGTCAAATTCAATTTTAACTAATATTAGTTCAGCAAATAGATCATTTGAATATAAAGTAAATAATTTTACTGACAATAGTCAGCTTGATAAATTACTTCAAGACAATGGATTTTACAACCAAAGAGCCCAAGACGGAAAAGGTCTAACAATTAAGCAACCGCTTGTTTATGAGTATGATAACCAAGGTTCCGATTATGAATTTGACGGTAACACCAAAAAATTCATTAAAACACGTGGTCGCCAGGTTGAAAAATCAACTCTGCAAGAAGGTGTAATGTATTTTGTTTTCAAACCTGAAGACAATCTTGTAAAAACAGATAAACTAGTAGATCAGTCATATAAATTATTATCAACTGCCCCAGAAGCACAAAATGGTTCTTTTGGAGCAAGTTATCTTGAACTATTTAGAACTAGTGAGTATAGTCTAGAAAAAAACGCACCTTCACAAACACTAAATCTTGGTTGAAGAATTGAAAAAGCCCGTTCTTTAGCAATTGATAAAAATCAAATATCAACAACTGAACATGATTGACAAACAAAAGGATTAGTTGTTTTCCGTGATTCTGATCCATTAAGCACAAAAGATTCATCTAAACTTTATGATTATACAAAGCAAACAGCTGAAAATTTTGATCTAGGTGACACTCAAGAAATCACTGAGTCTAAGAAATTGTATGACACTGGTAGTTCAACTGGAACTGGTGGCGTAGCCGCTACAGGAACCGAACAATCTCCAACCGTTAAACCTGAAGATGTAAATGAAATCTTTAAAAAATTCATACCTCAGAGTGGTACTACCTCTTCCACCAACGGTCAAGGTCAAATTTATCAAGATGGTATTTGATTTAATCACACAAGACCAAGTCAAAATGTTTCACTTGAGTCATTCCTAAATAAAACTTGAATTTTAGAAGTTCGTATTGATAAATCATCCGTTACATTTAGTTTAATTGCCCAAAGAGAGCCAAATCAAGAGCCATATGTTTGAACAAGTCAACTACAGTCAATTTATAAAGACGCTAAACAGAATATTAATCCTGATACCCCAATTGGTGTAATGTTTGGTCGTGGAATTGATTATTCCCAAATCGGTGATCGAATAATAAGTGGGCTTGATTCTTCAGGCAAAGATCGTGAAGGAATAACATTTAAAGCTCTTGCAGTCTTTAAAGGTGAAAAAATGGCCAAAGATGACAAAGCTCGTCTTGAAATCCGTAAAGCCTTTATTGATCAATATTTTAAATAATCAATAATTAATTAACATTGTTAATAATAAATATTAATATATTTAAATTAAGTCTTTAGTTATTAAATAGCTAACTTAAATTAAAAAAGTATACTAAAAAAACCTGGAGGGGTTTTATGCAAAAGAATAAGGCAAAAATATTAATTGGTAGTGCCGCTGCAATTGTACTAATGTCGACGGTCTTTGGAACTGTCGCTGGACTTGCTGCTAAAACTAGATACCGCGGAGTTAATCCTACCCAAGGTGTTGTTAGTCAGCTCGGGCTAATTGATTCAGTAAGTTTTAAGCCAAGTGTTGCTCATTTTACAAGTGATTATAAAACTGTTAAACAAGCACTTTTAGGGGATAAAACTTTTAATGCCAGCAACTCTGAATTTAGCGACTTTGCATCAAAATTCAATTTTTTAACTAACAATGGTCGTAGTGTTTTAGCAATACCAAACAAATACAAAGTTGTTATTGAAAAATTTGAAGCCCAAGATGAACAACAACGGTTTTTCCTTTCCTTTCATTTGGAAGAAACTCTTGAAGACAAAAATGTTGCCCGCTCGGCAACTAAGTCAATTTACCTTTCAGTAGTTGATGCCCCAAAGGCGGCTTTGGCTCAATTTAGCGATATTGTTGATTCAAATTTTGCTAATTTGACTCCAAGTCCACTTTCTCATTTTTCGTCAACATCTGTTAGACCTTTGAGCCTAACTCGTGCTGATGATTTTGCAAAAACATTAAATCAACTTGAGACATTAGAGGAGTTTGAGTCTCATTTAAGTAAATTTTTTGACATTCAGGCAATTAAGGCAAAAATTCGTCTTGAAGCCCAAGGCTTTGGTTTTGCCAAAGGTGACTTAGAAGAGCCTTTTGTATTTAGTTTTGTTAAAAATCCGCAAAGTCCAAATGAGTGAGCTACAAGTCTAAATCAACAAGTTCCTGCGGTTCGTTTATATTTAAAAACTGAATTCGGGCCTCAGGCAAAAGCTACTTTAGCTGACTATAAACATAAAGATGAGTCATTTTTAACTTCAATTGATTTAGTCGCTAGCGACAAGTCTACTTTATTTGCTAATACCCAAGACCTAGCCGCTCAACTCGATGTTAATTTGCTTGATGCTTCTGATTATTATATTGACCCAGATAAGCCTCAAGTTGACCCACAAACTGGAGTTTTACTTCCTTCTCAACTTAGTTTGTTTGAGCGTGATTCATTAAGACAAGCCTCTAATAAGCCAGTTGATAAATTTTCTTTGTTTCGTTATGATGCAATTAATTTTTATAAACAGCTCCAAGAACTAGTAAGTAAGCCAAGTGCAATTAAAGATATAATTGATGCTAGTTTAACTCGCGGCCTAACTTTTTCTTTTGGTAAGTACGATTTACTTTTTGACAATTTACGCGAGCATCTTGACTATGACTTTTTAGTTTCCAGTGCCAAAATCCGTCAAAACTCACTTTCAAAAAAATTATTTATTGAACTGCCAATCAAAATTAAGCTAAAATCATCAATTCTTGGCGACACAGGTCAAAATATTAAGACTATTTTGGAAAAAACTGTAAGTTTTAAACTTGATAATTTCCGTGATCAAAAAATCGAGGATGCCCTAAGCAGCCTTTATCCTGAACTTAGTCAGCAACTAAAAGACTTAAAAGATGCCCAAAGCACCCAAGATGCCGCCCAACAACTAGCTGCTGATATTTCACCATTTCCATCTCAATCCACTAATCAAACCCTAGGAGCAACCAAAGAAAATCCTTATGATCTTGTCCAAGGTGCTCCAAAGTCTTATTTACTTTCAAAATACGAAATTAAACAATTAATCGACCAAAAAGATTATAAAAAACTAATTAGTCTTTTTAGTGATCCAAATTCTTACAATATTGATTTTAAATTAGGTTCAACTCTACAAGCCCAAAATATACAAGTTCCGTCTGACAAAGAAATAGCCAATTTAAATGCAACAATTGACTCAGCTCAGGCTTTAAAAAATGCTGATATTTACTCAGTTTCGACTTCGGCATTTAAAAATCGTGCTTCTTTATTTGCTTATTTCCGTTATCTTTTATCATTAGAACCTAAAGAGGCAATCAAAAAACTTGTTAATATTGGAACCCAAATGGGTCTTGAATTTGAAGGCTATCAAGACTTACCACTAAATCCAACTTTGGCAGATTTAGCAAAAGTAAAAATCAAAACTAAATTTGATAACTATGTGCACGACCAAGATTTTCTAAGCCAGCAAGATGCTGAAGAAAATCCAGATGGCTCTGTGGGAACAAAATTTGGACTCAAACTTCTTGATTTTAATGGTTATTTTGCTAATGACATTACAAGTCCAAATCAAGGAATGGCTTTATTTTTACCAGCAAGTTTAGATTCTAGCACAAGTCAGTCAACTGTAGGTGGTTCAGGTTCTGGAACCCAAACTACTGACTGAAAAGCTGAAATTACTAATAAACTTGTTAGTGATAAAAACCAGTTAGCAAGCTTACCTTTTGCAATTTGAGACAGAATTATTGGCCAAGAAAAACAACAAGAAAATGATAAAAAACTAACATACAAAATTCTTAAAAATTATCAAGATGCAATTAAAATTGCTAAACAACCAGCTTTTTGAAATACACTAGATACTGACAATAAATCTCAAGTTCCTTTTAAAGATAAAGATTTTAGTAAAATTGCTACTCTTAGTGATTTAGTTTTTGCCTTTTATACTCAGGCAGCCTTAGCTAATAATTGAAATGAATATCGAGACTCAGGAGCGCGCCCTTCAATTAAATTTGAAATTCAAGACGATGGACCGACCTCTAAAGATCAAGGCAATATAATTGGTCTAAAAATTAAATATGTTGTTGGCTTTGATGATAATGCTGGTAAATTTGTTGATGATGTAATTCAATCAAGTCCGCAGACAATTTTTGTTCGCACTTCAGGGCAGTCAGAAGCTGAGGTAAAACAAAAAAATAATTTAGACCAAATGATTGAAGATGCACCCCTTTCAAGTCAGTCCTTAATTCTTGATGCTGAAAAATTTGGTCATTTACAAATTCTTGCTAATTCAATTTATGACAAGAAAAAACCAAAAACAGAAGAAGAAACAGTTAAGCCAAATGACTCAGATATCCGTTGAATTGACGACAAAGTTCCTGGCCTACCTCGTCCAGAAGTAAAAAGACCTGTAGTAAATCAAGATGAATTTTTCAAAGGCAAACTAAGACCAGTTGCCGTTGAGGTCTCAACCTTCTCTGCCCTCGACGAGAGTCCTTATTTTGCCACTCCATTCCAAGACAACTCCCCGACTAGTCAAGGTTCAGACTCAAGCCAGACTTCAAATCAAGACTTACAGACTCTAAAACAAAAACTCGAAATTCTTTTAGGTGAGCAATTTAGTAATTATTTTAATAATCTTGATCCAAACATTAGTTTTGAAATTGAATCAGTAAAGCAAATCTCACCGGAGGTCTACAGCGTTAGTCTTTCGTTAGTAAAAAATGTTGTTGACGGAAATACAACAACACGGGTAAAATCTGATAAAAGCCTAAGTCTAATAGTCCACAAACAACA
>VZDP01000007.1 GCA_009756935.1 Mesomycoplasma ovipneumoniae | reverse complement strand
ATTTTACTACTTCAAATCTACTATTTTGGGGGCATTGGTTTTTATTGAAGAGCAAGTTATATAACGATTTTTCAAGCAATTTTTATTATCAAAAAATAATTGATTATATTTTCGATAAGCGCGTAGAAAAACATAATAACCAAATTCTTGTTAAAAACAAAAAATATTTATCACCATACATTTGAGATGGCTCTCTTGGTTTGTGTTACTTAGTTTTAAAAGGAAAATACAATAAATATTACAAGCGAATTACATTACTCGAGAAATCATTAGAAGGTATGATTTCCACCAAAATTAATTTTTTCCATGGTGTTACAGGATTAATACATTATTTCGGTCAAAAAATTAATGAAAAAAACTATTATGAACAAGTTTTAAAATGAGTAATTTTTGTTTTAAGTTTTTGAGATGAAGAAAAAAAATTTTTTGTAGATATTCTCTTTCATCATAAAGAATTTAAAATTTTGAATTATTTGATAATTAATACTATTTACAAAGTTGTTAAGAATGAAAAATTTTTAAATTATTGCTATCAAAAAAATTTAAAAATTAATAATTATAAGCCAAAAATTTACGCCTCTATAATAATAATTTCAGAATTATTCACTTAATTACTTTTCCTAAATTAGTTTATACTATCTTAATTAGAATAATTGAGGAGAAAAATGAACATTTTCAAATTATTCAACTTAGCAAGACCAAAATTCATACTAATAATTTTTATAATATTAATAAAAGAAGCAGGACTTTTAGTTCACATTTTTAGCTATAAATTTGTTGTTGAATTTTTTGTTGAAGAAAAACCTACTCTTAATTTAGGTTTGACCTTGGTTATGTTAATAGTACCGCTTGGAATTTTTATCATTTTTTCATTTCTAAAAGGTTGGATTTTCAGTCTTTTAGAAATGGATATTAGAAATAAATTAAGCGATATTATTATTAAAAAAATTCAAAACAGCTCCTATTTTCACTTGAAATTTAACAGAAATTCTATGATTTCGTGGTTTAATTATGATCTTAGACTTGCCTTAGAAATAATTGGTAACTTTTTAAACATAATAACTCCACTTATATCAATTTTTGGCGGAATCTCATTAATGATAGTTTTGTCATTAAATTGAAGTTGAATTTTAATTTTATCGACCATGATTTTAAGTTTAGTTTTGCTATTTTTTCAACAAAAAATTAACAATTTTGCATCAGAACCTGTCATGAATCTATCAAGAGATAGCGAAATTTTTTCACAGTATAATTTAGGACTTCTTAATTCATTTAAATCTTTCTATTTTCACAATAAAATAGAAAGATTTAAACAATTATTTTACACAAGTTATAAAAATTTTTCCAAAAAACAAATAAAAGAGTATAAAAAACTGACAAAGTTAAATGTTTGATTAAATTTTTTATTTAGTATTTCAGTAGCATTTATTATAATGGAAATATCAGTTTTAACATTTTATAATTTTTATAGTTTGACGATTTTTCTATCACTACTTTTATACTCAAATCAATTGCATTCTGACATTGGAGAAATTGTCCTCGGATTATTTTCATTCAAACAATCGTCATTTTTGTATGACAAAATTGTTGAAGATAATAATTTGTCAGAACAAAAAGTAATGATTCAAGAACCTATCAATAGTATTAAATTTCAAAATGTTAATTTTAAATTTGAAGATAAAACTATCGTAGATAATTTCAATTTTATTTTCGAAAAAAATAAAAAATACTTGATTTCAGCGCGAAATGGCGCCGGAAAATCCACCCTAATTAAAATAATTTCCGGAGTTTATGACACCTACGAAGGCAAAATCTTAATAAATAATAACTATGAGCAGAAAGAATTGAACCAAAAATATCTAAGAGATCAAATTGGACTTATAGATAATCAAAATTTAATTTTTAATACAACCCTCAAAAACAACATTACTTTATTTGCAGAAAATCCAGATTATCAAAAGTTAAATTCAATTCTTAAATCACTAGAAATTGACTTTGACCTCGAAGCCCAAATTAGTACTAATAGTCTTTCAGAAGGCCAAAAACAAAAAATTGTTTTTGCACGGCTCCAATATTCTCCTATTAAATTTTGACTAATTGATGAAGCTTTTGACAATATTCAGAAGGATTATTCAAATATTTTAATAGGTCAATTGTTAAAAAACCCCGAATTAACTATTATTTTTGTTAGTCATCATATAAGTGATTTGCAAAAATTAGGCTTTGATGAAATAATTAACCTGGAGAAAAATAATCATGAAAAAAATAGTTAAATTGCATATTTTTAATATTTTTTATTCACTTTTTATATTTTGTATCGTTGGTCTTTCAGTAGTTACAAAAAGATTTTTATACCAGGCTTTATCAGACAATAATCAAATTAAAATGTGAATTTGGTTAGGGTTAGATATGTTTGCAATTATAATTAGTTCTCTTTTATCTGTTATTTATAATTCACTTTTTTCAAGAATTTTTGGACAATTAAGCGCGCTAAAATTAATTAAAGAAAAATTGAGTATTTTTAACAATTTATCATATAAAGAATATGTTAAAAATACCCCTGGAAACTATTTTTCATTGTTTTTTAACGAGGCTTTCACAAAAGGCGAGACACTTTTTGCATTTTTATTTTATATTATTTCTTTAATTTTTCCAATTATTGCAATTTTGGCAACTATTTTTTATATAAATCCAATAATTGGATCAATAGTTTTTGGTTTGACTTTGGCTTGAATTACTTTTCCCATTTTTTTTAGAAAATTTTTTAGTGAAAAAATTAGACAACAACTAGATTCACTTGAAAATTTAAACAGCGAATTTAGCGAAAAATTAAATAAATTTGAGGCATTTTTATTTTTCGGTAAAATTCATTTGCTAAAAAAAATCCTAACACCAACATCAAAAAACGCCAGTTTTATGCAAAGAAAATATAGATTGTGGGATCAATTTAATACAAATATAAATTTAACAATTCGCAAATTATTTTTAATTTTAACGGATTTAGCAATCATTTTTTTAGGAATTTATTATGAAAATCCAGCATCAACAATAATTGCTTTGGTAACTATCAATAGTGCCAACCAGTTACTTATCAGTAATTTTAATACTTTTATTGTTGTGGGAGTTCAATATTTATCACTGAAAAAACAATTTAAAGATTCTAAATTAAATGAAAATAAACCTAAAACAAATTTGAATTTTGAAGATTTTACAGAAAAAATTCATAAAATTAGCGTCAAAAACTTGAATTTTGACTATGAAAATAAAAAAGTGCTAGAAAATATTAATTTTGAAATTATAGTTGGTAAAAAATATTTGCTTCAAGGTGATAATGGCTCTGGAAAATCGACGTTTTTAAAGATTTTAATGGGTATTGAGCGCGATTATAAAGGTGAGATTTTTTTCAATTCAACTAATTTAAAAACAATTTCTGATAAAAATATTATTCAAAATATAAGTTTTATTGATAATAATCCGGCCTTAATTGAAGGTAATTTAGCTGAAAATATCAGTTTTTATTCAAAAACTGATCTTGAAAAAATCAATGAATTAATTAATTTAATTAATTTAAATGACCTAAAAGACAAAAACTTAATTAATTACCAAGAAAAAACAGATCTATCAGTTGGACAAAAACAGTTAATTAATTTTTTTTGATAAAATTATAATTGAGCAAATAATAATAACAACTTTTATTTGCTATTTTAAATTGGAGAACATTAAAATGAAAATATTAATTTTTAAAAAATTAACTGACCTACACAAATATTGTGCATACCTTTTTATTGAACAAATCAGAACAAAACCTAATTCAGTTTTAGGTTTTGCAACCGGGGTTTCACCAATTGAAACTTATAAACTTTTAATTGAAGACCACCGCCAAAACGGGACTTCCTGGGATAAAATTACAACATTTAATCTTGATGAATTTGTCGGAATTGACCAAGATCATCCAGAGGCATTTATCAAACAAATGAAAACTAATTTATTTGACCATGTTAATGTTCCTGCTTCCCAGATTAATATTCCTAACTCAAAAGCGCCAGATCTTGACCAAGAAGTAAAACTTTATGAGCAAAAAATCGCTGAAAATCCGATTGATTTACAATATATTAGCATCGGAATTAACGGTCATATGGCCTATAATGAACCTGGAACACCTTTTAGCTCAAGTACTCATGTTACTAATTTAACAGATGAGACAATTATTGATATGGTGAATAAGCAGGATAGCTATATCTATAACTTAAAATTAGCAGATATTCCAAAAACTGTGTTTTTTTCTAAGGATCTTGAAAATTTCCATTTTTATAATGAGATTAGATGCTTGATTGGTAGTCATACTTATGAAGATCAAGAATATTGTCAAAAAAATAAAAATCAGAGTGGTGAGCCTGTTCCTCGAGTTTATTTTTCAAATACTTGGTACTACACTAAAGGTTTGAAAAAGGTTGTTGTTGCCTTTGAAAACTTTAATGACACTGAAAAATGTGAATTTTCAATTTCTTATCCTACCGTTTTTAGAAAAATATTTAAATCAGTAGAAAAATTAAAAGAAATTGAATCTTTAATAATTAAGGAAATCAAAGAAAGTGTTCCTTATGCTAAGCCAAAAAATTTAGCAAATTATCACGAAAAAATCTTTGATTTTTTATCAAAAAGATATGAATATAACTCAGAATATGTAGATATAAACAAACCATATTTAGGACAAAATGTAGAAAATATCTACAATTTGTTGTTAAAACAGGGATATAATTTTGGCGAAAAAACTAGAATCCAACCAATTCAAAATGTATTTACTTTTGAAACTTATGAAAATTTGCTTAAAAAATTTGAAAAATACGGGATTAAAAAGCTTGATTTAAACATTGAAAACCGGGATAAATTTATTCTTAGTTGATTTGATAAATTCGGTCCTGAGTATCGAAAATTTTGCATCAACCTTTTTGGTAAAAAAGGCCAATTTTATTATGATAATTTAAATAAATGAACAAATAAAATCGAATTTATCTATTTGTTGCAAATTTTATTTGGCCCTAGATATTATTTTCCCACTGAGAATGTCGACCTTGATGAACCTGATTATTTTATTTTACCAAGTTGAGCCAAACTTAAACTAGAAAATTTCCAAATTTTTTACTTTGGTGGCCAAGAATACGGACTTTTTGATGAAATAATTTCCCAATTTGACTCAAAAAAACCAGTTTTTTGATTTAAACCGTATTATCGTTCCGCTTATAGCACCAACACTGGCTGAATTTCGCCAATTTCGTTAAAGAATTTTATTTTATTGTATGTTGACGGGCAAAAAATTTATTACTGATTTGGCCATTCAAATTTGTATGATGATATTTATCAAGGTAAATATGAAATTTTAAAATATTATTTCAAACAAAAATTAGTCAAACTTGAACAAGATATTTTTCTGCGTGATGGCAAGGATCCGGCGTTCTTTGTCTCATGACCACCAAGGCAAAATAATTTAACTAAAAATGTGATTGGATCATCTATGGAAGAATTAATTTTATATCGGGATGCCTTGAATAAATTTCTAAAAGAAACAGACCATGAATTTGAATACTTTAGACCTTTTCTAGAAAATACTAATTTATATAGCCAACAAGAAAAAGAATTAATTTTAGAAAAACATGGTCCTTTTTCTTGGGATTATGATGGTAGAACTAAATATTATGAAGAAATCGCAAGAGTAGATTTTCGTGGTGATAAAAGTAAAAAATTTCTTGAGATAGAAGGTGAATCGTAGATCTTTTTGTTGATTAATGAATTTAAAGACAAAAGATTTAAGTTTATTTTTAAAATTTTTAACTTGTTTTTCATTTTTATCTATTTAAAAATAGCAATTTTATCAGTTGAATTTATGTTTGCTTGCAAAAATGTTCCGAGTTTGATATTAAAGAAAATCTAACCGACAATTGCCAATCATACATAAAAATACTTTTTCCCAGTTATCACGTAAGGAGAGCAAGAATGATAAAGGGAAAATTCGAAAAGAAGGATTTTATACCAAGAGAAAAAATGTTAAATATGGAAAAGGTGCATTTTTTATATGGAGATGCAATTAGATTTAGTAACTAAGGCAAAAAAACAGTTAATTAAACTAAAATATATAGAAATTGATATTAAAAGTCGTTGTTCAGTTGGTAACATGACTAGGGATGATGTTGATTTAACGTCTGATTGTTATTATAAGAATTATCCATTTCCAAATTTTTTATACAATTACCTTTATGACACCTTCAATCCTAATCCAATTGAAAGAATTATTAGTTTAAATTATAAACAAGAAGATTATGTTTATAATTTAAAACTAGAAGATATCCCAAAAAGTGCGTTTTTTTCCAAAAAACTCAAAGATTTCCATTTTTATAATGATATTAGGTGTTTAATTGGCAACTGAGGCGACGATGAATATTGTGATAAAAATGGAAAAGAAAATGTTGATTCTATCTCTGAACTTTCTCCTGCATATGCTTTACACGATGGTAAAGGTTTTGAAGAAGTTGTTGTTGTCTTTGAAAACTTTGATGATATTGAAAAATGCGAATTTTCAATCTCTTATCCGGCTATTTTCTGGAAAATGTTTAAATCAAAAAGCAAATTAAGAGAAATTGAAGCTTTAATTATTAAGGAAATTCAGGAAAGTGTTCCTTATGCAAAGCCAAAAAATTTAGCAAATTATCACGAAAAAATCTTTGATTTTTTATCAAAAAGACATGAATATAACTCAAAGTTTGTAGATATAAATAAAGCATATTTAGGAAAAAATGTAGAACATATCTACAATTTGTTATTAAAAGAGAATTATAATTTTGGCGAAAAAACCCAAATCGAACCAATTCAAAATGTATTTACTTTTGAAACTTATGAAAATTTGCTTAAAAAATTTGAAAAATACGGTATTAAAAAGCTTAATTTAAACATTGAAAATCGCGATAAATTTATTCTTAGTTGATTTGATAAATTTGGACCGGAATATCGAAAGTATTGCATCGAACTTTTTGGTGAAAGAGGCCAAACTTATTATGATAATGTGAATAATTGGACAAATAAAATCGAATTAATCTATTTGTTGCAAATTTTATTTGGTCCTAAATATGAAATTGAAGATCTAGATTTTTATCTCCATGAACCTGATTATTTTATTCTACCAGGTTGGGCAAAACTAAAACTTGAAAATTTTGAAATTTTTTACTTTGGCGGCCAAGAATACGGACTTTTTGATGAAATAATTTCCCAATTTGATTCAAAAAAGCCTGTTTTTTGATTTCAACCATATTACAACTCCGCCTTTTGTGCGAGAGAATCATGGATTATGCCAATTGCATTAAAAAATTTCATTTTATTGTATGTTGAAGGTGAAAAAATTTATTACTGATTTGGCCATTCAAATTTATATGATGATATTTATGAAGGTAAATATGAAATTTTAAAATATTATTTTAAGGAAAAATTAGTCAAACTTGAACAAGATATTTTTCTGCGAAATAACCAAGATCCGCAGTTTGTTTTTTCTTCCCCATCAAAATCAAATTATTTAAATAAAAATGTAATTGAATCTTCTATGGAAGAATTAACTTTATATCGTGATGCAATTAAAAAATTTCAAGAAGAAGCAACTCATGAATTTAAGTATTTTGACGATTTTGTAGAAAATTCGAGTTTATATAACCAACAAGAAAAAAAATTGATTTTAGAACAGCATTTTGATTTTTCTTTAAGCAGTAGAGACAAAAATAGCTTTTTTGATGAGATTGATAAAACAGATTTTCGCGGTGAATATAGCGACAAAGCCCGCGATGATGAGAAAATGTTCGCTGATCTTTTCGATGGCGAAAAACTTCGAAGCTAAAAATTTTAAATTCTTTTTTAAAATTTTTAGCTTTTTTTATTTTTGGTTATTCAAAAATAAAAATTTTGTTAGAAAAATTTTGTTTATTTGCAAAGGTTGCCTGAATTTTTTATCAATTTATTTTTGAAGACGCTGAATTTTTAACGAAATTTTCCCTAAAAAGTTTTAATGTATGCTATAATTTAAACACTAGGAATTTGAATATAGTACATAAATAAGGAGAAAAAATGAAGAAAAAACTAAAACTTTTTAAGTTTATAACTAATATTATTGCTTTTTCATCATTAAGTCTAAGTGTTTTTGGGCCGCTTTGACATTTTCAAAATACAAAAAGCTATTCAGATTTTAAACTTGAAACTCGTGATATAGATTTATCAAATTCAAAAAAACCAGTAAATTTTGATGATTTAGTGCAAATTGTTTCAACCAAAAACCAACAGAATTCGCTTGTCATCAATGCAAATATTAAAAAAGCCAAAACACATCTAAACAAAACAAGCACTAATTCAGACTCTCCTAATCTAGATGATATCGAAATTCAAATTAATCAAGAAGGTGAGGTAATTTTAAATAGTTCTTCACTTGAATTAGTTAACAAAAAAGCTGAACTCTATTTTGAAGAAGGTGTGCCAAAACTAAAATTAGAAGGGCATGTTTTTGACTTTAGAGAGCTTCAAAATAAAACTCGGGTTGAAAAAACTGCGGCGCCAGCAGCAGTTGTTGCTGCTCCTGCTGCTTTTAGTGGATTATTTTGATATGCTATTGGAGCTGCTATTGTTGGTATTGCTGCGGGCATTTTTCCGAATATTGTTAGTGATGTTGGAAGATGATGAAATAATAATCGGTCTGCCCATCCTGTCCACAAAGATAATGATAGTCCTATTACTTCAAGAGGTACTGACTCAATTGAAGTTGATTTAGATAAATTGACAAAAGGAAAAAGTAAGTCTAGAATTAATGCAATAGCAAATATAAAGACTTTAAGACTTTCTGTTGTAAAAGACAAGGAAAAATTGAGAAGATACACGGGAATCCATCTTGCTTGATTCTTTAATTTTCGCACTAAAGGCCTACAACCTTATTTTGTTATTAGTGAAGAAGAAATATCAGAAAATCAAGCTTGAGTTTTAGCCGTTGGAAGCTTGCTAGCCCAATCAAAATTAACTCAGATTGTTATTGATAATTTGCTGCCTAATTTGACAAAAGGTAAAATTGATAAAGCAGACCGTAACTATATCAAGGAAAAATTAAATTCCCCTATTGATTTTTATTCCTATAATGAATCAGTTATGAAAACTTTGGCTATAAAAACAAAAGATACAGCAAATTTGATTGTGAGAAATGAAAGGCTAGTAGACCCCAATAATAATTTAAATAAAGATTCCGGTTTTACTAAAGATAACTTTGTTGTTGGAGAAGGCCTAGTTAATGATGTTATTGATTGAACTGACTCTAAAAATAAGTTTGATGTTGAACCAAGTCGAAGTACAAATGAGCAACCATACGTAAAAATATATTTTCCCAGTTATCATGTAAGGAGATTAAGAATGATAGGGGATAAGGACAATGGTATAAAGTCGGAATTTTTACCAAGAAAAAAAATGTTAAATATTGAAAAGGTGCATTTCTTATATGGAAAACCTGATAGATTTGATGTCTAAGGCAAAAAAACAATTAAAAAAACTAAAATATTTAGAAATTAATATTAAAAGTCCTTGTTCAGTTGAAAATATAATTCAAGATTATGATCCTGAGTGTGAAGATAGGTTTGCGCGAATACCTAATTTTTTATGAGTTTATGGTATGGATTTTTGCGCTGAGGTAATTAACCCGATTGAGACAATTATTGGTATTGACTATAAGCAGGATAGCTATATCTATAACTTAAAATTAGCAGATATTCCAAAAACTGTGTTTTTTTCTAAGGATCTTGAAAATTTCCATTTTTATAATGAGATTAGATGCTTGATTGGTAGTCATACTTATGAAGATCAAGAATATTGTCAAAAAAATAAAAATCAGAGTGGTGAGCCTGTTCCTCGAGTTTATTTTTCAGACACTCCCTATGAGACTAAAGGTTTTAGAGCAGTAATCGTTGCTTTTGAAAATTTTGGTGATACAGAAAAATGTGAATTTTCAATTTCTTTTCCTGGAGTTTTTCAAAAAATGTTCAAATCAAAAGATGAACTAAAAAAAATTGAAAATCTGATAATTAAGGAAATTAAAGAAAGTGTTCCTTATGCAAAGCCAAAAAAATTAGCAAATTATGACGAAAAAATCTTCGATTTTTTATCAAAAAGATACGAATATAATTCAAAATTTGTAGATACAAACAAACCATATTTAGGACAAAATGTAGAAAATATCTACAATTTGTTGCTAAAAGAGGGTTTCATAAATTTTTTGGCTTTGCATAAGGGACACTTTCTTTGATTTCCTTAATTATCAGATTTTCAATTTTTTTTAGTTCATCTTTTGATTTGAACATTTTTTGAAAAACTGCAGGAAAGGAAATTGAAAATTCACATTTTTCTTTGTCATCAAAATTTTCAAAAGCAACGATTACTGTTCTAAAATCTTTAGTCTCATAGGGAGTGTCCGAAAAATAGGGTTCTCATTTATACTCATCACTTAGATTTTCTTTGTTTCGACAATAATCCTCATCAGTTCATCTACGGGACAAACACCTAATTTCATCATAAAAATCAAAATCATTCAGTTTTTTCAAAAAAAAGACTGTTTTTGGGATATCTTCTAGTCTTAAATTATAAACATAATCATCACGTTTGTAATCTATGCCAATAATAGTTTCAATCGGATTATCTACAACCGCGCAAGAATCCATAACATAAACTCATAAAAAGTCTGGAATTGTTCGATATTTTTCATCACGATCACAGCGAACATCTCTATCGGAAAATATGCTTATAACTGAATAACGAGTTTTAATATCAATTTCTAAATATTTTAGTTCTTTTAATTGTTTTTTTGATTTAGACTTCAAATCTAATTGGTGTTCCATATAAAAAATGTACCTTTTCTACATTTAACATTTCATCCCTATATACACGTTCATTTCTAAGCCTTACTCTTCTTACATGATAACTTGGAAAAAAACTTTTGTGTATGATTTTGGATCAGATTGTTTATCAGGAATCTCAAAAGCGTTTTTAGGGTCGGTTCAATCAATAGAATCATGAGCAAGTCCGCTTCCGGTAACAAAAGGACCTTTAGTAAAACTAGGATCCTTATTTAAATTATTATTTTGTTCTCCTAGCCATCAGTTTCCTACAATCAAATTTGCTGTATCTCTTGTTTTTTGAGCCAGATTTTTCATAACTCATCGATTATTCGAATAAAAATCAATAGGAGAATTTAATTTTTCTTCCATATTTTCACGGTCTCTTTTATTTTTACTGATTTTAGCTTTTACTGAACTAGGCAGCAAGTTATTAATAATAATTTTGGTTAATTCTGATTGGGCTAGTAAACTTCAAACCGCTAAAACTCAGGCACATTTTTGTAAATAAACATAAATTCACTAACAAAATTGCTATTTTTAAATAAATAAGAATTTTAAAAATAAACTTAAATCTTTTGTCTTTAAATTTATTAATTAACAAAAAGACCTACGATTTTCCTTCTATCTCAAGAAATTTTTTGCTTTTATGACCGCGAAAATCTACTCTTTCAATCTCTTCATAATATTCAGTTCTATCATCAGAATATGGAGAAAAAGGGCCGTGTTTTTCTAAAATTAATTCTTTTTCTTGCTCGCTATAAAAACTTGAATTTTTTACGAAGGTTTCAAATGATAAGTAATCATCAGGAGTTTCTTGGCGATATCGTTTTATTGCATCACGAAATAAAATTAGTTCTTCCGTTGAAGATTCAATTACATTTTTATGTAAATAATTTTTGTTTGGAAAATAAACAAAAAAGAAATAAAATTAGTTCTTCCGTTGAAGATTCAATTACATTTTTATGTAAATAATTTTTGTTTGGAAAATAAACAAAAAACTGTGGATCTTGATTATCGCGCAGAAAAATATCTTGTTCAAGTTTTACTAATTTTTGTTTAAAATAATATTTTAAAATTTGGTATTTACCTTGATAAATATCATCATATAAGTTTGAATGGGCAAGTCAGTAATAAATTTTTGGCCCGTCGACATACAATAAAATAAAATTTTTTAAGGAAATTGGCGAAATTCACCCAGTCTCGGTACTATAAGCTGAACGATAATACGGTTTAAACCAAAAAACTGGTTTTTTTGAGTCAAATTGTGCAATTATTTCATCAAAAAGTCCATATTCTTGCCCACCAAAGTAAAAAATTTGGAAATTTTCTAGTTTAAGTTTAGCTCAACTTGGTAAAATAAAATAATCTGGATCATCAAGATACACATTCTCAGTGTTAAAATGATATCTAGGGCCAAATAAAATTTGCAACAAGTAAATAAATTCAATTTTATTTGTTCATTTATTTAATAAATTATCAAGTTGTTGGTATAAGGAAAATAAATTATTCTCTGTATTTTGGGTATTGAATTCATCCTCAATAAAATATTGTTGATTTTGTAAAAATGCCCCTAGTTTCTTTTTATTTTCTTTTTCTCCACCAAAATATTGTTGTATCAGTTTGACATACGGAATTTGTTCTTGTTGGGATTCTTCATTTACCCTAGAGGTAATTAAATCAACCACATGAATTGGTTTTGATTGAACATTTATACTAATAAAAAGTTTTGCAAATTGCTTATCTTTAATTTCCGAAATTCTAATTAATGTTAATAAAATCTTATTCAGAATAAAATTTGTAAAATCATTTATTCAGTCTACTGAGTTTTTATTAGTTTTAATTTCACATAATTTTTCTATAATTTTGTGTATATTTCTGGAAAAAATAGTGTTGTCCATTTTTTCATTATTTTTAAAATAATTTAGCAAAGGGATATATTGGCTATTGTTTTTAGAAAAGTTTTCTAATATTTTGCTTATTGTTTGATAAATGCTCGACATTTCAAAAAATATATTTTCACCAAAATGGCTTGCCATCTTTAGTATACTGATCAAAATTAAGAGAATAGAAACAGTTCTTTGCTGGCCATCAACAATTCAAAACCCCTCGCTTGCTTTTTTTTCTGCAAAAATAATCGTGTTTAAAAACAAAAAATTTTCATTAGTATCGAATTCCTTGAAAATTAGGTCAAAAAAATTCGCTATTAGACCAGGATCTCAAGTATAATTTCTTTGAAAAAAAGGTAAATAGATTTTGTATTCATGAAATTTTTGTAAATATTCTTGCACTGTTATTGTTTCTGAAGACACATTTTTGCTTTTTTCTCTGACTAAATTAATATTATTATCATTTTTGATATAATCATTTTTTATTTCAGCCTTCATTATTTCATTAATCAAGATTTTATCTATAGAAGTTTTACTTTTTATTGGTTCATCATCTTCATTTACTTGTTCATTTTCATCTTTCACATCAACAAACTCAAATTCATCTTTCATATCAAGAACTTCGCTATTATTTTTATTTAGTTTTTCGTCTTTTATTTCTAAATCTTCTGTGTTAATGAATTTAGACTCATTATTTTTTATTTTACTATCGACTACTAAATTTTGGGAATTATTAATTTCACCCTTTTCTAAAATTTCTATTGTTTTTTGTAGATAATTTTCTATTTTGCTTATGAGGCTGTTTCTTTCTTGATCATTTTTTATATCTTCCATTATTGGTATTCAAAGGCTACCAAAACTTTCAATAGCACCTTTTATAACATCATCATTTTTACCACTGTTTTTTACTAAAATTTCTTTATATTTGCTATTAAGATACAAAGCATCAAAAGATAAAAGTAAATTAAAACAAATTGAATTTAATTTTTTATCAATTGCTTTGTTTGCTTTTTTGAATGAAGATATAAATTTTTCAAATAAATCTAAGGCGATATTTTTAATATGATTATGCCTAAAAGTTGAATTTCCATCTCATTCATCGCGATTCTGTTTGTAAAAATTGGTTAAATCCTTGTTAATCTTAAGTCTAATAAGAGGAGGATCATTTTTTTTTATTTATAGATACAATTTGAAGACTTTCAAGTATGGCAACACGTTGTCAAAACGTTGACCAGGATATGTGTTTTTCTCGCTTTCAATCTTTAGTAGTAATTTTTTTGTGTGCAAATTGTGAGCAAGGAACTATTTTCTTATTATCTTCCACTTTATAATCTAAATGCTTTTTATTGATTGTTGGACCTAAATCTTCTATAAAAGGTTGGATATATATAAATATAGCAGTACCAATTTTTCATGGCTTTAAGTTATTATTTTTTGCACTATTTCCATTTTTATTAACTTTTTTCTTCGCCATAATTCTCCTTGTCAATCTTATAAATTAAATTTATTAGCGCTTCTAAAATTGTTACTATAATAGAATTTCCTGGCTTGGCGATATAATGATTCTTTTGTTAATATATTTTTTGAAATTAAAGGTCCGAGCTTTTCAAAGTCACTATTTTCAAAACCCATTAATCTAAAAGCTTCACGATTTGAGATAAAACGATAGTTTAGTTTTTTTTCTAAATTATTTTCGAATTTAATAATCCCGGTGTTTGGATTTCTATCTTGCTTGGTTGTCAAGGTTCTAATAATAAAATTTTTTGACTCATTAATTTTTTCAACCTTTTCAACCATCCTAATTCGGGACGGAGTAGCATTAATTAAAAACCCAGTATTTTCACTATTTTTTGAATCAAAGTTAAAAATCGATTGAAAAATTTTCTTCCTTTTATCCAAATTGGACGAAATATCTTGACCTAAATTTAAGATATATTTTTCAAATTCTAAGTCGCTTTCAAAGGGTGTTTTTATTTCTTTTAGAAAACTAATGGCAAAAACTCGATTTCTTTTTTGAATTGAACCAAAATTGAGTCCATTTAATGTTGCAGTAAAAGTTTTATAACCTTCGTTTTCCAAAGTTTCTTTTCACTTTTCATATTGATTAATAAATTTTTTTGATATTAAATTAGGTACATTTTCCATTAAAAGATACTTTGGCTTAACTTTCATTCCCTTAATTAGTGAATAAACATTTCAAATAAGCGAACTTGTTGAATTTTTATCAAAAATACCATTAGCACGACCCTTATTAGCAATCGAAAGGCCTTGGCAAGGGAAAGAATAAGTGACAAAATTAGGCGCTAAGCGATTAATTTCTTCAACATTTAAATTTGTAATTGAACCTAAATTATTGCTTTTTATAATTGAAGCCACAAGAATTTTTTTAAAAGTTAAATCTTTTCTTGTTATTTGTGAAGGTCTTTTTGAATCTAGCGACAATTCAAATTTTTTTAAAAAAAAATTTATTTTTTCTGCTGAACTAAGTTGATTTTCTTTTAAAATTTTATCAACATCAGACAAAACATAAAAATTTTTTGAAATTGTTGCCACAGTTGATCGAGCATCTCAATCAACTGTGGCAACAATTTCAAAAAATTTTTTCTTGCCTTTTTCAAAATTAGCAATAGCTTTTGCTTGCGCCCCAATTCCAGAAAAGGTTTCTAACACCTTAATCCTAGACATTAGAAATCCTTTTTGCTTGGGTTTTATTAATGTTAACTATATATATATATATATATATATATATATATATCCTAAATCGAAGATAAAAATGCAACGTATGGTATAATAATATTATACTTGCATTTTTTTATTCTTGGAGTATCATGGAAAAAAGAAAATTTAAACATTTTAGTTTTGAAGATTTAGTAAAAATTGAGTTTTTATTGCAGCAGAACAAAAGTATTAGATTTATTGCTAAGCAACTTAATGTTGCACCCTCAACTGTCTCAAGAGAAATTAAAAGAAATTTAAATGAATATGGAATTTATGAAGCTAATTTGGCAATAACAAAAAGGCGAAAAAGATATTATCATAGGTATTATTTTAGATTTGTTGTGTTAGGAAAATATGAGGAATTTAGCAAAATTTTTGCAGTAAAATATGACAAAAAAGTCCACGGAGTTAAGGCGACATATTTTTATATAGCAGAAAATTTTCCCGACATTGAAAGACCATCTTTAAAGACTGTTTTTAACTGAATTAAAACTAATAAATGGGTATTAGTTAGGAGTGACAGACTCAGAAAATATTACAAAAAAGGCGGAAAAAGAACCAGAAATGCCGTGCAAAGATTAGTTCCAGAAGGTTATGTAAAACCCATTTGAGCACGTGATAAATCCATAGATTCTAGGCAAGATTTTGGACATTGAGAGCTAGATTTAGTAGTTGGCAAAAAGGCTAGCGGACATGATAATATCTTAACTTTAGTAGAAAGAAAAACTAGAAAATTATTTGCTAAAAAAGTGCGAAACAAAAATCCCAGAACCATCAATAAAGCCATCAAAGATCTTGCAAATGAAAATAATTTACATATCAAAACTATCACTTGTGACAATGGGATTGAATTTGAGGAAATTGCGATATTGGCATATTGATTAAAAGTAATAATTTATAAAGCAGAACCATATGCTTCATTTCAAAGAGGTTCCAATGAGCATGCCAACGGATTAATTAGAAGGTTTTATCCAAAAGGTTTTGATTTTAACCTAATTAGTGATGATGATTTACAAAATACTATAAGTAAAATTAACTCAATGCCTAGGGAAATTTTTAATTGAAAATCCGCTTTAGAGGTCTTTAATGATAACTTAGTTATTTAAGATTTAAAAAAAATCCAGAAGTTTTAAAGCCTTATTTTAATTAGATTTTATAGATAAATTTTTAATGAATAAAATTGTACCATAGATTTTTTATGGTACAATTTCCTAAATCGAAGATAAAAATGCAACGTATGGTATAATAATATTATACTTGCATTTTTTTATTTTCAGGATATCGAGTTTACAACTTTTGTTTCTTTGATAAAAAAGGCCGATTTATACGATAAAATTGAATTTTATAATCCTGAAAACAAAATAGTAACAGGGCAATTTGGAGTTGTTCAAATTGAGGCCAAAAATCATTGAAAATCTGATGAATTTGATGCAATTTTTATACCAGGCGGAGTTGCTGCCCAATATCTTCGAACTTGTGAGCCAGCAATCAAATTAATCGGTGATTTTTTCGCCCAAAACAAGGATGTTTTTGCAATTTGTGATGCGCCAAATGCTATTTTTGAGCATAATTTAGCGCCAAATTATGAATTTAGTTCATACCCTGATGAAACAAATTCAGACATACCAACAAGAAAAAACGATTTAGTTACAGTTGATAGAAATTATATTTCAGCCAGAAATGCCTCATCTTCAGCTGAATTTGCATTTAAAGTTATTGAAAAAATAGCATCAAAGGAAATTGCTGAAAAAATAAGAGATGGATTTCAAGCTTAAATTTCTAGAATTTCCCGAGTTTCCCAGTTTGATGAGTAATCTTAAAAAGTGTCCAGTTTTTGGGCACTTTTTTAACTTTTTTGGCAAAAGTTAATTACCTATTTTAAAACACAAGCAAACATCAATTTAGGAAAAACAACAAAAATCATAAAAAAATACAACTACTATTTAAACTCAATGCAAATAGAAAGCTCGTTTTCATTTGCATTGAGCCTAAAAAATATGTGAAGTTTTGAAAGAACAATAATTAAAAGCCCTAAATTTATATAGATTTCTAAACGGTTAAATTTAAGGCATTCCATCATATTTAAAAATATAATGGATAATTCGCACTATTTGATTTTTTTATGACAAAAACATAACTAATTCCCCCGTAATTCAATATTAAAAAACTATTAATTTATTCTTAGTGAGTCTAATTATAACCTAATTTTATTTTATTCCAAGGATTTTTTTTTTTTTTTTGCAAACGGTCAACTTTAAAATAATAAAAACTAATATTTTAGCGTCAAAAAACACGGATTTACCGTTATTTTTTGTATTTATATTCACTAAAAAGTCAATTTTGCCAACAAATTGGGAAGCTTTGGAAAAGAAGATGCTGAAAAAATAAGAGACGGATTTCAAGCTTAAATTTCTACAATTTTTTCAATTTCAGTGTTAATTTCATCACTTCTTTCGAAAAAAACTGCATGACCAGTTTGTTCAAATTTTATAAGATTTTTATTAAAATTTTCAGAAACTTTGCGAAGACTTTCTAATGGCACAAAATTGTCTTCAACACCAGCAATTAAAAAATAATTATTATTTTGCTGGTAAAGTGGTAACAATTCGGTTTTCAGCCATTCCAAGTTAAAGATTTCTTCAAAAACAATCTTTCTAAAAATTTCTCTTTTTTTTGTTACATTTTCAAGAAAATTAATAGCATTTTTTGCTAAATTTTTCTTATAACTAAATTTATCAGTAAAAACTAAATGTTCAAGACTATCTGTTGCAGATATAATGTCTTGAGGCAAAAGCCAATTCGATAATTTTTCAGCTTCGCTTTGGGAATTTTTATCTAAAATAAAAGGATTGAGTGGAGCAACTAAAATTGCTTTTTTTGCTAAATTTTGACTTAAAATATAAAGAGCAATAGCTCCGCCAAGCGAGTGACCGATTACAATTTGGATATCTAAATTGAGCTTTTTAATGAAACTAGCTGCAATTTTCTGGTAATTTTTAACATTAATTTCATTATTATTAGTGCTCTGACCACAACCGGGGAAATCAAATGAAACAATGTCATAGCTACGATTTTGCTTCTTTTTAAGTTGAAAAATGAAATTATGACTTGAATTAAAACCGTGTAAAAATAGTATTTTTTGCTTTCCAGTTTCTTCTAAAAAATAAAAAATATCCTCATTTTCAACAGTAATTTTAGAATGAACTATCATTAATAATTAGCTTCCAAAAATTGTATCCAAAATTTCATTAAGAGGAATTGCGCCAAAATATTCATCAAGATTTGTAATCTGTAGAAGTTGTGATTCTATAATTGATCTAGTAAATTCTTTATTTTCTAAAATTTCTTGAATATCTTCAACTGATCTTTGAGATAAAAAATCACCTTCAAACTTTATTTTAACAATGTGATTTTTCTCAATATTTGCAAGCACTTTTAAAGTTCCGCCACTAGTTCGGGCAATATTTTCATAGCTAAAATAAGGATTTGAGCCAAAAACTCACTCTCTAGATTGTCTTAAGGTTTGAACTTCTTGAAAATCATTTTCAGATATCATTCGATCTTGAAAATAAGTTTCAACATCTTGTGCTTTTGTTTGATATTTATTTTCAAAAAATGTGATTAGTCTTGAAATAAACTCAGAATCTTCCATTTGTTCTTCAATTTCATGTAAAATATTTGTTACTCGTTGACGGATAGATTTTATTCCTTTGGACTCAATTTTTAATCGATTTGGCTTTAAAACTTGGCCTAATTTTGCTAAATTAGCATTAAATAGAATTGTTCCATGGTGAACAATTCTATCTTTGTAAATTATTTGAGCATTTCCTGAAACTTTTGCGCCATTAACTATTAGATCATTTCTACCTTTGAATTCAGCATCTAAACCAAAAGTTTTAAAAAATTCTATAATTGGTGTTAAGAATTTTTGATAGCTGTGATTCTGTTTTTTAGTTATAAATGAAAAATTAATGTTTCCTAAATCGTGATAAACAGCACCACCTCCAGAAAGTCGACGGTAAATTTCAATTCTCTGCTTTTCAACCTCGTCAAGCTTAATTTCCTCGTAAATATTTTGATTTTTTCCGATAATTATTGCATTATTATGCTGGTAAAAATATAAAATATCGTCCTGATTTTGGTCATCTTTTAGAATTAGTTCCTCGCAAACTAACGTGTAAAATGGGCTTGTTTTTTTAGTAGTATAAATCTTCATATTTCCTCCATATTCTAGTTATGTTCTAAATCAAAAGTTGTAATTAATTTGAATTTTGATTTAAAATCATCAAGATTTTCTGCTAATTGTAAATTTTCTAAATTAAAAAGTGTTATTTTTTCATAATCTCAACGAAGCGCATACTTGTTTTTTGATAAAAAGTAGATTAAATTTTCAACAAACCAAAAAAAATATTCTGAATTGTAATCGATTGTTCTATCAAGACCTTCAACTGAAATTTCTAATTTCCGAAAGGAATAGCTTAAAATTCGAAAATTAAATACAAATCTTTCGTTTATAGGACATTTCTTTTGAGCTGAGTTTTGTTCCTTGTTAAATGAAACTGACATCTAAAAATCCTTAAATTATATAAAGTGTGTTTTTTATTTTATTTTATTATAATTTATAATTATAAACTATTTAAGTATACTTTTATTTTTAAAAATTAAATTTAAAAATTATAAAGGATTTTTTTTGAAAATCTTGGAGAAATATGAAAAATACAAATGAATATGTAGCTTGATATCGAAAATATCGACCTACTAAATTTTCTGATGTTGTTGGCCAACAATATTTAGTTGAAAGTTTAAAAAACATCGTTAAATCAAAAAAGTTTTTTCACGCTTATCTTTTTTCAGGGCCAAGAGGTACTGGAAAAACTTCACTTGCAAAAATATTTGCAAATGCAATAAATTGCACTCACAAAGAGCAAAATTCTGTTGACCCGTGTCAAAATTGCCTTAAAAATATAAATAATTCTATTGATATAGTCGAAATGGACGCTGCTTCACACAATGGCGTTAAAGAAATCCGTGAAATTGTTGAAAATTCTATTAATTTACCTCAGGTTAGCCCATATAAAATTTATATTTTAGATGAGGTTCATATGCTTTCAACTTCAGCTTTTAATGCATTTTTAAAAACTCTAGAAGAACCGCCAAGTCATATTATTTTCATTTTAGCAACTACCGAAGTTCACAAAATCCCTTTGACAATTCTCTCAAGAGTCCAGAGATATAATTTTCTTGGCCTAAATAAAGAGCAAATTTCACAAAGACTTTCACAAATTTTAGAATATGAAGGCGTAGAATACGAAGAAGAAGCCCTAAAATCCGTGTGTTTATTAAGTCACAACAGTTTGCGGGATGCAATTTCAATTCTTGAGCAGGCGGTAATTTTTGGCAACAACTTTTTGAGTAAAACAAGTGTTGAAGAACTTTTTGGACTAGTTTCAAGTGAAAAACTTGTTGAATTTATAAACGTTCTTTTTTTAGCACAGTCCCAAAAAGCCTTTGATTTATTAGATAAACTTTTATTGCAAAGCAAAAATTTTCAAATTTTACTTGAGTCATTAATAAATTTAGTCAAAGAGTGAATTATTTGAGAAAAAACTCAAGAAGAAGACTTAATTGAAATTTATTCAACTTCTGATTTGGAAAAGTTAAAAATTAGCCATGATTTTGCTTTTAAATTTTTAGATATTGGCTTTTCAACTCTAAAAGATATTAACCATGATAAGTTTCAAAGTTTAGCGCTTGAAATTTTAGTTATGAAAATTCTTGCTTTTAAAAAGGAAAACTTGCAAGAAAAAAGCCAAACCGTTTTAGAAAATTCAGAAAAATTTGCTGAAAAACCAAAAGAAGAGCTAAAAATCGACACTGAAGAAAGTGAAGAAAACATCAAAAAAGAGCAAAAACCACCAAAAAAATTAGAGTTTGTTACTGTCCGTGATAAAAATTTTGACTCAAATTATAATTTGAGTCAAAAAACAAATACCCATAATTTATTTGATTATGATGATCCAATTCTTGAAGACGATGATGAAGGCGATTTAGATTTGCATGGTAGCGATGATTTTGATTTTGGAAGAAGTTTTGACCGTAAAATCAAAAATAATTTAGAGACAAAAATCTTAAAAAGTCAAAAAAGCAATAAAACAGGTGATAATTTTAAAAACAGGGACAATGCTTTTAATCCTTTGTTAGACCCCGACGCCGCTAGTTATCAAAGTAATTTTTTAAATAAAACTGAAAATTCAAATTTGAATTCGACTGAAAACATCGATTTTTCAAACTCATTTTTAAATTCTAATGATAAAAAAACTGATGAAACTGTCAAAAAAAATGTTAACTCGATTAATTCAGGACCAAAAACAAATAATCAAACATCATATTTTAGTAAAAGCGAAGAAAATGACAATAATTTTTCAGTTGATAGAAATTCATACGTAAATAAATTTTTAAAAAATAATCTGCCAAATGATTATTTGTCCGTTGATGAGGCATTTAATCTTATAGTTTTGGGAAGAAATTTTTATAAGGAAAACCGCGAAATTTATTTCGATTTACGCAAAAAATGGAGCAAAAATTTGTTAGATTTTCAGTATAGTTTAGATTTCATAGATACTGTTGGAGTATTAAAGCATGCAGAAATTCTTACATTAACATCTAATTTTGTGTGTTTTATTACCAAAAATCCAGAATATGAAGAATTACTAATTGAGAAAATGGAAAAAGAAGGCGATGTAGTCAACCAATTATTAAAAACCGTTTTTGGTCAGGATATCTACGGCTTTGCCATGAGTAATAATCTTGTTGAAGAAACAAAGAAAAGGGCAAATGAAATGAGAGCGCGCGGTGAAAAAATTGTGCTAAAACCTTTTGAAAAACCAAAAAAACGCACTATTTCTAAGGCAGATTTACAAAAATTATTCTTTGATGAATAAAAATTTTTAAACTTTTTAAAATAGTTTATATAATTTATTTAAATAAGAGAAAGGAAAAAAATGAATCTTCAAAAATTATTAAAAGAAGCTCAAAAAATGCAAAAAGATCACAAAGTAAAAAAAGATTTGTTAGAAAAAACAGATTTTGACTTTGAAAATCAAGGAATTTCGCTGACTATTTCAGGAGGATTTGAGTTAAAAAAGTTAAAAATTGCTCCATTTTTAGTCGACAAAGACGATATTGAAACATTAGAAGATTTAATTTCTATTACATTAAATCAAGCTTTGTTGAAAATTAGAGAAGAAAATGAAAAAATTGCTCCAACTCAATCACATTAATTTTGAATCATGGTAGATGAAAATTTTGAAAAACTAGTTGACCAATTAAGGAAAGTTCCCGGAATCACAAAAAAACAAGCCACAAATATTTTATTTTCTCTAATCGATACCCCGCTCAGTCAGATTGAGACATTTGTCGAGCAAATTTATAATTTAAAACGAAATCTTCAATATTGTGAAAGATGCGGATATCTAAATGCTAATTCAGTTTGCCAAATATGCCTTGATTTTCAGCGTTCTTTTAAAATATTAGTGGTTGAAAATTCTGAAATGGTCACAAAATTTGAAAAACTAGGAAAATATGATGGCAAGTATTTTGTTTTTGGCAAATATGATATCAAAAAGCTCGAAAATCATGACTTGCAAATAAAAAAACTTGCAGACCTTGCTAATGAAAAAAGTGAAATTATTATTGCTCTTTCTTCAACAATGGAAGGTTGAATTTTTGCAAATTATCTTGCAAAACACAAGTTTTTATCCTCATCAAAAATTACTAGGCTAGCTACTGGCATTCCTTTTGGGGCGGCAATTGATTATATTGACAATATAACCTTAAATCAGGCACTCGAAAATCGTCAAGAAATGGAAAAATAATATGTTTATAAGTTTTGAAGGGATCGATGCAAGCGGAAAATCAACCGTTATGAATTTGTTTGCAAAGTATTTGAGAATTAAATTTCCAGAAAAAGAAATTCTTACAACTTTTGAACCATATAGCGGCAATGATTCGCAGGAAGCACAGCAAATCCGCGAGTTTTTACTTAATAAAAAAAATCAAATTAGCCCATATGTTGAGATGCTTTTATTTTCAACTTCGAGAAGAATTCATCTTGAACAAGTAATTTGGCCAGCCTTAAAATCTGGGAAAATTGTTCTTTGTGATCGCTACATTGATTCTTCGATTGCATATCAAGGGTTTGGAAATAATTTAAGCCCAGATTTAGTTTTTGATTTGAACAGTTTAATTTCTGAAAAAACTTTTCCAGATCTTACAATTTTCCTTGATGTTAAAATTTCAAAATCACGCGAGCGAATGGCAATTTATCGAAATGAAAAGCGAGACCGTCTTGAAAATCGCGGCGAGGAATTTTATAAACAAGTTATTAAAGGATATGAATATTTACTAAAAACAAGAAAAAATTTCATTAAAATTGACGGTAATGGCGATTATGATCATGTTTTAACAGATATAATTAATTTTTTTGAGAGCTATTATGAAGCAAATTACGACAAATTGGCGCCATTTTCTCGATAATTTGTCAAAAACTAAAACAATTCCACATGCAATTTTACTTGTTTCGAGTTACTCAGATTTTCTAGATGAGAAAATAGCTGAATTTTTAGAGATATTTAGTCAAAAACCACAAATTTTTCAACATGATTTTGCAGATAATCGCCTTTCAAAAACAGAATTTTTAGAAGAGGTAAACAAGTTGTATTTTTCCTCTCTTTATGGCGATAATTCAAAAATTTTCCTAATAAAAAACATTGAAAATGCCCATATTTCTGTACTAAATTCATTTCTAAAAATTTTAGAAGATCCTCCTTTGAATACATATTTTTTACTAACTTCTTTTTCTTCAGACTTAATTATTCCGACTATTGTTTCTCGTTGTCAAATATTTCTTTTCAATGATTTAAATAGAAAAAACGAACTCAAAAAAAAGTTAGATACATGAAAAAAATCGCCTTATAATGCTATATATGCAAATATTTTCACCAATTTTGATCAAGCAACTTTGGCTATTAAGGGCATTAGCGATTCGGATTTAGATAAATTAAAGTCATTACTAAATAATTTAACTAAATCAAAATTTGATTTTTTACTATTTTTAAATCAAGTTTTAACAAAAGAAAACTCATTTATTTTTCTTCAGATAATAACCGCTCATTTTAAACAATTTTTTTTAAATAATTCTGGTCCTAACAAAAAAGACGCTAAAAAAGGGAATTTTTTTGATTTGGATTCTGAAAAAATGGTAAGGATTAATCAGACATTTAAAAAATTTCTTTCGTCACTTGAAACAAATGCAAACTTTAATATTCAAAAATCGGGCTTTTTAGTTCGTCTAAATAATATTTTAACTTAAAATTATGGCAAAAATCACAGTTATAGCAACTCCAATTGGAAATTTACAAGATATAACTCTGCGAGCAATTCAAGCAATAAAATCAGCTGATTTAATTTTGTGCGAGGATACCCGAACTTCCAAAAAAATATTAAATTTTTTGGAAGTTAAAGATAAAAAGTTAATTTCCTATCACAAATTTAATGAAAAATCAACTATCACCAAAATGTCTGACATATTTTTAACTAACCAAAACATTATTCTAATGTCAGATGCAGGCACCCCTTCAATTAGCGACCCGGGTCAAATTTTGATAAAATGAGCCCACCAAAACGATGTCGAAGTTGATTTTTTACCTGGTGCATGTGCTTTTGTTGGCGCTTTTGTTCTTTCTGGTTTTGATTTACCGTTAGTTTTTATGGGTTTTTTTAACTCAAAAAAGCAGCAAATAATTAAACAAATTGAGCATTTTATACAAAATTATAGTTATATTTTTTATGTTTCACCATATAAATTAATTTATATTCTTGAAGTAATTAATGAATTTTATGGCGACAAGGTCGAAATTTTTCTTGTTAAGGAAATGACTAAAATTCATCAAAAATATTTTATTGGTTCGCCTTTAAAAGTTTTAGCTGAACTTCAAAATTCTACCAAAGGTGAATTCACTATGGTTTTAAGGCTAAAAAACGATGAAAAGCCAAAGTTAAAAGCAAATAAATATGAAAATTTTTCGAAAAATAGTGTAAAATTTTAGATTAAAATATTTTAAAAAGACGGGTTAAAATGATTAACAAACATATTGTAAAAATTTTGTTTGACAATAAACAAATTAAAACTAGAATTGATGAGATTGCAAAGTGAATAAATTCAAACTATAAAAATTCACAAGAAATTGTTTTTGTTGCTGTTCTTAAAGGTTCATTAATTTTTCTTACTGATTTAATTCAGCAAATCAAAATTGATTCAATGGTCGATTGCATAATTGCCAAATCCTATTTTGGTGGCACACAATCAGGTGGCGAATTGAAAGTTGTTACCGATATTGACCTAAAAATTGAAAATAAAGATGTTATTTTAATTGACGATATTTTTGATTCAGGAATAACTTTGACAAAAATTAGTGAACATTTAAAATTAAAAAAACCGAAATCACTAAAAATAATTACTTTATTTTATAAAAGAGAAAAAAGAAAAACTGATATTGAACCTGATTATTTTGGCTTTGAAGTTCCTGATGCTTTTCTTGTTGGTTATGGACTTGATTATCAGGAAAAATATCGAAATTGACCTTTTGTTGCAATTTTTGATCCAAACAAAAAGGAATAAAATAAAAAAATGATAAAAGTTACAAATATTTCCTTTAGTTACACTAACGATATGAATCAATTAGCGCTCAAAGATGTTAGTCTAACTTTTGAAAAAGGCAAATATTATGCAATTTTAGGCCACAATGGATCAGGAAAGTCGACATTTTCTAAAATTATTTCCGGAATCGCTAAACCGCAAAAAGGAACAGTTGAAGTTGATTCAATTTTATTAAATAAAGAAAGTTTACCTAAAATTAGAAAGAAAATCGGCATTATTTTTCAAAACCCAGATAATCAATTTGTCGGGGCAACAGTTGAGGACGATATTGCCTTTAGTTTGGAAAATATTAACGAAGATCCAAAAAAAATGCCCAAAATTATTGCAGAATTGGCACAAAAAGTACAAATGCAATCTTATCTCGAGCGCGAGCCGCAATTTTTATCTGGCGGTCAAAAGCAAAGAGTTGCTATTGCCTCAGTTTTAGCCCTAAATCCGCAAATAATAATTTTTGACGAAATAACCTCAATGCTTGATCCAAAAGGAAAAAGTGATGTTGTTAAAATTTTAGATGACCTCCGCAAAGATAAAAGTAAGACTTTGATTTCAATAACGCACAATATGAACGAAGCGATTTTGGCCGATGAAGTTGTTGTCTTTGCAAAAGGCCAAATTATTGCAAAAGGTGATCCAAAATTAATTTTAAATAATGATGAAATAATTGAAAAAGCCAAAATTGACTCGCCTTTTATTTATAAAATTTCAAAAAACCTTGATTTTATTAGTCCGACCTATGATGAAAATGAATTGCTGGAACAATTATGAAAATTAAAGCAAAAAATATCGTAAAAATTTACGACCAAAAATTACCAATTGAAATAAAAGCGCTTGACAATGTCTCTGTTGAAATTAATCAAGGTGAATTTATCGCAATAATAGGTCAAACTGGCTCAGGAAAAACGACTTTTATCCAACATATGAACGCTCTTTTGCTCCCTGATAAAGGTCAAATTGAGTATTTTTATTTTGATCAAGAAGCAAAAACTGAAAAAAAATTAGTTGTTGAAAGACCGAGATTTTTAAAATCAAAGTTTAAATTTATAAACCAAATTCGCCGTCGAGTTGGAGTGGTTTTTCAATTTGCTGAATACCAACTTTTTGAACAAACTATTGAAAAAGATATTATTTTTGGTGCTGTTTCAATGGGAGTAAACAAAGAAGAAGCCAAGAAAAAAGCAGCTGAAATGATAAAACTAGTCGGTCTTGATGAGACTTTTTTAGACAAATCACCTTTTGAACTCTCAGGTGGCCAAAAACGAAGAGTTGCAATTGCCGGAATTTTAGCAATGGATCCGGATATAATTTTTTTTGATGAACCAACGGCAGGTCTTGACCCTCAGGGTTCAGTAAAAATGCTTGAAATATTGGACACTCTTCACAAAAAAGGAAAGACAATCATTTTAGCAACTCATGATCTTGACAGTGTTTTAGAGTGAACAAAACGTTGTATTTTTTTTAAAGATGGTAAAATTATATACGATGGTGAAACTTATCCTATTTTAGATAATAATCAATTTCTTATTGAAAATGAAATGTTACCTACAAATTTACTAAATTTTCGTGAAAAATTAGTAAAAATAGGATATCCAATTTCGAAAGTCAAGTCAATTGACGAATTGATTAGTCAAATTAATCTATTAATAAAAAAGGAAAAAAATGCAAATTAGTGTTGCTAAATATGTCCCAAGAAACACAATAATTCATAAAATGGACCCCCGACTAAAAATAGCCTTTAACATTCTTTTTGCTGTGCTTTTTTTTGTCACTACCCATTTAGCGACAATTTCAATTCTGCTTTTACTTTCACTTGTTTTTTTCTATATAACAACAAAGAGAGTTAAGCAAATTTTCACTTTAATGAAAATGCCAATAATCATTTTCATAATTATGCTAATAATTTACGGTTTTATTATTGATCACCGAAATATTAATGTAATTTTAGGCATTTCATCTGATAATGAAATGCCTAAATATAAAGTTTTAGGTCTAAATCCTGAAGAAACAACGCATTTTATTTCTTGATATTTAGTTAAGCCGACCGTTTTATTTGGAAATATAAAATTTTCAATTGGAACTGTTAGCATAATTCGCTCACTAGTTTTAGCAGTTCGAATTTATGGAATGATAATTTCAACTACAATTTTAACTTATTCAACAAAACCATTTTTACTAACCCGTGCAATTGAGGATTTAATTTTACCTTTAAAACTTTTATTCATTCCGACCCATATAATTGCAATGATTATTTCAATCGCAATTCGTTTTATTCCGACTTTGTTACTTGAGGCAACCCGAATTATGAAAGCTCAGTCTTCACGTGGTGTTGATTTTAAACACGGAAAAATTAAGGATAAAGTTAAATCATTAATAACTTTAGTAATTCCACTTTTTGTACTTGCTTTTTCACGGGCTGAAGATCTTTCTAATGCTATGGATGTCCGTGGTTATGATGTTTATGCAAAAAGAAGCCGTTATCGCCGTCTAGTTTTTAACAAGCTTGATTATCTTTTTGCCCTTATTTTTATTGCCCTCATTACTTTAACAGTTTTAATGGAAATGAATATTATTCCAATTTCGCGCCTTCCATTTTGATGACTCTATACTAATCAAAAAATTTAATCATGGAAAATAATTCTAAAATTCGCAATGAAATTCTTGAGCTAAGAAAGCAAATTGAAACTTGAAATCATCATTACTATCAACTGCAAAATCCGCTTGTTGATGATTTAATTTACGACAAAAAGCTGAGAGAATTAATAAATTTGGAGCAAAAATATTACTATCTTTTTACTTTAGACGAACTTAATTCATCGCCAAGCCAACAAGTTGGCAGCAAAATTACTTCAAAATTTGCCAAAATTAAACACTCAGTTCCGATGTTATCGCTCAACAAGGCTCATACAAAATCTGAACTTGAAAAATGAGCCCAAAAAGCAATGGTAATTTTAGAAAATGTAACTTTTTTTGTCGAGCCAAAAATTGACGGAATTTCACTTTCGCTAATTTATAAAAATGGCCAACTTATTCAAGCACTAACTCGTGGGGATGGTGTTTTTGGCGAGGATGTTTTAGTTAATGTCCTTAAAATTAAGGATGAATTTATCCCTAAAACAATAGATTATTTTGATGACCTTGAAATAAGAGGAGAAATTTACATAGATAATTTTGCCTTTGAAAGTTTACAAACTGAGACAAATGTCTTCAAAAATCCTCGAAATGCCGCAAGTGGAATTCTTAGACGATATAAAAAGAACCAAAAAGATTCAGCTAGCGAAGATTTTTCATTTTTAAGCGGGTTTTTTTATACACTTGTTGAACCAGAAAAACATAAAATTTTTAGACAGTCAGAGGCAATCGCTTTTTTAAAAAAATTAGGTTTTAAAACTAATGATTTTCAAAAAGAATGTAAGAATTTAAACGATGTTTTTGACTTTATTGGCCAAATTAAAAAAAAAAGAGAGCAACTAAATTACAATATTGACGGCGTTGTTATCAAAATTAATGAGTTTTTGCTTTATGATCAGTTAGGTTTTACTTCAAAATTTCCTCACAGTATTATTGCCTTTAAATTTGAAGATGACGTTGCAAAAACTAAACTTCTAGAAATTTTTCCCACAATTGGCAGAACGGGAAAAGTCACATATAATGCCAAAATTGAACCCGTAAATCTTGGCGGTAGTCTTATTTCTTCGGCTGTTTTGCCTAATTATTCTTATATTGAAAATCTAAAATTAAATTTAATGTCTGATGTTTTTGTTAAAAAAGCGGGCGAAATTATCCCGCAAATTATCGGAAGTGTTGAAAACCATGAAAAAACTAACTTTTCAATTGCAAAAAACTGTCCTAAATGTCAGTCTGAACTAGTTTTTAGTGAATCAGGAATTGACCAATTTTGTCAAAACAAAAATTGTCCTGGCATAATTCTTCAAAAAATCGTTCACTTTTCATCAAAAGCCGCTTTAAATATTGAAACTTTAGCAGAAAAAAGAATTCAAACACTATTAGATAAAAAAATTATTTCTAATATTTGTGACATTTTTGACCTTAAAAACAACCTTGAAAAAATTTATTCTGAATTTAAACCAAGTCAATTAAATTCAGAAAATAAACGTGTTCCATCTTTACAAATTAAGTCAGTAATTAAATTGCTTAATGAAGTTGAAAAAGCAAAAAACATCGATTTTCATAGGTTAATTTTTGGTTTAGGAATAAAAAATGTTGGAATAAAAGCCGCTAAAATTCTTGCAAGATATGCTAAAAATATTTCTGAATTAAGAAAATTAAATTTTGGAATACTAAAAAATCAAAATGATTTTGGCCCTGTTATAATTAATTCATTGACTGAATATTTTAATAATGAGGAAAATCAAAAACTACTTGACTGTCTTGAAAAGGTGAATTTTGATTTCAAAAGTCCAACTATTTCACCGTCTTTAATTGGTTGGACATCATTTGCAATTTCGGGCAAATTATCCAAACCAAGACACGAATTTGTTAAAATCATCGAACAAACAGGTGCTTATTTTCATACATCAATAACAAAACAAACTGCTTATTTGGTAACAGGCGAATCGACCGGATCAAAAATAGAAAAAGCAATTAAATTAGGTGTTAAAAGAATCTCCGAAGAAGAATTTTGAGAGCTAATAAAAAGTAAAATTGAATAAAAAAACCTATGAATTTATAGGTTTTTTTATTCAATTTGCAGTTGGACAAAAATAAGTTCCTCCTGAATTTCACAGTTTGATGGCTAAAATTAACTTTTCATTGAATACGAATATGAAAAAATAACCGTAAATCCGTGTTTTTTTACGCTAAAACCTTAATTTTTATTAATTTAAATTTAACCATTTGCAAAAAAAAAAAAAAAATGCTTGGTCTAAAATAAAATTATGTTATAATAACACTCACTTAAGAATAATTAATAAATTTGGTATTGAATTAGGGAGGAATGAGTTATGTTTTTTGTCTAAAAAAAATCAGACAGCGCGGATTATCCATTATATTTTTAAATATGATGGAATGCCTTAAATTTGACCGTTTAGAAATCTACAAATTTATTGCTTTTAATTATTGTTCTTTCAAAACTTCATATGTTTTTTAGGCTCAATGTAAATAAAAACGAGTTTTCTATTTGCATTGAGTTTAAATAGTAGTTGTTTTTTTATGATTTTTGTTAGTGTTTTAACTAAAAAAGGTAGTTTAAATATTTTATAATTTTGCTTTTTAAGTTAAAAATGCCGAAAAAACAGACACTTTTTTAAGATTATCTCATCAAACTGGGAAACTCGGGATTTATTTACTTAAATAATCAAGTTTTTTGCCATCACGGAAAATAAGTGATATTTCACCAGCTAAAACAACTTGATCTTGAGAATAAATCACAACTTGTTGGCCAGGCGTTACTGCAGTATAATTTTGATAATAAACATAAAAAGAATTTTGGTCAATTATTTTAATATTAACCTCGACAAATTCTTGACGGTAACGAAATTTGGCTTTTAAATTTTTAAGTGGAAAATTTTCTGTCAAAAAATTAGCATTAATTGCTAAAAGCTGGTTTGATTCAAGTCAAATTTTTTGACTTGATGGAGCCACATACAAAATTTTTTCTTGAAGATTGTGACCAACAACAAAATAAGGTTCATTCATTCCGCTTAGACCAAAACCTTTTCGCTGTCCAATTGTAAAATACATGATTCCAATATGCTTTCCGATAATTTCATTTGTGTTAATATCGACAATTGGGCCAGGTTGAGCAGGAATATAATTTTGGAGAAAATCAGTGAATTTTCGCTCACCAATGAAGCAAATTCCGGTTGAGTCTTTTTTTGTTGCATTCATTAGCTCTAAATTTTTGGCAATTTCTCTAACTTCAGTTTTTAAATAATCACCAAGCGGAAAAATTGTTTTTTTTAGCTGATCTCTTGAAAGTTGTCCTAAAAAATAAGTTTGATCCTTATTTTTGTCTTTTGGAGTAAGCAATTTTCCGTTTTCTGTTTTTGCATAGTGACCCATTGCAATAAAATCGGCTTGATGAACATTAATTGCATAATCAAGAAAATGTTTGAATTTTATGTTTTTATTGCACAAAATGTCAGGATTTGGAGTTAAACCGGATTTGTACTTTTGGATTAGGTCGCTAAAAACTTCGTCTCAATATTGTTTTACAAAATCTACACGGAAAATTGGCAAATTTAGTTGTTCTGCCACTTTTTTTGCATCTTGCCAATCTTGTTCTTGCGGACAAATATGATTATCGCCTAAATTTTTCTGACCTAAAAAATCATTGTTAAGGTCAGAATCTCAATTTCTCATAAAGACACAAATCACTTCATGTCCTTGTTTTTTTAGAAGGTATGCACTAACCGCAGAATCAACGCCGCCTGAAAGACCAACAACAATTTTAGCCACTTTTTAACAAATTACTCCTATTCTTTTGGTTTGGAAACTCAGAAAAATGCTTTTAAACGATTATAAATCGATTTTATTTCTCGGGTTACACGCCAATTTGTTGCTTTAATTCCAAAAATATTAATATAAAAAAGTGAAATCATATATGGAAGAAAAACAACCGAAGAAGCCATTAACAAGTTTAACAAAATTACAACTGAGTGGCTGTTTCCTGAATAAAAAAATGGATGTAAAAAATTTACAAATGGATAAATAGTTAAACCTGTGTAAAAAAATACCATATTTTTTATCTCTTGAGCTCCAACTTTTTTAATTTCAGGCGCAACTCATTGTCTAAGTGTGAAAAAATACAGAAGCACACAAAAAATATAATAACAAATTGAATAAATAACCCCAAAACCTAAACCTAATTTACTAACCGAAAATTGTTTTCGATACCAAAAGAGTACAAATATTGCAAAAACTGGATGAAAAAAATGGACAGTTGATGTTGTTGCTAAAACTGATCAAGTCAAATTTAAATTTCAAGCCAATATAGATCAAAAAACAATCAAAACAATTGTTAAAATTACTGTAAAAACAAATAAAATTTGAAATTTTCGTTGAGTTGCGTTAAGGACAAACGTAAATAAGGTAATTCCGTAAATTAAGTTTGACTGGTAGGTCAAGTAAAAAAAGGCACTAAAATTTTGAAAATAATTAGTAAAGCTTATAAAATAATATCTGTCAAGAACAAATTCGCTACGGTTTTCAATCATTGAATATCCGATTAGCGAAACTGTAATTGAAATAATCAGTAAAGAAAAAATTAATGAAATCTTTCGTTCTTTTTTTCAATTGGAAAAATGATCAAATTTTGTTGCTAGGTAAGTATCGTTATTTTCTATCATGACTAAATAATATATAAAATTATATTATAATTAGTAAAAAATGGTTAAAAGTTTTTATAATTTTTTAGCATTTTACCAAATTATAAAATTTGTTATTGTTTAGACTATAAATGTGTAAAATATATAATTTTATTCAGTTTTTTCTAAAAGAGTGAGTGCTAAAACTAAAATGATACAGCCATTTTACAAAAATGGCAAAAAATAATTTGACTATTAACCGTTTAAAAATAAAAAAATCAATTTTTAGTATATAATATATTTAAAATTATTTTACTTAAATTCGACGGTTTATTATCATGTTTATTTTTTCGTTTTTTTACAGTGCTATTTTCAGACGGAAAATCCAGAAACGTTCAATTTTAGCTTTGATTCTTTGAGCACTATTTTTAGCTATTATTGGTTTTGTGATGGGTTTTGTTCAAGAAAAAGTTTGATATGACGTAGTTTCAATTTTAGGACTTTTATCAATTTCAATTTCAGTTCTTGCGACGGTATTAAGACTTGGTTTATTTAGTAGTTTTTCAATTTCTTATCATAAATGGCGAATTCAATCGCAAAATAGGATGTTAGAAAAACGAGGATTTAAACCTGTTAGTCCAAAAATTGATTATAATTTTGTCAAACAAAAACAAAAAGAGCTATCTATTCTGCCAATTTTTCTCGGATTTGTTGTTGGTTTTGTGCTTTTAATTATCACCTTACCGTTTTTAATTATTAACTCTTAAAAATTTAAAATCTTTTTTAATCATTTTTAACTAAATATCGAATAATCTTGCCTTTAACGTAAATATAATAATATTTATTTTTTTGACATATTTTTTGCTATAATTTATATATTATAAATTGATTGTCGAATAAGGAGAAGGATGGTTAAGTTATGAAATTTAAATTTTTCAAATCTTTAGCACCTTTGCTTTTGGTTAATTTTTTTGTAATTTCATGCACTAATTTTATACCTTTCCAAGATAGAAAAAATAAGGATGAAAGTGCTAAAAATCCAGTAATTAATGAAGAAAATCAGCCAAAAAATCAAATTTTACCAGAGTTAGAAACTCCAAAAAATGATTTGGCACAAATTACTCAAAATTTGAATCCAATTGGAAATATCAAAACAATAAATGATTCAAATAATGATTCACCATTAACCCGTGAAAATAATAACCGTATCGCTGAAAATTCTACTTCTAAAAATAATCATAATTTAACAAATTCATCAATATCAACAATTCAAAATCCGTCTTTAAATAAAAGTCAAATCGACAATTTAAATTTTTCATCATTAGAATCTTTAGTCAAATCAAATCAACCTAAACCTAAACCTGAGCCAAAGCCTGAGCAAAAACCTGAACCTAAAGTTGAGCTTGATCCAAAACTTGAGCAAATACTTGAGCAAAAACCTGAGCCAAATCCCGAACAAATTCCGCTGGTAAATTCAGAAATAAGCCAAGTTGTTGAAGATTTACCTGTTGAAAAAGCACCGATAATAAATGAAAAGTTAGAATTTTCAAAACTAAGCGATTATGACAATAAACCTGCTCAAAAAATCGGATTTGATGCAACTAATAAAGCTCGAGGTAATACTTTTTCATATGAACTTTTTGGCCTAAAACCAAATGTGATAAAACAAGAAAACGACGATCATTATCTTGGCGAAAAAAATGAAAACTTGAATATTTATTGACTTGATAAAATAAATACAGGCAGTCTTTCTAAAAACGAAGATGCAAGGAAAACTCTTTTTGGTTACTTTAATCCTCGTTTTCGAAAAAATAATTTTAAACCAGATTATTTTGGTTTTAGATCACTTGACTATTCAGATCAAAGATACAAAGATATTTTTCAGAGAAATGTAAGGTTTTCAACCGGAACTGCCATATTGCTTGATTCTCACGAAGGTGAAAGTGTTTTTTTAACAAATAAACACGTTTTATATGTTAATCAAAGACCTTTTTGAGAACTAATGGCTTATCCTTTCATGCGTTTTTATTTTAATGATAATGTTAATACCCTTAGTTCATTAGCTAATTCTGGAATGTTAAGTTTATTTTGAATAAAATCTGAATATGACAAACAAATTGAGCAATTAATGAAAAGAAACAATAGAAATCGAAGAAGTAATTCAATCTATATAAGACCAGTTACCTCAAGACAATTAAGTGAATTTAGCATTAATTTGCACAGAAGATATTTTCGAGAAGCTAAAAATTTCAACAATTTTGGCAAGGATATAGGGGTATTTTACTTTAACCATGCTAAATTTAGAGAAGATATTAAAGGTATATTTGATTTTTACCAAAAACATAAAAAATGACTTTTATCTTCTTTCCGTTATTCAAATGGCAAAACTGTTGAAGACGATGTGAATAGATTTACCAGTCAATTTGAAAAATTTTCTAATTTCTGAGATCATGTCCAACAGTTTCCGCCACTAAAAATTAGTGAAAAATCATGAAAAAACGGCGAAATTGACTATACAACTAAAATTGGCGGCTTTTGACCTGGGTTTGCATTTTCAAAAAACATGTTTAAAGGTGTTTATATTAAAAATGGCGCCCCAAGTTTTTTTGTAACAAATGGTCCTGGGGCTTCTGGTTCTGGAGTTTATAACACAAATGGCGAATTAATTTTCTTAAATCAGTTAATTACTCTCGCAAAAGATCAAAAAAAACTTTACTATGATCAAAACAATTTAACATCACATTTGACTACCGGAATTTTACTTCGAAATGATAAAATCGATTTAGTCTCAGAAATTAAAAAATTTTATTATAATAAAGAATAAAATTTTCAAAAAAATAGGAAGCTCTCATGCTTCCTATTTTTGTCTTAAAAAAAATTTTTAAACTTTTAGATTGTGATAAACATTTTGAATATCGTCATCTTCAAGAAAATTATCAATTTGATTTAGTATTTTTTCAGTGCTTTCTTGGTCAAGTTCAACTCAAGAATCAGGGAAATAACTAATTTCAACAGCACTAAAATTTACACTAAAATTGTTTTCAATTGCTGATTTTAAGTCCTGAATTGCCCGTGGTTCACAATATATTAAGTAACTTTCTTCATCTTCTTGAAAATCATCACCGCCATTTTCAAGAACAAACATCATAAGATCATCGCCATTTATTTGATCAGTTTTGTCAATTTCAAGATAACCTTTTTGCTCAAATAAATAAGGAATTGAATTTTGTTTTCCAATTTGCCCATTTGCACGCCGAAAAAGTGCCTGAAGTGATGAAACTGATCGATTAACATTGTCAGTTAAAATTGTAACAATTAGACTAATTCCGTTTGATAAAGTTCCAGAATAAATTATTTCTTTAAAAGTTTGACCTTCGCTAGTTGCTCCATGGCCTTTGGCAATTGCTTTTTCAATGTTTGATTTTGGCATTGATTTTGCTCGCGCTTTAGAAATAATAAGTCTTAAAGATGGATTAGAATTAGGATCAGGCCCACCTTTTGCTACTGAGACCATAATTTCTTTTGAAAATTTGTTAAAAATCTTTGCTTTTAGGGCATCTTGGGCACCTTTTCGGTGCTTTATGTTAGCTCATTTTGAATGACCAGCCATTTAAAAATCTCCTAATTTTTTTGCAGGTCTTGGCACTGGATTACGTTTGTGGGCACTTAAATTGTGTAATTTTTCAATTTTTTCTCTTACTTGATCACTAACTAAATTTGGATCTGTAAAAAATAAATCTAAATCTTTATAAGTAAAACCTAATTCATCTTCATCTTTTTGGTTATCTCAAAGATTTGCGCTTGGGGATTTTTGAATTATTGAATCCGGAATTCCAATTTGTTCGCTGATTTGATAAACTTGCATTTTTGTTAAATTAACAATTGGCAATAAATCCACGCCACCATCACCGTATTTTGTAAAATAGCCAAGATACATTTCAGAAAAATTATCAGTTCCAAGAACTAAATAATCCAATTCTTGAGCAAAAGCATATAAACTAATCATGCGAAGGCGAGGTTGGATATTGTAATTTGCCAGTTGATTTTTAAGGCTAAATAAATCTCTTAAGTTCTGGAAAGTTGAACTTAAGTTAATTTCCTTAGTGGCAATTTCAAATTTTTTAACTAATTGGTCAATATCATTTTTGTCGCTGCTCATATCACGAATCGGCATAATAAGACCTAAATGCGAATTAGGGAAAGCTTTTTTTCCTAAAAACGCAACAAGTGCAGAGTCAACTCCACCAGAAATACCAAAAATCACGCCTTTTTTATTTGCTTTTTTTACTTCTTGGCGAATTCATTCTATAATATAATTTATATAATTATTTGTTTGTACATTATTTTTCATAATTAGAATAATTTCTTGTATAATTTTATCACAAAAATAATTTTTTAGTATAAAATTTCATATAAAATATACAATTTTTTCAGGAGGATATAAATGGCTTATCATAACGATGCCGCTCAATTATTAAAATCAACTAAATCATGAGCAAATAAATTATTAATTGTTCGTTTAGTTAAATTTGTTTTAGGAACTATAACACTAATTGTATTTGTTGCTGGAATTACTGCTTCTGTAGGTGAGATTGCCGCCAATCCAGGAGAAGCTAGAAAAACATTCTCATTATTTTTTGGGCCAACCACGTTTGCAATTGTAATGTTTGTTTTTTGGTCTTTATTATCACTTGCTTACTGAATTTTATTAATTATTTCCCCTTTTAAATTACATGACCTACCAAGACGAATGAACCTAAAAAATGTTCACTTTGTTTCAAAGTTTCAGGGAATTTACGTTCTTTCTATTGTCGCAATTTTTATTATTTGAGTTGATTTAATTTATCTTATTATGCTTAGATCATTTATTTCAAAGTCAGAAAAAGAATTGATTGAAGATTCTCTTGATTAAATTTTTATAATACATAAGACAAAAATTTTTTTTAAAATTAAAATAAAAAGGTGGAATTTCACCTTTTTATTTTAATTGAATAATATTTGAAATTATTTATGTCTTATTAAATCTAAAGATTCAAGATATTTTACTACTTCACTTTCGATGTCATGAGCTTGCCTATTTGATGGCAAAAATTCACTTTTTAGCGAATATAAATATGAAAAAAACACCCATAAATACGGGTTTTTTGACCTTAAAATCTTAATTTTTATTATTTTACAATTAACCTTTTAAAAAAATGCTTGGTCTAAAATAAAATTATGTTATAATAAATCTCACTAAGAATTAATTAATAAATCGATATTAGAATTAAGGGGGAATTAATTATGTTTTTTGTCTAAAGAAATCATAAAATGTGCTTTTTCCATTATATTTTTAAATATGATGGAACACCATAAATTTACCGTTTAGAAATCTACAAATTTATGGCTTTTAATTATTGTTCTTTCAAAACTTCATATATTTTTTTAGGCTCAATGTAAGTAAAAACGAGTTTTGGTTATTGTTCTTTCAAAACTTTACATATTTTTTTAGGGCTCAATTTAATAAAAACGAGTTTTCTATTTTGCATTGAGTTAATAGTAGTTGTATTTTTTTATGATTTTGTTAGTGTTTTAACTAAAAAAGTAGTTTAAAAATTTCATAATTTTGCTTTTTAAGTTAAAATTTTAGCTTTTTTAGTTTGCCTTATTTGAAACTGGTAAACTCGGGAAAATAAAAAAGGTGAAATTTCACCTTTTTTATTTTAATTGAATGATACTGGAAATTATTTATGTCTTATTAAATTTAAAGATTCAAGATATTTTACTACTTCACTTTCGGTATCAAATTGCAAGGCTTCATTTGCAATTTTAACCATTTGTTCGTAATTTAGGTCAGAAATTAGTTTCTTTACTTTTAAAACACTACTTGTTGAAACTGAAAATTCATCAAGACCAAGACCTAATAAAAGTGGAACAGCATTGATATCACCGGCCATTTCACCGCACATTCCAATTCATTTTCCGTGTTTATGAGCTGCATCAATTGCCATTTTGATTAATTTTAAAAGTCCAGGGTTTAAAGTTTGGTATAAATAGGCAACTTTTTCATTCATTCGATCAGCCGCAAAGGAATATTGGATTAAGTCATTAGTTCCAATTGAGAAAAAGTCAACATATTTTGCAAATTGATCAGCATGAATTGCTGAAATTGGAATTTCGATCATAATTCCAATTTTAATGTCTTCACGTTTTGCAACTTTCGGGTTTTCTTGACTAACTTCTTGATAAACTTGCTCAAAAATTGCTTTTGCGGCAAAAAATTCATCAAGAGTTGCAACCATTGGAAACATAATTGCTAAATTTCCAAATTCAGATGCCCGAACCAATGCCCGAAGTTGAGTTTTAAAAATATCGGTCTTATCAAGTGACAAACGAATTGCTCGATATCCTAAAAAAGGATTCATTTCCTTTGCAAAATCAAAGTATTTTAAGGTTTTATCACCACCAATATCGAGCGTTCTGACAACAACTTTTTTAGGATTTTGAGTTTCAAGTACGGCTTTATAACTAAAAAACTGCTCATCCTCAGTTGGCCAATTTTGATTATCCATATATAAAAATTCAGAACGGAAAAGACCAATTTCATCAGCATTTACTTTTTTGGCAGCATATGAATCATCAACTGAACCAATATTTGCAGCAATTACAACTTTTTTTCCGTCAGCACTTTTTGATTCTTTATTTAAATAGTCTTGAAGTTTTGCTTTTTCATTTTCGTATTCTTGTTTTAAAATTTCAAATTCTTTAATTTCAGTTTCACTTGGGTTAAGAATTCCTTGCCCAAGATCACCGTTAATCGCTAAAATATCACCAGCTTCAGCTTTTTCAAGGATATCACCAATACCTAAAATTGCCGGAATTTCCAAGCTTCGAGCCATTATTGCAGAGTGAGATGTTTTTGAACCAATATTTGTGGCAAAACCTTTAACATATTCATTTAATTGAGCAGTATCAGAAGGCTTTAAATCATCAGCAACAATAATTACATCTTCATCAATCGCACTAAGATCAATTATTTCCAAATTTAGGATGTTTTTTATTATTCTTTGTGAAGCATCTTTAATATCAACCGCTCTACCCATTAAATATTCATCACCAGTTTCAAGTAAAAAATTAGTATGATTTTTGGCTGTTTCTTTTAAGGAATATGCAGCTGAATACCCACTTTTTATCATATTAATTGTATCATCTTCCAAAACCGGATCAGTTGCAATTAAAATATGAGCATCAAGAATTTCAAGTTCGTCTTGATTAAGTTTAGTTGCTAATTTTTTAATTTTTTCAATTTGTTCGACAGATTTTCGCACTCCGTCTTGAAAAATTTTGATTTCAGCATCAATATCAGTTATTTTTGCATCACTAATTTCAATTTTTTGTTCAGTAAGTTTAAAAACTTTTGCTATCGATATTCCGCTAGAAGCACCAATTCCTTTAAATTTATATGAGCGAAATTTTGACATTATAGACCTCCGATTTTAAAAAAATTAATTAAATTATAAAATATTTTGCCTAAAATACAAATAAATAAATCCTATTGACTCAAAAATTTATTTGTTAGGTCTAAAAGTTTATTTTTTTCCCAAATAAATTTAACTAATTTTTCACGGTCTGCTTGAGTTAATTTGATATCTTTTGTTTTAACTTGTCCAAAAATATCGATTTTTACTGGCAGAGAAAAAAAATCATCTCTAATATTATAAAAAGACTCAACTCAACAATTTAAAAGGTGAAAGTTTTGTCTCTGATTTAAAATATCAAGCAAAATTTTGGACAAAATTAGTCCTAAAACTCGACTGTGTGGCGTCTTTCTGATTAAATTTTCGAGTATTTCGTTGTTTGTTTGGGTCACATAATCATCAATTTTACTGATTTTATCAATGGTAGTCTCATTTTTTTCAATGTTTGAATCAAGCAAAAATGAATGACCATGATCGCCTAATACTAAAAATTCATTATCTTTTGCAATGTTTAAATTTAAATCATTAACAAATAAATTTGCATGCATATTTTCTAAATTAGGACCAATTCCAAATACTTTTTTGCCAATAAGTCCGCTAGCAAAACTAAAAATTTTACATAAAATTGAATTGTTATAACCTAAGACAAAAGCAATTCCGTTAAAATTAGAGTGTCGAACTAAATAACCAATTTTATAAATTTTTTCCGAATTTTCAAGCGCAAGATCAACTAGACTCATTCCAGGAACTAAATTTTGGGCTGGATCAATTATCAAAATATTTGCCTTTTCTAGGGAGTCATAATTTTCCAGAAATACTTTATTTTTGTATCCGCCTTGTTTGATTATTAGATTTAATTCCTTAATAATTTGAGTTGTTTTTATAAAATTTTCGTCAATTAGTAAAAAATCAACATTTGTGTTTGCCAAAATTAAGTTATAAATTAAATTTATGCTAGTGTTTGTCACTCCGATAAGTCCTATAATCATATTTTATCCTTTTGTAAAAAATATTTTTTAATAGTTTGTGGTATAATTACTTAGTATTTAACACAGTCGAGCTTAGACTCTAATTTTAAATTTTCACTATTTTATTATACTATAAATTAGTAGAAAAGTAGAAGAGGTTCGTTTTGCTACAAGTCAGAACAAACATTTTTAGATCAAATCAATATTTTAAATTTTTATTTAAATTAAGTTTTAAAAAGAAAGCAGTATATGTTTTTATTATTCTTTCTTTTTTAACAACAGTAATGTTGTCCTTAATTACAAAATTTTACGCAACTGAGACAAATTTTAGTCTTTTTTCATTTATTACCCTTTTTATAAATCTTTCATTAACAATAATTATATCATCATATATGTTTTTATCTATTTTTAAAGATTTAGCAACTCAAAGCCTTGATATAATAACTTTCACAAAACCATATTCTCGTCACTATTTTATTGCGACAAAAATCTTGTTTTTAACATTTTTTGGACTTATTTGGTCAGTTTTTATTGATTTTTTACTAATAGGATTTTATTTAATTAATTATTCATTTTTTGACCAAGTTAATACACCTTTATTATTTGGTTTTTTATCACCATTTTTCTCATTTACTATTTTTGGCGGAATTACTGTAATTGTTAGTCACAAATTCAGTTCAAAATCATCACTTGCTATCGCTATTTTTTCATTTGCACCTTTTATTTTAATTGGCTCAACAACAGCTTTTAATTCAACCTCAAGCATTAATAGATTTGCTGAAATTCTCAATTTAGAACATAATGGCTATGATTCAAAAACAATTGCTGATGTTGAAAAATTTTACTTAAACGACAAGCAAGATCGCTTTTTTATAATTCCAAAACAAGTTGACAACCCTAATTTTACCGATCGACAAATAAATTATATTCAACAAGCATGAAATGACTCTTCAGCAGCAGCCCAAATTTGGCAGGTGGCTTCTTATTTATTAATTCCTTATCAATTAATTAATATTTTTGAACCAAAAGACCGTGATGCAATCGAAAATGCTGCCGGAAATCAGGATAGTTTTCTTAAAAATTACATTTATGCAAACAATTTAGAATCAAAAGAAAAAAATTATCTTCTCTCAACAGTTCCAAGTCTTCAAAGATACAAACTTTCAAATAACCAAGAAGTAATTTTAGTTCCCGGCGCTCTTAAAAATGACTCACATTTTGAAGATCTTGAAAATCGAGAAATAATTTATGCTAATGAAGATGCTTCTAATTTTGATAAAATGCTTCCACAGGACTCCCAAACTTTCGGGCTAACATCTGATCTTGTTGGTAAATTAAAGTGAAATCTAATAAAACAAGTTGTTTCATCTGAAGTTTTTAGCAAATACGCGCGCACATTTTTCGAAAGCTTTACAGAAGAAAATACCCAAAAAGATATTCTTGAAAAAATTTCTGCAGCAATTTCAACTGATAAAGAACTTTTAGATTTAGTTGATGAACAAAGTGTTGTTCTTGCGAAAAATCCGGACATAAGCCAAATTGAAAACCAAGTTCAGAAAAAAATATATTTAGCTACCTCACTCATTTATTGACTTTATTTTAATAAACAGAATAGCTTTGTTCTTAATAATTTATTAAAAAATGACAAAAATAATTTTGATCCAGCACCATTTTTTGTCAAAATTGACCAACAAAATTATCAAATCGGCGGATTTTCATCATTTAGTGCCGAACAAAGACTAGTTGACAACAAAGTAATAAAGAGATTTAATTTAGCAAAAAGTAACAACTTTTTATTCCAACCAGTTTTACAAATTATGGAAATAAAATCTAATCATCACGTTGTAATTAAAAATTTCTACCCGCTGATTTGAGCATTTATTTCAATAATTTTAGTTTATTTTATCTTTCGAATTTATACTAGAAAGGATTATAAATAATGTCAAATTGAGTTTTGGATGTTAAAAATTTAACAAAAATCTACCCTAAATCCGAAAAAGGTGCAAAAAATGTCACTTTTAAAGTTAAAAAAAACACAATTCATGCCTTTATTGGCGAAAACGGAGCGGGAAAAACAACTGTTATTAAATGTATTGTCGATGCATACCAGAATTTTTCAGGAACAATTCTAATTAATAATTTTTCAAATAAACTGCCAGAAGCAAAAAAATTTATTGGTTATGTTCCTGAAAACTCAATTTTTCCGCCTGAACTAAATTCATATGAATTTTTGTATGAATTTGGACTAATGTCAAAAATGAACTCTAAGTTAGTAAAGCAAAAAATTGATTATTATTTAAAACTCTTGAAAATTGAAGATTTAGCAAAATTAAAACCATTTAACTTTTCTTCAGGTCAAAAAAGAAAAATTATGCTTGTTCAGTCTTTGATTCATGATCCAGAACTAATAATATTTGACGAGCCTTTTTCAAACTTAGACCCTTCAGCGCGAAGTGAATTTTTAGCAATTATTAGAATTTTACACAAACAGGGAAAAACAATTTTCCTTTCCAGTCATAATTTGCAAGAAATTGATTCTTTAATTGATAGTTTAACACTAATAAATAAGGGGCAAATTTATTACTGTGGTCAAAAAACAGAAAATCTGCAAAAAATGTACCAAAAATATATACTAAACACGGGGACTACTAAATAATGTTAAAGAAAAAATTACTGATTTTAGCTACATTGCCAACCTCTTTTTTGTTTATTTCTTGCAGCGGAATTTATAATTTTTACGAATCTCAACCAAAGCCTGAGAATAAATCATTGCTTACAAATGTTAAATTTCAGGAATTTGTTAATTCAGTTTTTTCTAATAACGAACTTCAAAAAGATGACTATATTTCAAACCAAATTAATCTAAATTTGCCAAAATTAACTAGCGAATTAAAATATTCTCTTATTTTTTCAAGACCATATTTTAGATTTTTCAAAGATCAATACACCGAAACACGCGAAAATTCTCGATTTACAATTCATTCGTATTTATCAAAAAATTGACTATTTTTACTTGAAAATATTGACAAATTATCTTTTATTTTCAACCCTTACACCGGAAGATTTGTAAAAAATGCTAATGAAGAAAAAATAAATTTGCTAAAAGATACCAAAATCAAAATTTCAAATAAAAATTTCGATTTTATTAAAATTGACAGAGAAGCTGATCAATTTGATAAAAATAGCGTTTATTATTTGATTTTTGACAAAAATAAATTTATTAGATTCACTGTTTTTGAAACTAATAATGAATTAAAAACAAAACTTGACTTTAATATGTTTGTGCTTGAAGATCAAATTGCCGATAATTTTTCTTTTGCAAATGCCATTGAAAATTGAGTAAAATCTGAAGAACAAAAGTATTTTAAAGATAAACTCGAAACCGCACGAGAAAATCTAACCGCAGATTTTAAAGAAAAAAAGGACGAATTAGAAGACAAAATTGCCAGATTTAAAAGCACAAGCGGTCAATCACTTGATTCTGAAGATGAAGAGGACGAAGATGGAGGGAATTCTTGTAGTCTTGAAAATTTAGCGGCATGTTCGCCTGGGCAGAAAGCTTTCCTAGAAAGTCTAAATCGTCGAGCATTTGGTAGAACCCGACGAAACGTTAGTGTCACAAATTTTCAAGACGTTAAGGCCACAAATTTTCAAGACGAACCTGGGGATCAAAATCAAGATCTTAATTTAGAGCTTGCCGAACTTGAAGAAAAGTATAAAAATGATCTTGCAAATCTTGACAACATTGTAAAAAATCAACTATTTAACGAAAAAAATGATCTAACTAGCTCTAATTTTTTCTCAAATATTACCACTGATATTTCTTCATTTAATTCTCCTTATAAATTTCACAAATACAGTTTATATTCAATAGATTTGGAAAAAGGTAGTGATATTAGCACTAAACCTGAAGAATCACCAAAGCAAAACTCAACTTTTATGGACAATTATTCTAAATTTATTGATGAAAAATTGGACATTAAAATAAAAAATGAAACAGCTGAAGAATTCAATAATCGCCGTGTTTTTGAGTTTATTTTTCAAACTATTTGACCAAATAATGCAAACAAAAAAGTCCAATTTTTTAATAGCTACTATGCAAAAGAAAACATTGAAAAATTAGAGTCTGAATGAAAAAAAATTCAAGAAAAATTAAATAATACTGATTCTTCAGAATTTGAAGCCGCAATTGAAGAATATAAAAACTTTGTTGATACAAATTGACTTTTTATTCTTGAAAGACTTGACAAACTTAGACTTGACTTTTATAAATGATACTCATTTCCTGATCAATTTAACGAAGATGGTAGTATAAAAGTTGCTCACAGTGACGAATTTAAACAACTTGTTAAAGACCAAGAAGATCTTACAGAGCCTTTTTATTATGCAAATAAATATCTTGAGTCAATTTCTGAAGGAGACACATCAAGATTTGTAAGTAATTATAAAGATCTTTATATATTAAAGCAAAACACATTAATAAATTTAAGAGTTGATAATTCAACTTCTGAGCCAAAAGTAAGCCTAAATCCTTTTGTATATCATTTCCCGAAAACAAAAAATAAAATTTCGGCCAAAGTTCTTACCGAAATTTTCCACCAAGCACTTTATCATGCCTCTCAGGAAGCTTATCATGATTTTGAAAATGATTTTGTAAAAAAATTCCGTTATAATTTGCCTGCGCAAATGTTTTTTAAGGAAAAAGATGAAAAAAAATAAAAAATTACTATTTTCTGTTAACTTATTAACATTTTTATCAGCTGGTTTTTTAGCTAGTTGTGCCCAGCCATCAAATCAGCCAACTAATTATCAAGCTAAATACGAAAAATTTGCAAAAAATGATGTAGTTCAGGCAGAAAAAGCCGAACCTTTTTTAGAAAACAGTATCATTAATCAACTTTTAGATAAAATTTATGAAAATGCTGACTCAAAAGAGCAATTAATAAACCGAATTTCAACAATAGATTCAGACAACTATTTGAATGATTTAGCCTTTAATTTAAGCTTTTATAACACAATAAACAACTCACCAAGTGATTCAATAATTGGTGGCTTTGGAAGAGGCAATTCTAACCCTGTTTTGTTTGAAAAAGCTAAATTTAGTGTTAATGAACTGTTTGAAAATAATTGACTTTGGCTTTTAAAAAATCTAAATTCTGCTGTTTTTGTTCGCGGTCTGGCAAAAATTGACCAATTTCAGCAGCAAAACGATGAACTAAATATCGGTCTCAGAAATGAAGCTTTAAAAAACAGTTTTTATCAACCTAATTCAAATAAATTTATTGACATTGCAATTGTAAAATCGCCGGGCGAAATTGATCCAGAGACAAATATTGAAACTAAAAATTATCAAGTTTTTCTTTTAAATCAAGATAATTTTATTTTTAATATAACTATTAAAAAAGAGCTCAAAAACCAAAAAATGCTTAATTTAGAAGCAACTTTAAGTCCGTGACTTCAAATTTACCCTAAATTTATTGGCCAAAAAACTGAAAAATTCCCACTACAAGAATATGCAAGAATTACTACAAACTACCGAAGCGGCGTTGCAGGTGTTAGCGTTCCTCTTGTTGAAAAGCTAATTTTTGAAGAAAATCTTGGTGGAAATGTTTTATATTACACTCTAGTCGATTTCCAAAAAGATAAGTAATTTATTAAAAAAATTTTATTTTTTTATTGGTTTTTTTTATTTTCATGTATAATTTTAAATCGATAGATAAAATTAATTTTTAGATTCTTTCAAGAAATATAAAATACCTAATTTTTTAAAAAAAAGGAGTAAAAATGGCATATTTAGACAAAAAAAGGAAAGATGGCTTATTGCAAAGCGACGCATTTTACAATGAGCTCTTTCTTGGTTTGTTTGGATTTGGTTTTTGGTATTTGGGTAGAATAAGTCTAGCAATTATTAGATTTACCTTTACTCTCGTTGGTCTTTTAATGATTTTCATTTCCCAAATGATGTATTTAGGATCAACAGCCCAAGACGAAATTGCAAGAGATGTCCAAATTTTAACAATCACAGGTGGAGTAATTCTTGGTCTTTCTGTAATTTGAAACATAATCACCTTAATTATGATTTTCACTGCTGATCTAAGAGACGGAAAAAGCGTTAAAATCGTTCACTGAGGAACAGAAGTTGAAGATAACCCTGAATTAGAAAATGAATTTGACAATCCTCCTGTTGAACAACCTGAACCTGTAAGTGTTGCACCGATGGAACAAGAACCTGCTTTTGATGAACCATTAGATTTACAAGTTCAGACAACTGAGGAATATGTAGAACCAGAAGAACCTGTTTTTGTACAGCCTGAGCCTGAAATTTATGTTGAGCCAGAGCCAGTTTATGAAGAACCTGTTTTTGAGCCAACTTACTACGAAGCACCAGCTGAACCAGTTTATGTTGAACCACAAGTAGAAATAGAACCAGAACCTGTTGTTAATTTAGAAGAAAATCTTGATATTGCAAGACAAATTGAAATTATTAATGCTGAACAAGTTCAAGCAAGTCAATTAAACATTGTTCACGAAATGGAAATTCCTGTTGACTTACACAATTTAAAACACATTCATCACACTACATTTACCATTGAAGAAATTGAGAGTGGAATTGTTGATGAGCACTTTGAAATTCGTGGACAACATGATATCAATTGCCATTCATAAAAAAATAATTAAAAATCGTTATCTATTTTAATATGCGATTAAGAAATATTCCAGATGCACTTGAAAGAATTCAAAAACATAATTTACTAGTCGAAAATCCAATATTTGTTGATGATTCTTGAATAATAGAAGTAGGAATGGGTAAAGGGCAAATGATTACAAAACTTGCTTTTGAAAATCCTTCTAAAAAGTTTTTAGGTGTTGAAAAATTTCCCTCTGCTGCTGTTAAATCTTTAAAATATGTTGATACTTATAATTTAAAAAATTTTTTCATCCTTATTTGTGATGCAAAAAATTTATTGTCAATGTTGAACGGAAAAGTAAGTCAGCTATGGCTTACTTTTCCTGATCCTTGGCCAAAGAAAAAACACTATAAGCGTAGACTTACTTACAAACTTTTTCTTGATATTTATAAAGAAATACTAACAAAAAATGGTATTCTAAAATTAAAAACGGATAACCAAAAATTTTTCCAATACTCAATTGAATCCTTAGAACAAAATGGTTGAAAAATAATCTACCAGACTAATGATTTACTAAATTCTTCCCGCGTTAGCGAAAATGTTATGACTTCCTATGAAGAAAAATGAGTTGGACTTGGTTATAAAATCCAGTATTTAGAAGCCACATTTAATTAAACTAAGATTTTTCTAATATTTTTTAGACTACTTTTTATCAAATTAGTGCATTAATTTAAGATAACTTTTTTTATATTTATTTTTCAAAAAAAATATAGTTTTTAGGCTATAATTTCTATAACAAAACTTTTAAGCTATATATAATTAATTTAGTAAGGCTCACATATTTAAAATGAAAAAATTCTCAGAAATTTTTGTCAAATACTCCAATAAATTTGAATCAAATAGGATAACAATCGAACCTGTCTATTTTGACTCGCAAATCCCAATGCTATTAAAAGAAGACCTTGCAATCACTGAATATCTTGGCCAAAATAAAGCATATATTAATTTAGGTTCGAGCACAAAAGAATTTACACCTTCAAGATTTCGCAAAATTGCACAAAAACTAGCTAATTACCCACGAGATATCCAAATTGATTTTGATAAATTTCCAAATAGCTTCCTTCGTTATTTAATTGAAGTTGTTGCCTTTGTTCGTTCTGATATTTTTTCCCTAAGAGCAGAATATGATAAACAGCGAACAAAATACCGTGATATTTTAGTTGTCTCGAGTTATTTAGATGAATTAAAACCGATAATTAATAAATACCAAATAATCAATAATGCTGTAAATTATGCTCGCTATTACCAAAATATCCCGCCAAACATTGCCTCTTCAGAGTTTTTAGCAGCTGAAATCCAGAAAAAAATTTCCCAAAACCCTAAATTAACTGTAAAAGTTCTTGGCGAGTCAGAAATCCGTAAATTAGGGATGAATTTACTTTTAGCTGTAAATCGTGGCTCAACTTATGATGCAAAACTTGTTGTTATTTCTTATGATGGACTACCAGGAAGTCAATATAAAACTGCTTTTGTTGGAAAAGGGATAACTTTTGACTCTGGTGGATATAATATAAAAACTGGTACATATATGAATGACATGAAATATGACATGTCTGGGGCAATAATTTGTGCTGCTGCTATTGATGCCCTTTCACAATTTAATCCACTCGCTAATGTTGTTGCCGTCTTACCACTAACAGACAACCGCCTAAATGGTGATGCAAATACACCTGATTCTGTTTGAAAATCAAAAAATGGTAAAACTGTTGAAATTAACAACACTGATGCCGAAGGTCGCCTGATTTTAGCAGATGCAATAACATATGCAATTCGTGAAGAAAATGCAACCGAAATTATTTCAGTGGCAACTCTAACAGGTGCAATTCGCGTTGCTCTTGGTGAGACTTTTACTGGTGCATTTGCTAATGATGATAAAATCTGAAAAAGTTTCAATGAAGCATCAAAAGAAGCTGGCGAATTAATTTGAAGAATGCCACTACACCTAGATTTTGCCCAAAATATTCGTGACTCAAAGGTGGCAGATCTAAAAAACACTGATTTTTCCGGTAAAGCTGGCTCTTCATCTGCTGCAATGTTTATTGCTGAATTTGTCGAAGACAAACCATTTCTTCATTTAGATATTGCTGCGACTGCTTTTGTTCGCAATCTTCCAACTGGCGTAATGGTTAAAACACTGGTTGAGTACATTTTAACAAAGTAAAAATTCTTAATTAATCTCATATAAAAAGATAGCACTGGCTATTTTTTTTTATAATTTTTTAACTGTTTTTAGTTAGTTTGAGCTTGTTAAAAACAATTTTAATTTAAATTATTCTTGCTAATAAACTGCAAACCAAGGGCAAAAATAGAACTTAACACTATAAAAAACGCTTTAATTTATTTAGTTTTTTCTCTTTTATTAAAGAAAATTTCAAAATAAATCTTGAATATTTGGTTAGTTCTATTATTAATTAGTTGTTCAATTTTTTTAAAATCCTTTTTATATTTTTCAAGATTTTTAGGATCTCTATCAGTGGGGTCGATTTTATAATAAAGACCTTTAGACCTATTTTTTGGACAAAGACTTTCTAATTTAGAATTTCCTTTTATATCAGCAGCTCCTTGAATCAAAACATCTTCTACTCTTTCGCAGATTTCTTCAGAATTTTTATTTTGCTTTCTTGAATTAGTATCTTTATGAAGAAGTATTAAGTTTCCGATTTTTTGCACTATTTTATTATACTTTTCTTCGTAACTTTTGTCTTTATTTATCAAAAAACCTATATTATAATCTTTGTTAGGTTTTTGCGGAAAAAAGTGATCAACTGAAATAGGATCATCTGTATTATTGTATAAATTCGTTAATTGACTTGTAAATTCAGTCTCAAAATGCTTATTGTTTTTATATTTTGGATGAATTTCTCCATTTTTTCTGAGGCTAATTCGCACTCTCAAAATAACATTTTTTTTAAAATTTCTATCATTATTGCCATCATTTTCTATGTAGTTTCTAAAATCGTTAATGTTAACTTTATCACTTTCGTTTGTTAGCGATTCTACTAATTTGTGATAAAGTTCTTTGTCGTTTTTTAAAAAACCTGGATTATTTTTTTGTTGCAACAACATCGTATAGATTCCTTTTCTTAATGATTGGCCACGAAAATTACTGTAATAAATAATTTTAGACTTTTCAATTTGAAATAAAACAGAACTAAATAACTCTAAATTTTCTTTTTTCTCGGTCAAGTCTAGGTTACCGTCAAAAATCTCAAATTCCTTTATTGCACTTTGTATTATTAATGAATACGGATTGTTAGCACCTTTTTTTGAAATCGTATTGATTTGTAAATTTATAAACGCTAGTTCATTTCTATGAATTATTTCTTTAAATTTTTGGATTAAAACTTTTATGCCGTCGTTGTCAGTTATATCTTTCTTACTTGATAAAATATTTATATGTCCGACATATGCATATTCAAAAACTAATATCTTTTTAACAAATTCTTCTAGCGTTTCTTTAGTTAATGCCTTGTTATTTGTTCATTTATTTAATAAATTATCAAGTTGTTGGTATAAGGAAAATAAATTATTCTCTGTATTTTGGGTATTGAATTCATCCTCAATAAAATATTGTTGATTTTGTAAAAATGCCCCTAGTTTCTTTTTATTTTCTTTTTCTCCACCAAAATATTGTTGTATCAGTTTGACATACGGAATTTGTTCTTGTTGGGATTCTTCATTTACCCTAGAGGTAATTAAATCAACCACATGAATTGGTTTTGATTGAACATTTATACTAATAAAAAGTTTTGCAAATTGCTTATCTTTAATTTCCGAAATTCTAATTAATGTTAATAAAATCTTATTCAGAATAAAATTTGTAAAATCATTTATTCAGTCTACTGAGTTTTTATTAGTTTTAATTTCACATAATTTTTCTATAATTTTGTGTATATTTCTGGAAAAAATAGTGTTGTCCATTTTTTCATTATTTTTAAAATAATTTAGCAAAGGGATATATTGGCTATTGTTTTTAGAAAAGTTTTCTAATATTTTGCTTATTGTTTGATAAATGCTCGACATTTCAAAAAATATATTTTCACCAAAATGGCTTGCCATCTTTAGTATACTGATCAAAATTAAGAGAATAGAAACAGTTCTTTGCTGGCCATCAACAATTCAAAACCCCTCGCTTGCTTTTTTTTCTGCAAAAATAATCGTGTTTAAAAACAAAAAATTTTCATTAGTATCGAATTCCTTGAAAATTAGGTCAAAAAAATTCGCTATTAGACCAGGATCTCAAGTATAATTTCTTTGAAAAAAAGGTAAATAGATTTTGTATTCATGAAATTTTTGTAAATATTCTTGCACTGTTATTGTTTCTGAAGACACATTTTTGCTTTTTTCTCTGACTAAATTAATATTATTATCATTTTTGATATAATCATTTTTTATTTCAGCCTTCATTATTTCATTAATCAAGATTTTATCTATAGAAGTTTTACTTTTTATTGGTTCATCATCTTCATTTACTTGTTCATTTTCATCTTTCACATCAACAAACTCAAATTCATCTTTCATATCAAGAACTTCGCTATTATTTTTATTTAGTTTTTCGTCTTTTATTTCTAAATCTTCTGTGTTAATGAATTTAGACTCATTATTTTTTATTTTACTATCGACTACTAAATTTTGGGAATTATTAATTTCACCCTTTTCTAAAATTTCTATTGTTTTTTGTAGATAATTTTCTATTTTGCTTATGAGGCTGTTTCTTTCTTGATCATTTTTTATATCTTCCATTATTGGTATTCAAAGGCTACCAAAACTTTCAATAGCACCTTTTATAACATCATCATTTTTACCACTGTTTTTTACTAAAATTTCTTTATATTTGCTATTAAGATACAAAGCATCAAAAGATAAAAGTAAATTAAAACAAATTGAATTTAATTTTTTATCAATTGCTTTGTTTGCTTTTTTGAATGAAGATATAAATTTTTCAAATAAATCTAAGGCGATATTTTTAATATGATTATGCCTAAAAGTTGAATTTCCATCTCATTCATCGCGATTCTGTTTGTAAAAATTGGTTAAATCCTTGTTAATCTTAAGTCTAATAAGAGGAGGATCATTTTTTTTTATTTATAGATACAATTTGAAGACTTTCAAGTATGGCAACACGTTGTCAAAACGTTGACCAGGATATGTGTTTTTCTCGCTTTCAATCTTTAGTAGTAATTTTTTTGTGTGCAAATTGTGAGCAAGGAACTATTTTCTTATTATCTTCCACTTTATAATCTAAATGCTTTTTATTGATTGTTGGACCTAAATCTTCTATAAAAGGTTGGATATATATAAATATAGCAGTACCAATTTTTCATGGCTTTAAGTTATTATTTTTTGCACTATTTCCATTTTTATTAACTTTTTTCTTCGCCATAATTCTCCTTGTCAATCTTATAAATTAAATTTATTAGCGCTTCTAAAATTGTTACTATAATAGAATTTCCTGGCTTGGCGATATAATGATTCTTTTGTTAATATATTTTTTGAAATTAAAGGTCCGAGCTTTTCAAAGTCACTATTTTCAAAACCCATTAATCTAAAAGCTTCACGATTTGAGATAAAACGATAGTTTAGTTTTTTTTCTAAATTATTTTCGAATTTAATAATCCCGGTGTTTGGATTTCTATCTTGCTTGGTTGTCAAGGTTCTAATAATAAAATTTTTTGACTCATTAATTTTTTCAACCTTTTCAACCATCCTAATTCGGGACGGAGTAGCATTAATTAAAAACCCAGTATTTTCACTATTTTTTGAATCAAAGTTAAAAATCGATTGAAAAATTTTCTTCCTTTTATCCAAATTGGACGAAATATCTTGACCTAAATTTAAGATATATTTTTCAAATTCTAAGTCGCTTTCAAAGGGTGTTTTTATTTCTTTTAGAAAACTAATGGCAAAAACTCGATTTCTTTTTTGAATTGAACCAAAATTGAGTCCATTTAATGTTGCAGTAAAAGTTTTATAACCTTCGTTTTCCAAAGTTTCTTTTCACTTTTCATATTGATTAATAAATTTTTTTGATATTAAATTAGGTACATTTTCCATTAAAAGATACTTTGGCTTAACTTTCATTCCCTTAATTAGTGAATAAACATTTCAAATAAGCGAACTTGTTGAATTTTTATCAAAAATACCATTAGCACGACCCTTATTAGCAATCGAAAGGCCTTGGCAAGGGAAAGAATAAGTGACAAAATTAGGCGCTAAGCGATTAATTTCTTCAACATTTAAATTTGTAATTGAACCTAAATTATTGCTTTTTATAATTGAAGCCACAAGAATTTTTTTAAAAGTTAAATCTTTTCTTGTTATTTGTGAAGGTCTTTTTGAATCTAGCGACAATTCAAATTTTTTTAAAAAAAAATTTATTTTTTCTGCTGAACTAAGTTGATTTTCTTTTAAAATTTTATCAACATCAGACAAAACATTATGATGGATTTGAGCATATGTAATAATTGATCGAGCATCTCAATCAACTGTGGCAACAATTTCAAAAAATTTTTTCTTGCCTTTTTCAAAATTAGCAATAGCTTTTGCTTGCGCCCCAATTCCAGAAAAGGTTTCTAACACCTTAATCCTAGACATTAGAAATCCTTTTTGCTTGGGTTTTATTAATGTTAACTATATATATATATATATATATATATATATA
>VZDP01000006.1 GCA_009756935.1 Mesomycoplasma ovipneumoniae | reverse complement strand
AGTTTTAAACATATGCGAAATTTCGTTGTGAAAATCTTCTTTTTTTATTTTTTTATAATCAGCGTATTTGTCAACAAGTTTTTTAGCTTCTAACTCAAATGGGGATAATGTTTTTTGCTGTTTTTTCATATTTTGGTCCTTCATAATAAATTTTATCAAAATAAATTTACTTTAAAAACACAAAATATTTAACATTACCCAAAAATCATAAAAAATACAACTACTATTTAAACTCAATACAAATAGAAAACTCGTTTTTATTTGTATTGAGCCTAAAAAAATATGTGAAGTTTTGAAAGAACAATAATCAAAAGCCCTAAATTTATAGATTTCTAAACGGTTAAATTTAAAGCATTCCATCATATTTAAAAATATAATGGATAATTCGCATTTTCTAATTTTTTTTAGACAAAAAACATAACTATTCCCCCTTAATTCTTATTTCAAAATTTATTAACTATTCTTAGTGAGTCTAATTATAACAGAAATTTTTTTTAGACCAAGCATTTTTTTTTTTTTTTTGTAAAAGGTTAATTTTAAATTAATAAAAATTAAGACTTTAGCTCAAAAAACCCGGATTTAGCGATATTTTTGCATATTTTCATTCACTAAAAACTAAATTTTTGCTATCAAAGCACCAAACTCGGAACATAATGAATTTAAAGAAAAGCACTCCGATTTGGAGTGCTTTTCTTTAAATTTTAGTGTGTGACTTTGAAAACTAAAGATTTTTCATAGCGTCTTTGTAAATAGTATCGACAATTTCGACTGATTTTGCGAATTTTTCTTTTTCTTTATCATTGAGCGTAATTTCAATGATTTTTTCAATACCATTTGCACCAAGGACCGCTGGAACTCCAATATTTACGCCATCAAAGCCGTACTGTCCACGTAAATTCGCACCGACAATTAGAATATTCTTTGTGTCTTGGATAATGTTGCTTACAATTCGCGCTAATGCAGCACCAATTCCGTAAAATGTTGCTCTTTTTCTGTTAATTATTTCATAAGCACGACGTGAAACTGGATATTCAAGCTCTTTTTCGTAATTTGAGCTGTCAATTCCGGTTAGTTCTGAAAAATGACAGAAGCATTCACCTGCAATTTTAATATTAGAATATGCAACAAAAGATGAATCACCATGCTCACCCATTACGTAAGCCTGAACTGAATTTGGGGCAATTTTTGCTCTTTTTGCAATTTCAAATTGAAGTCTTGCAGTATCAAGAATTGTTCCTGATCCAATAACTTTTTGGTCAGAAAATCCTGAAGCATCACGGTAAGCGCGAGTAATAACATCAACAGGGTTTGAGGCAATAACAGTAATTCCGCTAAAGCCACTTTCTTTAACTTTAAAAGCAATATCACGGATAATTCGAATATTATCTGCAACTAATTGAAGTCGAGTTTCACCTGGTTTTTGAGGTCTTCCTGCTGTAATTAAAATAAAATCTGCATCTTTTAGGTCGCTATACTCATAACGGCGAACTGAAAAAGGACGCAAAAGTGAAGCGGAGGCATCCTCAAAATCAAATGCATTTCCTTCTGCAAAATCAGGGTTTATATCGATAATTCCGTATTCAGATGCAAGACCTTGATTCATTGCTGCATAAAGAAATGAATTTCCAACATTTCCTGCGCCGATTAGAGCGATTTTGATTGGCTTCATATTGTATCTCCTAGTTTTTTTATAATGGTTATAACAAAAATATTAAATATCAATGTTACGTCTAAAATTTTAATACATTTTTGAATAAAAAACAAGCAAAAATATACTTTTGCTTGCTTTTTACAAATTAATTGAAAAAAATGAAATTTTTTTCAGAATTAAATACGTTCAATATCTGAGAGTTTACGGATTTTTAAGAGTTTCTTATAGTTCGGATGAGGCTCTTTTATAAAAGCAAGGCCGATTGCAGAAGCAAGTGAAAATCCAATAATTACAATATAAGCTCCTAAGGCGTATCCATCAACATTTTCGACACTAACTGCTGTTTTTAGATCTACCCCTGGAGGCGTATTAATTAATGAAGTTATTATTGTTGCTACTGTAAAGGCAGCATACCCTAGTCCTCAAATAAGACCGAATTGGAATCCGACTCTTTTAGGATTTGCACCTGGATATTCGTGCGGTAAATTAAGAATTACTCCTTGAATACCTCAGAGACAAATTCCCATAAAAAGACCTAAAATTAAAAATAATCAAGTTCATCCATCTTTGTAAGTTTCTGCACTTAGAGGGTCTTTTCCTACTTTTGTAACAAAAACAACGGTAGCAAGAACATAAAAAAGAACACCAAGGGAAACAACTGTTGTTATATATTTACGTCTTTGAAGTTTATATTTTGAAAACAGTCCAACTGTAAATGGTCCAACAAACATTCCTGATAAGAAAACAATTAGGAAAACTGAGATTTTTTGGTTAAAAGTATTGGCACTATCACCAATTAGACGAGCAAAAATTGGCTTAGAAAATGTAAAGGGGAAAACAACCGCAATAAGTCATGAACCATAAACAATTGTTCAATATCAAGTATCTTTTTGTTTAAAAAAGCTTGTTAAAGTTAGCTTTTCTTGTTTAGCTTGATTTGCTAAAGCTGAAGGATACAGGTCAAATTTTGCTCCTAAAATTATGTAACCAATTAAAGGAATAAGTGTTAAAAGTCCAATTACTAGGAAAATTGTTTGTCAATGTGAACGAACAGAAGCTTGAATTACATCATTCAATATAAAAGGAATAAGTGTAATTATTGTTCCAATTGGGTAAAAAAACGGTGAAAACTGTGAAATTACCGCTTTTTGACGTGGATTTAAATAATTTGAAACAACTGGTTGAATTAAAACAATTTGCATTGTTCCACCAATTGCAAAAATAGTTCTTAAAATTATAAACCCTGCATAAGTTGGTGAATAAGGCGCTGCTATTCCAAAAAGCATTAAAACGAGCGACAATACTACAGTATATTTATGCGAAATTTTTACAATAAATCAACCAACTAGAATCGATCCAATTCCACGACCGATTGTAATTCCTCAGTTAACTGCTTGATTAACCACAGTTCCAGGCGCAGCACTAGCATCTGGAAAAAAATGTCCTAAATATCCACTTACACCAGCTTTTCCGTTGAGTCCAGCTGATGCAAATCCTCAATTTATGACAAAAATCATATAAGCAAAAACAATTAACGCTCACAGAATTAGGCCGGTACTGAAAGTTAATTTTTTTTCTTTTATGTTTTTTGAAGCAAATTTTAAAATAAAATTATCATTCATATAATTTAGTTCCTAAATTTTAAAAATGTGTACAGAGTTAATAACTCTGCTTAAAATTATATAGTAAAAATTTAAAAAAATATCAAACTGGAACATTTTGTTTAAAAAATTTAAAAAAATTTCAGTATTTCCCGTGTTTCCCAGTTTGATGAGGTAATCTTAAAAAAGTGTCTGGTTTTTAGGCACTTTTTTAACTTAAAAAGCAAAATTACAAAATATTTAAATTACCTTTTTTAGTCAAAACACTGGCAAAAATCAATTTATGGACTAAATAACCAAAATCATAAAAAAAACTACTATTTAAACTCAATGTAAAAAGAAAACTCGTTTTTACTTACATCGAGCCTAAAAAAACATATGAAGTTTTGAAAGAACAATAACCAAAAGCCCTAAATTTTAAGATTTCTAAACGGGTAAATTTAAGGCATTCCATTATATTTAAAAGCATAATGGATAATTCACACTATCTAATTTTATTAGACAAAAACATAACTAATTCCCCTTAATTCAATATAAAATTTATTAATTTATTCTTAAGTGATGGCAATTATAACATAACTTTATTTTTGACCAAGCATTTTTTTTTTTTTTTTTACAAAGGGTTTATTTTAAAATAATAAAAATTAATATTTTAGCCTCAAAAACCCGGATTTCCGGGTATTTTTTAATATTTAGAATCACTAAAAAGTGAATTTTCGTCATCAAACTGGGGGAACCCAGGAAAAATTTAAAAAAATTTCAGACTTTAATTTAAGACTAAAAACAAAAAACAAGGATTTTTTAACAGTCTTAATTATGACTATCAAAAAATCCTTGCTGAATTTAAAACTACTAGTAAAAAATACTTAACTAAAAAAACAAAAATTAATTAAGTAGGGAAAATTTAATTAATTTTTGTTGCATCAAAACGGTCCGTTGTTTGTAAGATTTTAGTTGCTGAATACCAAAAACTAACGTTTGCTTTTGCAATTTCTTCTAAAATTGCGTTTTTTTCAATTATGTAAATAATTGTTTCGACTCTTCATTGTTTTTGACCAGTGTATCCAGAAACACCTTCTCAAATATTATATGAGTGCCAATATTTTATTGATTTAAGATGTTCAACAATTTTATCTGGGTGATTAGTGTAAATTTTTAAAAGAATTTTTCCGTATTTTGGATAAATTCGGCTAACAATTGACGAACTTACAATTAAATAAATAAAAACAGCAGCTAATTTTTGACCCAAAAGTTGACCATCAACTTGTGATGGTTCAAAAAAATAAAGGATAACAATTGAAAAAAGTCCAAAAAATATCGAAATACTAAACATTATTTTGCCAATAGGTTTGCGATATTTTAGCGCAATATAATAAGTTATATAATCGGTTCCTCCACAAGAACCGCCGAATTTTCAAGCCATTCCGATAGATCAACCAGACAAAATGGCACCAATGATTGTATAATAGAAAATAGTCCAGGAACCTTGTTGGTTTGGAATTAAAATATTGTTAATTAAAAATGTTCTTATTGGGGTATCGAGAGAAAAAACCTGGTTTCAAACAATTTGAAAAAAAAGTCAAATGAAAGTAAGATAGCTAAAACTTTTGTTCGAGACTTTAACGAGAATAAAAATTATTAAAGGAATATTAATAACAAAGTAAATTATTGCAAAACTTCAGCCAATACTTACCTCATATTGAGAATTAATTATTATTATAGTAAGTGCTGGAATTGCTGATACACCTGTTGGGACAGTTTTTGCGACTCCTAAGAAAAAAATAACCCCTAATGTAAAAAATAATGCTGAAATAGCCATCATTGTGATTGAAAGGGTTCGTCTTTTTCAGAAATTTTTCAGGTTTATTTTGCTTTGATTATGATTAAAAATTTCACGTTCTGCACGTAAAACAAGTTGATTTTTTAAACATTTAGCTAAATTATGGTTTTTCTGATTAGAACAAGAACAATGAGCATTGCTTGATTTATTAGGTTGTCGAGAAGACATAGTGTTTTTTTACCTTTTCAAAAATTAAAAAGACCACTAAACACAATACTTCTCGATATGGCTGCTATATTTCTATCCTGACCAGGTTACAAGGTTATTATTTTAGTGGCACTAACATTATATCACTTTTTATTTTTTTTGAAATAAAAAGTTAAAAAAATTTTTTTACTTTATAATTATTTTTAAATATACAAAAAAATATTTTAAAAGCACATTTTAATACAGAAAAAATCACGAAGGAGAACAGAAAATGTCTAATTCAATTTGACCATACCCTTTTATAATGAATCAAAGTCCGTACAATAAAATTAATATTGTTTTTTGCCACGGTTTTAACTCAAGTCATAAAGTTTTTGGCGGTGTAATTGACTCTATTAGTAAAGAAATAGGCGTAAATTTTTATGCCTATACACTTCCAGGAAATAATTTAACTCCCGCAAAAGACGAACAACTTTATGTAGATTATTATGCAGATTTGACAGTTGAATTTATTAAAAAATTAAACCTTAAAAACGTTGTTTTAGTCGGCCACTCAATGGGAGGCGGGTATGGAGCTTTAGTTTATAAAAGAATTCCTGAATTAATTTCAAAAATGGTTTTCATTGGTCCTATGAATAAAGCTAATTTGCCACTGAAAGATTTATTTTATGAGAAATTCTTCCCAAAAACACCTGAAGAAATGCTGGAATTTTTGCCAATTTATGAGTATGATAAAGAAAAATATAAAGATCCTAAATATTTAGAATGAGCAAAAGCCACCTTTAATTACGAGTATTTTAATAATTACTATATTGTAACCCTCAGTAAAAATTTACTAAAAAATAATATGATGGATCAAATTGAGGACGGAATTAAATCAATAAAATGTCCAACACTTCTTGTTTTAGGTGAAAAAGATGGAATTGTTCTACAACAAGAAACTAAATCATATTTTGAAAGTCTAATTCCGCACGTCCAAACCGAAATCATCCCAAAAACTGGTCACTTGATTTATACAGAAAATCCTGAATATTTCAATAGAATTTTTATTGATTTCTTAAAAAAATAGTTAATTTTTGAATAATCAGTTTAAATTCTTAAATAAAAAAAGGTGATTTTCACCTTTTTTTATTTAACTATTTTTAAATTATTGCAAACTTTTTTCTACTAAAAGTTGTAATTTTGCATTTAATTTTTTAGCGGCCTTAGAAGTTTTAAGTCTTCGTGCTTCTCGCCTTTTTTGCATTTGAAGTTTTCTAATTTTACGCATTTTATACCTTTTCTAAATTAATTTTGATTAATTTTGTTAATTTTTTGAGCTAATTCACCTGTTCTTTCAACTGAGGTTGACACTACCTTGGTAATATCGTGAGCTTGAATTTTTCCATCTAAATAACCAATTGCAAGTCCAGATTTACCTTCATCAATTAACTCAATTGCTTTCATTGCCATCTTAGTTGCTAATATTCGGTCAAATGCCGAAGGTCTTCCGCCTCTTTGAATATGTCCAACCTCAAAAGCTCTTGTTGTTATATTAGTTAATTTTTCAATTTGAGCAGCAAATTCTTTTAAATTTGGTAAAACATACTCTAAAACTGTAATAATAACGCTCGGCTTACCTTTTTTAAATTGTTCAAGAACAATTTGTGATGCTTCTTCTGCGCTTAGTCGATTTGTGTTAGTAATAACAATTTCACTTCCGGTTGCAATTGCTGAATACAAAGCTAAATCTGGACAATGACGCCCCATTACTTCAACAACAAAACAACGTCGATGGGAATTAGCAGTATCTCTTAATTTGTCAACACTTTCTACAATTGTATTTAAAGCTGAATCAAATCCAATTGTATAATCGGTAAATTGAATATCATTATCAATTGTTCCTGGTAGAGCGATTACTTTGATTCCTTGCAAATGAAGTTTATAACCACCTTTGTAAGTTCCATCTCCACCAATAACAATTAAAGAAGAAATACCCATATCTGTTAAGATTTTTGCGGCTTTTTTTTGAATTTCTTCATCTTTAAATTCCGGAAAACGGGTAGAACCAATTGCTGTGCCACCAAAACTAGAGATACCGTTATACGGAAATTCAGAGGCTAATATAATATTTTTATTTAAAATTCCAAGGTAGCCTTCTAAAATTAAATATGGTTCAAATCCTGAATTAAGTGCGGACTTAACAAGAGCACTTATAGCAGAATTCATTCCTGGTGAGTCACCACCAGAAGTTAAAATTGCTATTTTTTTTGACATTTTAAGCCTTTTTTAATGAAAAATTATAAAAATGATGGACAAATAAATTTGAAATGGTACGCCCTAGAGGATTTGAACCTCTGACCCAATGATTAAAAGTCATTTGCTCTACCTGCTGAGCTAAGGGCGCTTTTGGTGCTCGAAACTGGACTCGAACCAGCACGGGATTACTCCCAAGGGATTTTAAGTCCCTTGTGTCTACCATTCCACCACTCGAGCACTAATGGTTTGTTCAGTTAAAAGCATATAACATTATATCACAAAAAAAGAAAAAAAGTTTTTTTTTAATATTTTTTTAATTTGCTTAACGAACAACCAAATTAAAATCAGTTATATTTAGATTTTTTCCCAAAAAAAGTAAAAAAATCGCTTTTTTCACTGTTTTAAAAAAATATAGATAAAAACAGCGAATATAAATTATAATGCATAAACTCAAAAAAAATATTAAAATTTTCTTTTTTTTCAAATTAACCTGGATTTTGCCTGTTTTTTTATTTGTAAGCTGCTTTAAAATTAATATAAACTCGATCCATTCACAAAACAAGGGGAAAATAAAAAGTAGCACAGATAAATTAAAACCGTTTGTTTTTGGAACAATTATGAAAGGATTGCCAAAAAATCAAGAAAAACCAAGGACAAGTTTTAGCGGAATTTTAGATCAAAGCAAAATTGAAGAGCTAAAAATTGGCCAAATTGATGAAAAAGATTATTTTGGTCTTGAAGAAATTCTAGTTCAATTTTTTAATACATATAATACTAACATGGATTTTAGCCAAAAAAAGGTTCTTTTTCTTAGTTTAAAAGAAAAAATTAAAAATATTGACTTAAGTTTAAATCTTGGCGCAAATGATGATGGCCAATATTTTGATGAAAATTTTGGAACTATTGATATAATAGACTTAAATATTAATAATTTAGATGATCAAAAATTTTACGAAGAACAAATAAAAATATATAAATCAAAAAGTTTAGATGAATTTTTAAAAAATAAGGAAAAACATCTTTTTATCGAAGAAAAACTAATAGCTCAAAAAAGACAGTGAGACCCGGTCATTAAACTAATTTTGCACATAAATTTTGCTAGATTTTACTTGCATTTTCTTAATTTAAGTCAAGAACTTACAAGAAATATTATTATTTCAATCATTGATTTTTCTGTAAAATCAGATGAGTCAAAAAAAGAAGAAAATAAAATAAGTCAGCAAATTAAAGAACTTTTTGAACAAAAAGAAAACTTAAAAGCCAAATCTGAAAAAGAAGACAAAAATAAACCTGAAAAGAGTGATTTTTCCGCTTTAGTTCAAAAAATTGACCAAGAAATTCAAGCACTTAAAGAAAAACTAAAAACTGTTAAAGAAAATAATTTTTTAACTCTGAAGTCATTAGCCAACCAAATTAACCAATTTTTGACAGAGTTTTTTGACCCTAAAATTCACTATTCGATGAATTCTGACTATGTTTTTCTAAATGAACCTGAGCTTTATATAAATAACCAGTTAGCTTATGCCAAATTTTTCCAATTTTTTACAGAAAATTTAAAAGATAAATATGATGAATTTGGCATAGACTCACCTTTTTCAATTATGGGAGAAGACAAGACAAATTTAGTGAAAAAATATTTTTTGCCATTGATTCAAGAGTAAAAAAGCTTTAAATTTATAGAACTTTTTGAAAAATATGATATAATATTAACCAACTTCAAGAAGGGAAAAATATGGCAACAGGAACGCTTAAAAAGAACAAGTCTCAGAAAATCACCTTTTTTGGCGCTCTTTTAATCGTCCTTGGCGCAAGTATAGGTGCGGGAATCTTTTTTAAATCCAAGGCCGTTATTGAAAATTCAGGTTATAATCTTGGGCTTGCAATTGGAAGTTGAGTTTTTGCTTGTTTTGCAATTGTTGCGATGGCAATTGCATTAATTGAAATTTCATCTGCAACAAAAAAATCAAATTTATCTGTCATTATTTGAAATAAACTCTTTAATTCTGAGAGTTTTTTTCAGATTTCAAAAAATTTCATAATTTATTTATATTTACCCTTTACTTATTTTGTTCTGCCTGTTTATTTTATGCAAATTTTGCAAGATGCAATTGCAGCTTTTGGCCTTGAATCATCTAGCGATTGAAATTTAAAATTTGACTGAGTTATTGTTTTGGTTGTTTCAATTGCTATTGTTATTTACTTTTTTATAATTAGTCTAAACACAAAAATTGCTGAATTTCACAATAAAATTATTTTAATTGCAAAATTTATCCCTATTTTTGTGACAGTTATTGTCGGATTTATTTTATATTTTCAAGGTGGTTCAAACAAACTTCTTTCTCAACCTGAATTTGCAAGTGTTGAAAAAATAAAAACTGAAGGAGTTTCAATTTCCTCAAGTTTGCCTGGTGTTGGTGTTTTAATTTCAATGGCTGGAATATTTTTTTCATATGAAGGATTTTTTACCGCCGCTGGTTTGCAATCGGAAATGAAAGAGCCTAAAAAAACGCCAATTGCTATTCTTTTAGGAATTGGAATCACAACAATAATATATCTTTTTATTGCAATTGCAACTTCAATTGTTGGCGATGGTTCAATTTCGTCATTTATTAATATTGTAAAAGATGAATTAAATTGGTCACCACTTACAATTAAATTAATTTTAGGGACAACTTTTTTACTAATTGGAATTAGTCTTCTTGGAATTATCAATGTTTTTACATTGTGAGGACCACGCGCACTTGAAGAATTAATTTACAAAAACGAGTTTTTTTTGCTCAAAAGGTGAAAAAAATATGTAAATTTAAATAAACCTCTTGTTTCAACTTATTTTTTAGTTATTTTTTCAGTCTTGGCTCTAATTATTTTTACACTTATTGGTGTTTTTGGCTTTGATGATCAAGAATATGGAACTTATGGTCAAAAATTAAATAATTTATATTCATTTGCTGATATTACTGGGAATTGATCAGCTTTGATTAGTTTTTTACTGATTGCTGCCGCTATTTATGGATGTATTAAAAATCGAAAAACAAAAAAAATTGCTGTCGAAAAACAAAAATACTTCCTGTTTTTTGGTTATATTTCCGTAATTTGCATTTCATTAATCTTATTATTTGCAGTTGTTGTGCCAATTGTTGATCTTTTTACAATTTTGATTTATCAACCTGAGATTGAAAACTTTAACTTAATTCTAAAAACTAGAGTTACAAAAGTTATTGTTCTTATTTTATTTATAATTGTCCCTATTTTTCCGGTATTTTGAACCTATTTAACAAAAAAAATAAAAAAAACTGTTAAAAAAAGCAAATTATAAATATAATATAAGAAAGTTATGAAAATTAACTTAGAAAATTATATTCGCACAGTTGATAATTTCCCAAAAAAAGGGATTAGCTTTAAAGATATTTCGCCATTACTTGCAAATGGTAAAGCTTTAAATTATGCAATTGTTGAAATGGCATCGCTTGCAAAAGATGTAGATATTATTGTTGGACCAGATGCTCGAGGGTTTTTATTCGGAACACCAACAGCCGCTTTTCTTTCAAAACCATTCATAATGGTTAGAAAAGCAGGGAAATTGCCAGGTGATGTCGAAGAATTTGCCTATGATTTAGAATATGGATCTGCAATTCTAGAAGTTCAAACCGGAATGATCAAACCAGGCCAAAAAGTGGCTATTATTGATGATGTGCTCGCAACTGGAGGTACCGTAAATGCCATCACAAAAATGATCGAAAATGCCGGAGCTATTGTTTCAAAAATTATCTTTTTAATTGAGCTTGAACAATTAGAAGGTCGAAAAAAATTAGAAAATTATGAGGTTACTTCACTCATTAAAATAAAGTAATTTTTAGCCTTAAAAAATAAATAACAATATTTTTAAATTTTGTTATAATATTAATATAAGCTCAAATTAAAAAAATTTCTTATTTTTTTTGAGTTTATAATTCAAAATATTAAAAAAATATAAAAAAGGAGATTCATGGAAAAATTTCGTTACGTGAAGCCTGACCAAATTATGGACAAAGACCATGAAATGATTAGGTATCTCGATATTGATGGAAATCTCTTAACTTCGACTGTTTTTGGCGAACTTGATGAGAAAAAAGATATTAGATTATCCGCTGATCAAATCAAAAAAGCCTATGAATTTATGGTTTTATCACGTCAACAAGACGTTTATATGACCCAACTTCAACGTCAAGGTCGAATGTTAACTTTTGCCCCTAACTTTGGTGAAGAAGCTCTTCAAGTTGCTTCAGGAATGGCACTTACAAAAGATGACTGATTCGTTCCTGCTTTCCGTTCAAATGCAACAATGTTATATCTTGGTGTTCCAATGATAAATCAAATGCAATACTGAAACGGAAGTGAAAAAGGAAATGTAATTCCTGAAGGTGTTAATGTTTTACCTATTAACATTCCAATCGGAACTCAATTTTCACATGCTGCCGGAATCGCTTATGCTGCTAAATTAACCGGTAAAAAAATTGTTTCAATGAGCTTTATTGGTAATGGTGGAACTGCTGAAGGTGAATTTTACGAAGCTCTAAATATTGCAAGTATTTGAAAATGACCTGTTGTATTTTGCGTAAATAATAACCAATGAGCAATTTCAACACCTAATAAATACGAAAATGCCGCTTCAACAATTGCTGCAAAAGCAAAAGCTGCCGGAATGCCTGGAGTTCGTGTTGACGGAAATGACCTTTTAGCTTCCTACGAAGTAATTCAAGAAGCAGTTGACTATGCTCGTGCTGGAAATGGTCCTGTTCTTGTTGAATTTGTTACTTGACGTCAAGGTGTTCACACTTCTTCTGATAACCCAAGAATTTATCGAACTGAAGAAGAAGAAAAAGAACATGAAAAATGAGAGCCAATGCACCGTATTGAAAAATACATGTTTGATCGTGGCATTTTAACTGAAGAAGAAAAACAAAAAATTTGAGATGATTCTTTAGCTGTTGTTAAAGAAACTTACGAAAAATCTCTAGTTGGTTTAGACTCAACAATCGATGAAATTTTCGATTACACATATGAGACCTTACCTCCAGAACTTGAAGAACAAAAACAAGAAGCAATCGAATTTTTTAAAGGAGCTAAATAATGGCAAATTCAGATAAAATCGCTCTAAATAATATCGGTGCAGTTACAAATGCTATTGATTTAATGATGGAAAAAGATCCTCGCGTTGTTCTTTGAGGAGAAGATGCTGGATTTGAAGGTGGAGTTTTCCGTGCAACTGAAGGATTACAAAAAAAATACGGAATTGATCGTGTTTGAGACGCCCCAATAGCCGAAGCATCTATTTGTGGTGTTGCAGTTGGAGCAGCCATTGCCGGGCTACGTCCAATTGCAGAAATGCAATTCCAAGGTTTCTCATACCCTGCCTTTCAACAGCTTTTTGCTCACGCAGTCCGTTATCGTAACCGTTCTCGTGGTCGCTTTACTGTGCCAATGGTTTTAAGAATGCCAATGGCAGGTGGAGTTCGTGCTCTAGAACACCACTCAGAAGCAATTGAAGCACTTTTTGCGCACATTCCTGGAGTAAAAGTTGTTATGCCTTCAACTCCATATGACACTAAAGGTCTTTTAATTGCCGCAATTAATGACCCAGATCCGGTTGTATTTCTTGAGCCAAAAAAAATATACCGTGCATTTAAACAAGAAGTTCCTGCTGGAATTTACGAAGTTCCAATTGGAAAAGCTAATGTAATTAAAGAAGGAAATGACTTAACACTCGTAACTTACGGTGCTCAAGTTCACGAATCAATTGCCGCTATTCAAGCGCTTAGTTCAACTCCTGGACTTGAAGAAGTTGATGTTGAATTAATTGACCTAAGAACAATTAAACCAGTTGATACTGAAACTATTATCGAATCAGTTAAGAAAACTGGACGTATTTTAGTTGTTCACGAAGCTGTTAAATCTTTTTCAGTTTCAGCCGAAATTATAACTCGTGTTAACGAAAAAGCATTTGAATATTTAGAAGCAGCTCCTGCTCGTCTTACTGGATATGATATTACAGTTCCGTTAGCAAAAGGTGAAAATTTCCACACAATTACAAAAGAAAAAATAATTGATAAAATTCGTCAAATTATGAACTCTTAATGATTTGCATGTTTAAAAATTTTTCCTAATCATTAAAATAAACCCTTAAAATCATAAAGTCCTTTGATTTTAAGGGTTTTTTATTATAACAGAAAAAATCCCGAGTTTCACAGATTGATGAGCTAATTTTCAAAAAGTGTCGTTTTGGCCTTTTTAACTTTTTTGGCAAAAGTTAATTACCTATTTTAAAACACTGGCAAAAATCACAAAAAAATACAACTACTATTTAAACTCAATGCAAATAGAAAACTCGTTTTTACTTACATTGAGCCTAAAAAAATATATGAAGTTTTGAAAGAACAATAACTAAAAGCCTTAAATTTGAAGATTTCTAAACGGTTAAATTTAAGGCATTCCATCATATTTAAAAATATAATGGATAATTCGCATTTTCTGATTTTTTTTACGGCAAAAACATTCTTAATTCCCCCTTAATTCTAAAATCCAAATTTATTAATTATTCTTAAGTGAGAATTATTATAACATAATTTTATTTTAGACCAAACATTTTTTTTTTTTTTTTTTGCAAAAGGTTAATTTCAAAATTATAAAAATTAAGATTTTAGGTCAAAAAACCCGTATTTAGCGGTATTTTGTCATATTTACATTCACTAAAAAGTGAATTTTTGACATCAAACTATCAAACCCAAAAAAATTGTAAATGTAAAAAAACTAGACTTAAAATTGTCTAGTTTAGTTTTTTGGTCTACTAAAGAAATGGGGCGGATGACGGGGATCGAACCCGCGTATGTCGGAACCACAACCCGATGCGTTAGCCACTTCGCCACATCCACCAAATTAATTAAATATTATAACATATTTTTAATTAATTTTTTTATTTTTTTTGCTAATTTTAATTGCAAAAAATAAGGTTTTTATGATTCTTCTTCTCGAGAAAGTGTTTTAAATCCGTTTTGAGTTACAAGAACAACATCCTCGATTCGAGCTCCGCCAAGTCCGGGGATATATATTCCAGGTTCAACAGTTATAACCATTCCTGGTTCTAAAATTGTATCACTATTGGCACTAACAACAGGCAATTCGTGGATATCAATTCCAACTCCGTGACCAGTTGAGTGAACAAAATATTGTCCATAACCTTTTTGGTCGATATAATCACGGCAGGCTTTGTCAATTTCTGATGCCTTAACACCTGGGGCAACTTTTTTACGCCCTAATTCTGCAGCTTTTTTGACTATTTCAAGAATTTCCTCTTTTTTTGAATCAAGTTTTCCAAGATATGAAGTTCTAGTAATATCAGCACAATAACCATTATAAAGAGCGCCAAAATCAATTTTTAGAAGATCATTGTCAAGAATTTTTGCCGAACTTGCTCTTCAATGAGGCATTGCTGAATTTGGACCAGTTGCAATTATTGAATCAAAAGATTCTTTTTCAGCCCCAAGTAATTTCATTTGATAATTTAGTTCAATATCAACTGATTTTTCAGTCAGTCCTGGTTGAATTTTTGGCAAAATTTTCTCGTAGGCTTCAAGTGAAATATTAACTGCTTTTTGGATGTTTTGAATTTCTTCTTCAGTTTTAATAATTCGAAAAAGTTGAGCTGATAAATTGATAATCTCAGAACTAGGGAATCATTGTTTAATTTTATTAAGTTGTTCAACTGTTAAATATTCAGCCTCAACTCCAATTCGGAGATATTTTTTTTGGGCTAAAAAGTTTTCAAGATTTTGCTTTGTAATTAGTAAAACTTGACAATTTTTAGCATTTTTTTGGGCTGCTTCAATGTAACGGCCATCAACAAACAAATAAGAATCGCTCTTTTGAATAAATAAAAGTCCATCAGTAGCTGAAACTTTTGTGAGTCAAAGGCGAGTTTGGTAAGAAAATGAAATTATAACATCTAAATTATTTTCTTCAAAAGCTTTATTTAAATATTTAGGATTCATGTTATTTTTTCTCACGGTGTAAAGTGTGTTTGTTGCATTTATGGCAATGTTTTTTTACTTCAATTTTTTCAGGCTTTGTTTTTTTATTTTTTTTAGTGATATAATTTTCCATTTTGCAATCAATGCATCTTAATGTTAGACCTTCTCTTGGCATTTTGGCTCCTTTTAAAAAAATAAATCTTAGTAAATATATAATTATATCATAATTTTGCTTTTTATTATAATAAATTGCAAAATTATTGAAGTTCGTCTTTTAAAATTTCTTTTGCTTTGGAAAGTTCAACAGAAAAAATTGAACTAACTCCGCGTTTTTGCATTGTAATTCCTAAAAGTTGATCAACGCGCGACATTGTTCCATGACGGTGAGTGATAATTAAAAATTGTGTTTTTTGTTTTAATTGCTTTAAAAATTCAACATAGCGAATTACGTTAGCCTCATCAAGCGCAGCCTCGACCTCGTCAAGAATGCAAAGTGGAATTGGACGGGCTTTTATAATTGAAAATAATAGTGAAATTGCGATTATTGCTTTTTCTCCACCTGAAAAAAGACGGATATTTTTAATAGTTTTGCCTGGCGGTTGAGCACTTATTTCAATTCCAGAATTCAAAATATCATTTTTGTCACTAAAATAAATTTTAGCACTTCCGCCACCAAACATATTTTGAAAAACTAAGTTAAACTCAGAATTTACAAGGTCAACAATTTCTTGAGTTTTTGCGATTATAATTTTGTCAAGATCAGAAATTACTTCTAAAATTTTTGATCTAGCCACTTCAAGTTCATGCTGGCTGGTTTTTAATTTTTCAAGTCGATTTGATGTGGTCTCAAAATCTTCAATTGCATCGAGATTTATATTACCTAGCGCTTTTATTTCCGAATTTAAACTATTGACAAGGTCGTGGGCGTCTTGAGTTTCAATTTCTAATTGGTGTGTTTCAAGGGCTGATTCAAAGGTGAGATTATATTTTTGTGACAAGGTGGTTTTTAGATTTGATAAAAGAAACTCATATTTATCTTTGCTTGTTTGATTTTGATTTAATTCGGCATTAACATTTCGCTGACTTTGATTGAGTTGCTGAACTAAAACTGTTAATTTTGAAATTTGCGAATCATATTCGTGTTTTTCCCGGTTTAAAATTTTTAGTTCAGATTCAAGGGATGCAATTGAATTTTCAAGTTCAATTTTTTGTTTTAAAGTTTCGTTGACTTTTGAATCAATTTCATCACTTTGAGATACAGCTTCAATTCCTTCATTTTCAAGTCTAATTTTGTCAAGCTCATTTTTTGCAGCATTATATTTATTTTCTAATGCATCAAGAGAAATTTGTGTTTGCTGCAAAAAGTAAGACTCTTTGTTAATAGTTTGTTCAAGATTATTAGATTCTACCTTAAATTCTTGAATTTTTTTCTCAAAAAAATTTACTTTATTTTTAAGGTCATTAATTCTTAATTCCAAAGAATGAACTGAATCATTTTTTTGCTTAAAACCACCGGAAATTATACCGCTTGTACGGACAATATCTCCATCTAAAGTGACAACAACAAATTTATGATCGACAAATTTTGAAATTTTATTAACATTGTCGATTGTATCATTAACAATAACACCACCAAGTAAAAAATCAGCTAGAATTTGGTATTTTTTCTCATAATTTACCAAATTAGAACCAATTCCGATAAAGCTCTCTTGAGTCTGAAGGTGTGTTAAATACAAATCAGGAATAAATCGCGGTTTTAATGTTGAAAGTGGAATAAATGTTGCACTTCCGGCGTGATTTTTTTTCAAAAAATTAATCGCCTCAACGGCATTTTCTGGTTTTTCAACAACAATTTGTTTCAAACTTGAGCTAAGAGCTGTTTCAATTGCATCTGTATATTTTTGTGGAATTTTAATTAAATCAGAAACAAGACCGCAATAACCTGAAAAAAGATGACTATTTTCAACGATTACTTTTGTACCTTTGGGTAAAAAAGACCTAGATTCAAGTGTTTTTTGCAATTCAAAAATTTGTGTTTGACTTATAATTTTTTCTGAATTTAAACCGTTTAATTTTGAGTCAATTTCTGATTTTTTAGCACTTAGATCGGCAATTTTTTGAGTAACTTCTGATTTTATTTGTTTGTTTTGGTCAATTAAGTTCAAAAAATTGTCTTTCTCAACTAGAATTTGTTCGTACTTTTGCTTTAAAGCGGCCATTTTTTGTTCAAAATTAACATTAATTTGCTGGGACAATATAATTTCCTGAAGTTGCGTCATTTTAGCATAAGTTAAGTTTATATTGTTAATTTCGCTTTTAAGATTATTTATTTGATTGCTTTTTTCAGTAATTTCTAGATCAGTTTGTGTTCTTTTTTGGACATTGTCATTTATTATTCTTTCATTAGATTCAATTTCGCTTACAAATTTAGGTTCTTCAAATTTAAGGCGTGATAATTGCTCGTCAATTTTTTCTAATTCAGCTTGATACTTTTTGATATCGCTAACAATTAATCCAACTTCAACTGATTCTAATTGTTTTGATTTTTCTAAATATATTTTGGCATTTTTTGCTTGTTTTTCAAGTTGTTTTGTTTGACTTTCAAGCTCTTTTACGCGAATTTCAATTTTTTCAATGCCCATAAGGGTCTGATCAAGTTTTACAATGGCTTCTTGTTTGTCATTTTTGTACTTGGAAGTTCCGGCAACTTCTTCAATTACAAGCTTTCTTTGCTCAGGAGTTGACTCGGCGATTTCAGAAATTGTACCTTGAGAAATAATTGCAAGAGATGACTTTGAAATTCCAGCCTCAATTGCTAAATTACGAATATCTTTATATCGAACTGGTTGGTCATTATAAAAATATTCATTAGTTCCCTGACCTCTTTTAATAAGTCGTGAAATTGTAAAAATTTGGGCAGAATCTTCGCGACTTTCATCACTAAATGTTAATTTTACCATCGCTTTTTTAACAGGAGCGACTGTTTTTGAACCAGCGAAAATAACATCGTCCATATTGTAGCCGCGTAGTTGTTTTGCTGATTTTTCACCTAAAACCCATTTAATTGCATCATTTATGTTTGATTTTCCAGAACCATTTGGTCCAATTATTCCAACAATAGAACCGTCAAATTTGATGCTAACGGGTTCGGCAAAGGATTTAAAACCTTCAATTTCAATTTTAATTAACTTCATAATTTGGTATTTCTTGATAAATTAAATTTTTAAAATAAGTAAATTATATTAAACTTATCCTAAAAAACGCTAAAAAAAGCATTTTTTTTGCATTTGGACTCATAAAATGATTCATTACTTTTTTTAATTTTTAAATTTTTGCTTGTTAAAAAATAATTAGAACTTAGAAACTTTGAAAATAAAACAGTATAAATACTAATTCAAGAATAAACTCTAATTTTTTCCCGAGTTTCCCAGTTTGATGAGAAATCTCAAAAAAGTGTCGAGTTTTAAACACTGTTTTAACTTAAAAAGCAAAATTCTAAAATATTTAAACTACCTTTTTTAGCTAAAACACTCACAAAAATCATTATGGGTAAAATAACAAAAACATAAAAAAATATAACTACTATTTAAACTCAATGCAAATAGAAAACTCGTTTTTATTTACATCGAGCCTAAAAAAAATATATGAAGTTTTGAAAGAACAATAATTAAAGGCCATAAATTTGTAGATTTCTAAACGGTCAAATTTATGGCATTCCATCATATTTAAAAATATAATGGATAATTTGCATTTTCTGATTTTTTTATGCAAAAAAACATAACTAATTCCCCCTTAATTCTAAAATCCATACTTATTAATTATTCTTAAGTGAAACTTATTATAACATAATTTTATTTTAGACCAAGGATTTTTTTTTTTTTTTGCAAAAGGTTAATTTTAAACTAATAAAAATTAAGATTTTAGCCTCAAAAAACACGTATTTTACCGGTATTTTTTGCCTATTTATATTCACTAAAAAGTGAATTTTTGCCATCAATCCAGCAAACTCAGGAGTTTTTATATTATTTTCAAAAAGCTAAAGAATAATTTTTAATCTAAAAAGCATAAAAAAACCTATGAATTCATAGGTTAATTTAAGATAATTTTGGAAACAAGTAAGTTTGACAAACACAAAAATAAAAATTTTAAATAGCTTTTTCAAGAAACTTCTGATGTCTCTTTTTGAAAATAATTGTGTTAACGATAAGAAAAATTGATGAAAATAGCATTAAAGACATTGAAAAAACTGGATTTATAAAGCCTAAAAACGCCAAAGGTATGAAAAGTGAATTAAATAAAATTGCTCACAAAAAGTTTAATTTTACTAATTTATTAGTTTTTTTGATAATTTCAATTGATTTATAAACCATAACAAGATCTGTTTCAAATAAGGAAATATCAGCAATTGAATTACTAAGATTAGAACCACTTTCAAAAGCGATTGAAAGATCGGCGGATTTTAGTGCTAAAATATCATTTAGACCATCACCGACAAAAATAATTGGGGTTTCCTTTTTTAATTTTTCTACTAATTCAAACTTGTCATTAGGCTTTAAATTTGCATAAAATTGCTTTATTCCCAATATTTTTGCTACATTTTCAACGTTTTTTGGATTATCTCCTGAGGCAATAATGCAGTTTATGCCTTGAGATTGAAATTTTTTAACAACCTTTTTTGCACTTTCTTTAACTTGATCGATTATTAAAAAAACGGCAATAACTCTATCATTTTTAGCAAAAACCGTGTAATTTCCTATTTTGTCAAAGTTGAAACTATCATCAATCAAAAAATTATTATTTTTTGCAAACTCATGAGAAATAAGGCTATATTTATTTGAGTCTGAATCAATAAGTTCCAAACCTTGACCAGGAGTTTCGCTAACTTTAAAATTGTCAAATTTTTCTTGATTTTCTGGTAAAAAATTATGAATTGAAAGTGAAATTGGGTGTTTAGAATTTTGAGCCATTTCTTTAATTAAAGGTCAAAAACTTGAATCACCTTGAAATTCAACAACTTTTGGTTTTCCTTCAGTTAAAGTTCCGGTTTTGTCAAAAATTATTGTTTTTGTGGTAATAATTTTTTCATAAATCTCTGAATTTGCAAATAAAATTCGATTTTTTGAGGCCAAAATCGAAGAAGAATAAATGGCCATTGGCGCTGCTATTCCAAAAGCACATGGACAAGAAATTACCAAAACAGCAACTCCGATATGAGCACCAACATAAAGTGGATGAGAATTTCGCGGAGGTGTAAAACCTGTATAAATTTTTTCAAAATCACCAAGTGAATAACCGATTATGACTCAGATTGCAAAAGCCAAAAATGACAAAATTAAAACAGTTGGAGTAAAAAGTGAAACTATTTTAGTTGAAACTCTTTCAATTTTGGAAGGAGTTTCAAAAATAGACTCTAATCTGTTAATTGTTTGCATTAAAAATGAATCTTGGGCTTTTTTTGTGGAAGTTAGGTAAATCGGTTCGCCAATATTGATACTTCCGGACAAAATTTCTTGATTTTTAACAAATTCAATCGGCAAAGATTCACCGTTAATTGACGAGTAATCGATAGTTGCAAAATCAGAATTTAGGGTTGAATCAGTTGGAATAACTTCACCTTTTGGAACAAAAACAATACTACCAGGAGTAATTTTACTAGTTAAAATTTGTTCTTTTTTGCCATCAACTATTATATGTGAATAGCGATTTTTTAATTTTAGTATTCCTTGAAAGTCTGAACTTGATTTTTTTTGTAGTTTTTCCTCAAGATATTTTCCAGCATTAAAAAATAAGAACAGAATAATTGAAACTTCAAAAAATTCCATACTAATTTTTTCACCGGTGCTTATTTTATACAAAAATGAAATTGCAGAATAAATGAATGAAACATGGCTTGCGATCGCTATTAGCAGTTCCATTGTAAAAATTTTTCTTAAAAGGTTTTTGTATGCTAAAAAATATTTTTTTTCTAGAAAGATAACTAAAAATGCAAAGAAAAACAAAATTGACGCTAAAATTAGATGAATTTTGTGATCGTGACTGAAATTTAAAACTTTATAATTATTTAAAATATCAAAAATAAACGAAAAAAAGGCAAAAATAAAAATTAATAACTCAATAAATATTTTTATTTTTGCTTTTTGTTTAGAGTCGGCGAAAAATTTTCTATTATTCGTCGATTTTTTCACTTGCATAACCAACAGAAGTTAATTTTTCACTAATAAATTCGTCAGGATATTTTTCTTCATCAGCAATAATTTTCAAAACTTTAGCACTAATATTTGCACTCCATTGAAAATCTTCCAAATTTGCAAATAGTTTTTCAAAAACTACCTTGCAGCTTGCACATTTAATGTCAATACTAAAATATCTTGTTGTTTTCATTTTAATTCCTTTATTTAAAATTATTGATTAGGATATAATTTTACAATAAAAAACAATTATAAATGTATTAAATTTTTTATATTTTTTTAAATGCTATAAAAATTTTTTTATCAAGATTATTGGCAAATTCTACTACCTGATAATCGCAGTTTTTGCAATTTTTGAGTTCTTCAAAAATTTTTGGGCCTTTAATAAAGGCAAATATTGTATTTTTAGTCTTGATTTTATTAACAATTTTATCGAGTTTTTCTAGATTTGCAACCGCTCGGGCTGTCACAAGATCAAAATTATCATTTTGAATTTCTTGGACTGATTTACAAACTAAATTAAATTTAATTCCCAGAGTTTCAGATACTTTTTTTAAAAATTGGCACCTTTTTTGCATAGACTCACAAATGGTTAGCTCAATTTTTGGATCAAAAATTAAATACGGAATTGAAGGAAATCCCACACCTGCTCCAATATCTAAAATTCTTGGTTTTTCTGAAATATTTTCTTTTTTTAACAAATTTCTTATAAAATCCATTGTGACAATGGACTCGAAAATGCCTTCTTTTCAAAGAATATCGCCTGAAAAACCGGTTAAATTAAATTTTTGATTATAAAATTCGATTAATTTTACGTATTGTTCAAGTTTTTCAAATACATCTAAATCAACAAGTGACTTTACTTTTTCTTTATACATAAAAACATTGAAAATATTTTAATTTTTGTTTGCTAAAGTTAATTTTTCCTTAATTTCCTCATAAATACTTGTAATTGATTTTGAATGGATACATGCTAGTATACTTTTTGACAAAAATTCAGCCAAAGATGTAACTAGTAATTTATCAAATTTTGCTACAAGTTCTGTGTTATCGATTGAATCAGTAATTATTACCTTGTCAATATTTTCATTTTCTTGAAATTTGTCAAATCCGTGGCTAAAAACACCGTGTGTTGCTGCTAAAATTACTGATTTTGCACCTTTTTGTTTAACAACATTTGCAGCATTTATTATAGTTCCACCTGTGTCAATAATGTCGTCAATTATGATGCAATCTTTATTTTCAACGTTTCCAATTAAGCCTAGAACTTCAGTTTGATTTGTGCCAGTTCTTCGCTTGTCAATAACGGCAACATTTGTTTGTTTTCCTAAAATTTCTGCTAAAATTCTAGCTCTAACAGCCCCACCATGATCCGGGGTTACAACAACATAATCCTTATTTTTGCCAACAAGTTCGTTTGCAAGAATATACTGGCCATGAAGTTCATCAACTGAAATGTCAAAAAATCCTTGAATACTTGGGTTGTGAATATCAACTAAAATTAGTTTAGTTACACCTGCTTTTTCAAGTAAATTAGCTACTAATTTTGCAGTAATTGGTTGTCTGCCAGATGATTTTCGGTCCTGTCTAGCATAGCCATAATATGAAAGAACCACGACAATTTCTTGGGCATAAGCTCGCTTTAAAGAGTCAATGAAAATTAAAAGTTCCATTATATTTTCATTAACTGGTCTTGATGTATTTGCAATAACAAAAACAGTTGAATTTCTAATAGTTTCATTAGATTTTAGCAAAACTTCGCCATCAGCATAGACTGTTCGTTCAATCCCTGAGAGCGGAATTCCGGTTAGATTTGAAATTTTTGTTGCTAAATCTAGTGAATTTCTCATTCCAAAAAGAATTACATTTTTCTTTGTATCTATGTTCATTTTTTTGCCTTGTTTATTTTTATATTTAAAATATTATTATATAATAAAATATAATTAATTTTAATAATATTTTGAAAAGTTACAATGTATTTAAAAATCGAACAATTTTCTCCGCGGCACTTAAATTTACTTCTAAATGCGGTTAAAAAATTTAATTTAGAAGTAAATTTAAAAACTAAAAATGGTAAAACTAATGTTGCCAATTTAGATTATTTCCAAAATTTTGAAAATAATCATGAATTTACTATTATTGATTTTGACAAAAATTTAGACTTTAGTTTAGCACATTTTATTCTTTCTAAAAAAGAACAAACTTTCTATTTAAGTTTGGTTTTTTTTAGTGAACTTTTGGATTCTAACTGAATTAATATTATTGGAGAATTTATACTTGATTTTATCAAAAAACACTATAAATTACGGGATTTTTATCTTAAACTTGACCAAAAAAGTTTAGTTTTCAAAAATTTTTTTGGAGCGGCTTTTCGGGAAACAAATTCTTCAGATTTAACATTTCAAATTAAGGAAATTGAAAAATATAACTTTACTGACGTACACTGTCATCCTTTTTTAGAATATTTTCAAGACCCAAAACAAGAAATTAGCAAATGATTTGATGATAATATTGGTCTTCTGTTTGTTGTTGGAACTTCTTGAGAGGATCTTGAAGAAACTAAACAAATTAGTTCATATTCTGATAAAATATATAAAATTATTGGAATACATCCAAATTTAATAAAAACAACAGATAATTATAATGACCTTTCAAAATACATTGACAAAAATGTAGTGGCAATTGGCGAAGTTGGTCTTGATTTTTATTATGAAAATAACCCTAGCGAGCAAGAGCAAATAAATGCACTTTTGGCTCAAATTGAAATCGCAAAAAGCAATAATATCGCTGTAATGTTGCATATTCGTGACAAACTTGATGAATTTAAAGCGATTAATGAAGTACTTTTAATAATTGACAAATTTCCTGAAATTAACTTTATTTTTCATAATTTTTCAACAAATTATGAAAAATTTACAGAAATTGTTGATAGAAAAAATTGTTACTTTTCGTTCTCAGGAGTAATTACCTTTAAAAAAAGCGTCGAACTAAGAAAAATAGTGTCTCAAACTCCGATTTCAAGAATTTTATGTGAAACTGATACACCATATTTAAGTCCCGAACCTAATCGTCAAGTTTGGCCAAATACATCTCCGCAAATTGAAAATACCTATCAAACAATAGCTAATTTGAAAAATTTAACAAAAAGGGAGCTTTCTAAAATAGTTTATGAAAATGCACTAAAAATTTTTAAGGTAAAAAATGCTGAAAATATCACCTAAAAAACATCTAGGTCAAAATTTTTTAAAAGATGAAAAAATTGCACAAAAAATTGTAAGTAGCATTGACCTAGCAGATAAAAATCTTGTTGAAATAGGACCTGGAACTGGTTTTTTGACTAAATATTTAATCCAAAAAGCTAAATTTTTGACCTGTTATGAAATTGACAAAAATTTAATTCCACTGCTTGAAAATAAATTTAAAAGCAAGAATATAAAAATAATTAATGAGGATTTCTTACTTTCAGATCTAAATTTTTCTGAAAAACAAACAGTTATTGGTAATCTTCCTTATTATATAACGTCAAAAATTCTATTTAAAATATTTGATAATTTTGAGAAATTTGATGAAATCTTAATAATGGTCCAAAATGAGGTTGCTGATAGAATTATTGCAACACCAGGATCAGCATCTTACTCAAAATTGTCGCTAGCCTGCCAATATGTTGCAGAAGTAAAGAAGTTTTTCGTTGTACCGCCAAATTCTTTTTTCCCGGTTCCAAAGGTAGATTCTGCTATTGTTTATTTTTCAATAAGGAAAAATTCAAACCCTAAAAAAGTTGCACAATTTTTTAAATTTACAAAATTGTGCTTTCAATTCAAGCGAAAAACATTATATAATAATCTCAAAAATTCTTTGTCCCATGAAGAAATTGAAAAAATTTTTAATTTTTTCAATTTTGACCCAAAAATACGCCCACAAGAAATAAATGTTGAAACTTACGCTAGAATTTCAAATTTTTATTTTGACAACATTAAAAATAAATAATTTTTATTTTTTTAGTTTTGAATTTCAAAAAATAGTGTATAATTTTAAAAATCTCCCTCCCTTAGTCGTTACATTATTTTTATAAAATCTTTTTAAAAAATTTATAGAAAGGTAGAAATGAGACAAACTACGTTTATAAAACCACATGAAGTTGAAAAAAAATGGTTTGTTATTGATGCAGAGTCACAAATTTTAGGGCGTTTAGCCGCGTTTGTCGCTAGCCGTTTGCGTGGAAAACATTCTCCGCTTTTTACTCCTAACGTTGATATGGGAGATAAAATAATCATAATTAACGCTGAAAAAATTTTATTAACAGCAAAAAAAGAAGACCAAAAACTATATTATAGACACTCTGGTTATCCTGGTGGTTTAAAAGTTAGAACTGCTAGAGAACTTCGAGCAAAAAAACCAATTGCTTTAATTGAAAAAGCGGTTTATGGTATGCTACCTCACACAAAACTAGGGGACAAACAAAGAAAAAATCTTTATGTTTATGCCGGAACTGAACACCCACACCAAGGTCAAAACCCTGAAAAATTAGAGGTGAAATATTAAAATGAATCAAGAATTAACTTATTATGGAACAGGAAGAAGAAAATCTTCAGTTGCCCGTGTTATTTTAAAACGCGGAAATGGTCATTTTAAAATTAATAACCGAATAGCAAAAGAGTACCTAAAATCTGATATTTTAATTAAAGACGCTCTACAACCACTCGCTATTACAAATACAATTTCTGAATTTGATATTCGTGTTAATGCTCATGGTGGTGGAATTTCTGGTCAAGCCGGTGCGATTAGATTAGGAATTGCAAAAGCTTTATTAGAAATTTCAGCTGATTATCGTCCAAGTCTTAAAATGTCTGGAATGTTGACACGTGATGCCAGAGCTAAAGAACGTAAAAAATTCGGATTGAGAAAAGCCAGAAGAGCGCGTCAATTTTCAAAACGGTAATTTTTTCTTCCTTTTTAAAAAAATATGATATAATTATAGCAATGTAATTATATCACCTTCGGGAGCGTAGCTCAGACGGTTAGAGCACACGACTGATAATCGTGAGGTCGATGGTTCGATCCCATTCGTTCCCACCATATCTAATTGACTTTAAAAAAACCTTTATTTCCAAAGGTTTTTTTATTATTTTTAAAAAGTAAATTTTAAATTCGAACTCAAGTTTTTAGGTCAATATCATAAATTTTTGAGGGGCGACCTGAACCACGGCCAAAATTGTAAAATTTTGTGATTTGTCAAAATAATTGGCGAGCTTCTTTAAAATTAAGAGGATTTTGGCCAGAAATATTGGCGCTAGTAACAAAAGCAGGCCCATTTTTTATAAATAATTCTTGCGACTTTTTGAGACCAGGAATTCTAAATGATTTTTTTTCAATTATAAAAGTAACTGCACCAGGTCAATGTTTTTTGCTTTTTTGTTTAAGAATTTTGTAACTACTTGGACTAATTAATGACTTTATTTGCGATATTTTTCCTACCAAAGTTACGATTTTTTTGCTAACATCACGGTTTTTTATTTTGTAAATTGCCTCAAGATCCAAATCATGATAAAAAGAACCAAGTCCAACAACAGTATCTGTAGAACAAATAAATAATTTAGAATTTTTATGAATTTGTTCCTTAAAAACGGCATAATTTTGCACAAATCAATCGCTAAATTCATTATCATCTTCAATGAAAATGACAAGATCATTCATTTGGTATTTTCAAAACAAAATGTGGAAATTATTTAATAATTTTAGAACAAATATTTTGTTTTTAGACAAATTAAGTCCATTAAATAAATTTTTTTTTGAAATTAAATTTTGACTTGCAAGTCAAAATAAAAAATTATTAAAATAAGAAATTTTTAAATTAAAGCAAAAATTAAATCTGATAGTTTTAGAGGCCAAATCTGAAAAAAACGCTGTAAAAACAGACGTTTTTACTTTCGTTAGCATTTGTTTTTGACTGTCATAAAAACATAGCGATGAGAGCGATTTATTATAAAATAATTCCAATTTCATTTTAACACTTTATTTTTAAAATTGATTTGCTTTTTGTTTAATTTCGGCAATTAGGTCCCGAATTTGAATAGCTTCTTCAAAACGATTAGCATTAGAGGCATTTCTCATTTCTTTTTCTAAAATTTGTATCTGTTTTTCAATCTCTTTTTTATTCATTTTTTTCTCGTGGAGAACTTTACTTAATTTTAGAGCATTTGGATTTATGCTTTCAGGAATTGGTTTTTTTATTGTTTTTGGAATTATTTTATTTTCCTGATTGTGTTGGATTTGAATTTTTCGTTTAGCTAAATTGTCATTAATAACTTCTTGAATTATTTTTGTAATTCCGTCAGTAAAAAGAACTACTTTTCCTGATTGATTTCGAGCAGCGCGACCAATTATTTGAATTAATGATGTTTTTGACCTTAAAAAAGAAGCAAGACCTGCATCTAATACAAGAATCAATGAGACCTCCGGAATATCAACACCTTCACGAAGCAAATTTATCCCAACAATTGCATCAAAAATTCCTTTTCGTAATTTAATAATAATTTCATCACGTTCAAAGGTTGTCATTTCTGAGTGCAAATAATAAACGTTGTGTAATTTTTTTTCTTGCAAATATTTGCTAATTTCTTCAGCGTTTCGTTTTGTTGTTGTTAAAATTAAGGTTCGTTCCTTTTTTTCTTTTTGCAAATCTAAATATTTAGAAATTTTTGCCATTTGATTATCAGTATTTTCAATTATAATTTCAGGATCAAGCAATCCAGTTGGCCTTATAATTTGACTAACAACTTCGCCGTCAGTTTTTTCAAGTTCATATTGAGCTGGCGTGGCTGAAACAAAAATTTTAGGCTGCCTAAATTGTTCAAATTCATATAATTTTAAAGGACGATTATCAAGCGCAGAAGGAAGACGATAACCATAGTCAACAAGAGTTTGCTTGCGACTTCGGTCACCTTTGTACATTCCATCAATTTGCTTGACCATCTCGTGAGACTCGTCAATGAAAATTAGGGCATCTTGGGGTAAATAGTCAAGCAAAGAAAATGGTTGTTCATCTTGTTGACGGCCGTCAATATGACGGGCATAATTTTCAATTCCAGAGCAAATTCCAAATTCACTTAATGAGTCAATATCATTATTAACACGGTCTTTTAGCCTCTGTTTTTCGACAAGTTTATTATTTTGTTCAAAAAAAAGTAAGCGCTCTTCAAGCTCAATTTTAATAGATTCAATTGCTTTGTCAATTATAGATTTTTTAACACTATATGCAGTGGCAGGATAAATTGTATAGACCGAATAGGTTTTTATTAGCTTTTTTGAAACTGGCTGAATTGTGCTGATTTTTTCGATAGTATTGCCAAAAAATTCAACCCTGATATTAAAAGTTTCATCTCAAGCTGGAAAAATTTCAATTACATCACCTTTTAGTGAAAAAAGTCCCGGTTTTTGCTCAACTGAGTTATTAAGATACTTAATTCGCGTTAATTTTAAGGCTAATTCTTTTGGTTTTATTTCCTGACCAACATTTAAAAGCAAAAAATTATCGTGATATTCATTCGGGTTTAGAGTTCCATAAATTGCCGAAACTGAAGCAACAACAATAGTATCATTTCGTTCAATCAAGGAATTGAGGGCTGACATCCTCATTGCTTCAAGATCAGCATTTGTTTTACTTGTTTTTTCAATATAAACATCTTTTGAAGGAAGGTATGATTCAGGGCGATAAAAATCAAAGTATGATACATAAAATTCAACCCTGTTTTCAGGAAAAAATTCCTTAAATTCAGTGTATAATTGAGCAGCAAGCGTTTTATTATGTGACAAAACTAATACTGGTTTGTTAAAGTGCGCAATTACATTTGCCATTGTAAAAGTTTTTCCAGAACCAGTTACACCCATCAAAATTTGCGATTCTTTACCAGTTTCAATGTTTTGAATTATGCTTTTTATTGCTTTGGGTTGGTCGCCACTAGGTTTATAATTTGCTCTAAGGTTGAATTTATTAAATTTTTTTTCACTTATCATTTGAAATCAGACCGTTTTTTTGGAGAATAAGAGAAATTTTAGCACAAATTTCCTTTATTCGATTATATTTATTTTTGTGGTACTTTGTCTGATTAATTTTTTTAGGCTTTTAGACAAAAAAGCAAAAAAATTAAATTTTAAATACTTATTAAAAGCAATAATTTTAGCAGTTTGTGGTATAATTTTTTATTTAGGAATGAGGAAAATGGAAAAAATAAAAAATTTTAAAAGAAAAATAAAATTTTTAACACTTCAGACAGGTTTATTTGCATCCGTGCCTGTTATTTTTGTTGCATGCACAGATAGTGAAATTCCTGAAATTTCAATTCAGAATATACAGTCAAAATCTGTCGAACTTTTGCTAAATAATATTGCACTAACTCCACAAGACAATATAGCTAAAACATTCAAAGTTGAATTGAGAAAAGAAAACACCGAAAACTATGAGCAGGTTAAATTTTCAGCTTTTCGTGCACTTCATGACAATAAGCCCAAAATTTTGCTAAAAATTAACAATTTAGACGCAAAAACTAAATATGTTGTTAGAATTACTCGCATTAACGGTCAAGAAGAGGAGCAATTATTTGTTCGTGGAAATGTTTTTCAAACTAATCCAAATCCAACAATAATTCCTGGTTCATTCCAAAAATTAGATGCAACTGACCCTTCAAGCCAATATGATTTTAAGGTCGCAATTTCTGATACAACTTTGAACTCACAGCCAATCGATGTTCAATATAGAAAAGCAAGCGCGCTTCGATCTAATCCTGAAACACAAACTTTTACACATAACTTAAGATCTGATCAGTCTTTACATGTAAGCCTAAAAAATCTTGAGCGAGACACAACTTACATAATTTCCGGTCTTTATGATCAAAAAGGTAACATGCTAAGTTTTGATGAGAATTTATTCCCATTAACTTTTAGAACCGATGGCGATATCGTTGGTGTCGAGGTTTCTAATAGTAAATTCCCGGGGCAAATTCATAGTGATCTTCAGAATATTGATGTTGATTTTAAGGTTAAATTTAGCCGCGGAATAGTTAATGCTAACACTGTAAATAATTATAATCTTGTTTTTAAGCGTGAAAATACTGGGGTTCAAACCGGATTTGATCAAATTAACAATAAAGATATTGAATATTTAGCTAATTATGTCAGACCTGTCGAAAATGAAGATAATACTTTTATTTTTAGAGTAAAATTGCCTTGAAGATCACAAAATAATTTTTACAAAATTGTTGGCGGTTATAACAAACTTTTTACTGACAGTCATATTTTTGATCAAAATCTTGTTGATTCACCAAATATTTTGAAAATTAACCCGGCAATTTTAGACCAAAAATTTCAAATAGATACTTAATTATCAAGGGTTTTGTATTTAAATGGAAAGAATTAATTTTTCTCGTTACTTTAAATTGCATACTCAACAAAAATATTTTATTTGAAACAATCCAGATGCACAAAATTCAGATCAAGCTGACGTAGATGATAATGATGATTTTGGTCAAGAACTTTGAGATTTTGACTCTTTTCATGAAAATGAAATAAAATTTCCCGAACTACATGAAAATATTTTTAAAAGTTTTAACAAAACATTTTACTTTTATATAAAAGAAAAGTTTGTTGACAAAAAAATTTGTCTTGTTTCTAAAATTTCAATTGATGAAAAAATTGAGCAAACCATTGATTTTTACAAAAATCAAAAATGCGATATAATTTTTAACCCTGCATTTGAATATAAAAATGCATCGGCTAATCCGTCAGTTTTTTTTGTTTTTAACAAAAAATTAAGTATTTTAAAACTTTCTACCTCAACTAAAGTCAAAGATTATTTAAGAGCAAATTGAGATTTTTGGATATCAAATTATATGCTTCGAGAAATTACCGGTGATTTGAACCCGATTGATGAAGTATCTTATTTTTTAATTAACACTGTTGAACATCCAATAAAAAATAAAATTGAATTTCATGAAACATTCTGAATTTCAAGGTATAAATCAGCAAAAACTGTATCCAAAGCTGATTCTGAAAGTGGAAATATTTTCCTTGCAAGAAAAATTGCAAAGCAAAATGGCCTTAGTTTAAATGAGTTTTGGGATAATACATTTTTAGAAAACAATAAAATAATAAACAACTTATTCAGAAATCAAATTGAAAAAATTTCTAAGGTTAAAGATAAAAAAGTGATTCACATGATCCCTGTCAATATTGCTATTGATGAGATAATTGATGCTAAAAATGTAACAAAATTTACTAAACCTAGCGAAATTGATAACAGCGCCTTTGAAAAAAGTGCTAACTTTGCTTTCCTTGTTGAACAGTTTTATCCTCAACTGACTGGTATTAGCGGAACACTTTTAAATTCTAGAAAAATTTTATCACTTGTTAATGATGAATCTAGGCTCATTTCTTTTGAAACAAATTCATATTGATATAATTTTTTCAAAAAAAATAATTCAATAATTATTAACGAAATTGAAAATTTAGAAATCTTCATTAATAAAATGAACGGCAAAAAAATTGTTTGGTATGATTTTGAAGCACTTTCCTTACCTTTTCCAGCTATTGATTTTGCCCAACCTTATCAACAAATTGTTACTCAAGTTTCAATTGTTATTACTGATAATGGGAAAATTTTGCCTCAAGATTTTAACGAAACTAATGTTGTTTTTGATCCTAAAACTTATAGTTGAGATAATTTTTGCAAAATAATTGATAAAATTTATCTCGAAAGTGCTGATTTTTACGTTGTTTTTAACAAATCATACGAACTTACAAGACTTAAAGAAATGGTTAACATAATTTTTATGCATTACCAAGAAAATAATCCATATCACGAGGCGATTGAAAAAATTCAAACATATCGAAAAAAAGTTGATGAAATAATTACCAAAACTATTGATTTAAAAGACCCATTTTCAAAATATTGAATTGTAATTTCTGATCTTAAAGGTTTTTATTCAATTAAAAAAATTGAAAATTTTATTAATAAATATAATTACAATTTAGATCACTTAATAACACCTTATAAAAAATTAGCCGTAAAAAATGGTCTTGAGGCAATGATTAAAGCTGTTGATCGTTATTTCAATTACATTGGAGACATTGAGTGAATAGAAGTTAGAAAAAATTTACAAATTTATTGCCAAAATGATGTTATAGCAATGATAATGGTTTGAGATTTCTTGAAATTTGTTTATGAAAATAGGGATAAATTAGCACATATTGAAACAAAAACACCTAAAAAGGTTGCGCTTTTTTAGGTGTCACGAGTTTCCCGAAAAAACAACTATCAAAGCAAAAAAACAGAATTTTAAACCTAAGCCTCACGAAAGAAAAATCTACTTATTAATAATCAAATAAAGCAAACTAAAAAAGCTAAAATTTTAACTTAAAAAGCAAAATCATAAAAAAAATACAACTACTATTTAAACTCAATGCAAATAGAAAACTCGTTTTTACTTACATTGAGCCTAAAAAAATATATGAAGTTTTGAAAGAACAATAATTAAAAGCAGTAAATGGGGTGTGTTCATAATCTTGTGTTTTAAATTTTTATCGATTTTTCAAATAGAAATGCAATCTAATTTAATTTTACATTATTTATAACCGATTAGGGAAAATAATTTCTAATTGTTTTTTAATCATGAATCAATTTCTTACCTTTTGTCATTTTATAGATGCGTTTTGGAGAGTTAAATAAGTTATTTTTGAAAGGTAATTTACACTTTGAATTCCGCCTTTTGTTTTTGTATTTTTCCTAATTATTCTATTCATTGACTCAATTAAATTTGTCGTATAAATTGCTTGCCTCAATTCATATGGATATTTAAAAAATGTCGTTAGTTCAACGAAATTTGTATACCAAGACTTGATAATTGAAGGATATTTTTGCCCTCATTTTTCCGCAAATTTATCAAGATTTTGCATTGCAAATTCTTGATTAGCCGCTTGATAAATCTTTTTCATATCAAGGACAAACTCTTTTTTGTCTTTGTTAGAAACTTTTAAAAGCGAGTTTCTAATTTGGTGAACAACACATTTTTGAACATCTGTTTGCGGGAAAACCGCTTCAATTGCTTGAGTAATTCCACTTAGATTATCGCAAGAAATTATTAGAACATCTTCCAGCCCGCGAGTTTTTAGTTCGCTAAAAACATCAAGTCAATTACTTGCTGATTCGGTATTTTTAATCCAAAATCCCAGTGCTTTTTTATTTCCGTCCCAATCAATTGCAAGAATAAGATAAAGTGATTTTTTGACAAAAACACCGTTTTCTTTAACATTAAAAAACATCCCATCAATGTACAAAATTGGATAGGAATTCTCAATTTTTCGCGATTTTCACTTTTCAATTTCAGGCAATAATTTGTCAGTAACTGAAGAAATTCAGGCATTACTTATTTCTTTTTTATAGATACTTTTTATTGTGTTAACAATATTTTCATATGACATTCCTGATGCAAAAAGTGAAAACACTTGCTCTTCGATATCGCCTAAATTTGTTTCGTATTTACCGAGTAATTTGTTCTCAAAAGTGCCATTTCGATCTCTTGGTATTTTTAGATGAAAATTATTACTATTAAAATTCACAGTTTTACCCGAAAATCCGTTTCGCTTATTTGGCCTATGCACGCCTTTTTTGCTTCGGTTACTTTTTTCATAGCCTAAATGTTGGCTTAATTCCGCCCTTAAGAGCGCCTCAGTAAAAGTTTTAAACATATGCGAAATTTCGTTGTGAAAATCTTCTTTTTTTATTTTTTTATAATCAGCGTATTTGTCAACAAGTTTTTTAGCTTCTAACTCAAATGGGGAAAATGTTTTTTGCTGTTTTTTCATATTTTGGTCCTTCATAATAAATTTTATCAAAATAAATTTACTTTAAAAACACAAAATATTTAACATTACCTGTGGCTAGTTTTGCAAAAATCTTTGTTGATAAAATTATTTAAATCTAAATTGTTTCATAAATTTGCAAATTAAAATTGAATAAAGATAGTTTACCATAAAATCTAAATTTTTTAAATCTAAACATAAAAATTTTAACTTAAAAAGTAAAATTACAAAATTTTTAAACTGCTTTTTTAGTTAAAATACTGGCAAAAATCATAAAAAAACTACTATTTAAACTCAATGCAAATAGAAAACTCGTTTTTATTTGCGTCGAGCCTAAAAAAACATATGAAGTTTTGAAAGAACAATAATTAAAAGCCATAAATTTGTTGATTTCTAAACGGTTAAATTTAAGGCATTCCATCATATTTAAAAACATAATGGATAATTCGCACTGTCTGATTTTATTAGACAAAAAACATAACTAAGTCCCCCTTAATTCTAAAATCCAAATTTATTAATTATTCTTAGTGAGATTTATTATAACATAATTTTATTTTAGACCAAGCATTTTTTTTTTTTTTTGCAGAAGGTTAATTTTAAAATAATAAAATTAAGATTTTAGCGTCAAAAAACATGATTTAGCGGTATTTTTGCGTATTTATATTCGCTAAAAAGTGAATTTTTGGCATCAAACTGACAAACTCAGGTGTTTTGTTAATTATTTTTTTGTGGTTAAATATTAACAAAAGGGCTGGGGGAATTTCAAGGCGGAAAATTTTTTATTAAATAAAATTCAGTAGCTCAATGAAATTAAAAATTTGCAAAAATATTGCAAAAATTTCAAATTGTGCTATAATTATTTTGCATTTTTAAATTAACAGCATTAAATATTGTTAAAAAAAATTCAAAATTTGCCAAGATTTGTGAGTATCCTGCTGTTGGTGAAAACATTAGATTTTGAATTCATTTAATAAATATTTAGTTTTCTCTTTTTAGTCTAAAAATGCAAATTAAATTAGTAAAAGGAGAAAAAATGTCACGCTATACAGGCCCAATTTTTAAAAAATCACGTCGTGTTGGCTTTTCTATTCTTGAAACTGGAAAAGAATTTGCAAAAGGTAAACAACGAAAATACGCACCAGGGCAACATGGTCAAAGACGTTCCAAACTTTCTGACTACGGTGTTCACCTTCGTGAAAAACAAAAAGTCCGTTTTATGTACGGTTTATCAGAAAAACAGTTTAGAAATACATATAAAAAAGCAACTAAAAAAACTGGTATTGCCGGAACTTTGTTCTTACAGGCGCTTGAATCTCGACTTGATAATTCCGTATATCGCGCAGGATTTGCCGAAACTCGTCGTCAAGCTCGCCAATTAGTTAGCCACGGTCATTTTTTAGTTAATGGAAAAAAAGTTAATATTCCATCATATCAATTAAGACAAGGTGATACATTTGAATTAACTAAGTTAAAAAATGAAAAAATCCGTAAAAACGAGCAAATTTTAACAGCATTGGAAACAAAAACAGCCGCACCTTGGCTTGAAGTTGATAAACAAAATTTCAAAGTTGTTTTTTCTCGTCGTCCGGAACGTTCTGAGTTAAATCAGGAAATTAAAGAATCACTAATTGTTGAGTTCTACAGTAAATAATCTAATATTCTATATAATTGAAAAATCCAAACCTTTATTAGTTTGGATTTTTTTTGTTAAAAATGGTATAATTTAACAAAAAATAAGGGGGAAAAATGCCAAAAAAATTCGCTATATCTTCAGATCATGCTGGTTTTGAGAGAAAAAAAGAAATAATTCAATATCTTGAATCCTTAGGTCATCAAGTTACCGACCTAGGACCATATAATGATGAGTCAAGTTCTTATGCAATTTATGGGAAAAAGTTAGCTAATTTTTTACTTGAAAATGAAAATCAGATCGGAATTGGAATTTGTGGAACAGGTCTTGGTATGTCTTATGCGCTAAATCGTTTTAAAGGAATTCGTGCCGCAAGAGTAACAAATGAAAATGATGCTTTTTTGGCCAAATTACATAATAATGCAAATGCTCTAGCTCTTTCGGGTAGATTTAATTCCCTTGAAGAATCTAAAAAAATTATTGATAAATTTTTAGAAGTAGAATACGAAGCTGGCCGGCACCAATCTCGAATTGACGAATTGGACAAATAAAATGCCTGAATTGCCAGAAGTTGTTACCGTTGTAAACGCCTTAAAAAACGAGATTATCGGTAAAAAAATAGTCAATGTTTTGGCTAAAGATGAAAGTTTTATAAAAGAAATTTCATTTGTTGAATTTCAAAAAATATTGAAAAATTCAACTATAATTGATGTTCAAAATAGGGCTAAACATATTTTATTTTTCTTAGATAACCAAAAAGTTTTACTCTCACATTTACGAATGAACGGGAAATATTTTACTTATAAGTACCCAAAATGAAATAAATTTGACTATATTTCCTTTATTTTTTCAGATAATTCAGTTTTAAATTATAATGATAGTCGAAAATTCGGGACTTTTGTTATTAGAGATCGTTTTAATTTATTCAAAACTAAACCCTTAGTCGATTTAGGACCCGAACCTTTTTATATAAATGTTGAGGGTTTTTACCAAAAAGTCAAAAAATCAGCTCGCTCAATCAAATCGATTTTACTTGATCAGAAAATAATGAGCGGGCTAGGAAATATTTATGCTGATGAGGTTTGTTTTGCGGCTAAAATTTCTCCAGACAAAATTGCTAACCAAATAACCTTAGAACAAGCAAAAATAATCGTTGAAAAGAGCAAAGAAATTTTGCAAAAATCAATTGAATTAGGCGGCTCAAGTATAAATTCATATACTTCTTTGAATGCTAAAGAAGGTAAATTTCAAAATTTTTTGAAGGTTCATACTAAAAAAAATTTGCCTTGTACTAAGTGCAATGAAAAAATTTTAAAAGTTGTTGTTGCTGGTAGAGGAACTTATTTTTGTCCAAATTGCCAAGTTGAATAAAAAACCTATCCCGAGTTTCCCAGTTTGATGAGATAATCTTAAAAAGTGTCTGTTTTTAGGTGCTTTTTAAACTAAAAAAAGCAAAGTTATAAGATATTTAAACTACTTTTTTAGTTTAAAACACTAACAAAAATCATAAAAAAACAACTACTATTTAAACTCAATGCAAATAGAAAACTAGTTTTTACTTACATTGAGCCTAAAACAAAATATGAAGTTTTGAAAGAACAATAACTAAAAGCCCTAAATTTGTAGATTTCTAAACGGGTAAATTTAAGGCATTCCATCATATTTAAAAACATAATGGATAATTCGCATTTTCTGATTTTATTATGGCAAAAACATCCTTGATTCCTCCTTAATTCAATATCAAAATTTATTAATTTATTCTTAGTGTGAATAATTATAACATAATTTTATTTTAGACCAAGCATTTTTTTTTTTTTTTTGCAAATGGTTAAATTTAAATTAATAAAAATTAAGGTTTTAGCGTAAAAAAACACGGATTTACGGTTATTTTTTCATATTCGTATTCAATGAAAAGTTAATTTTAGCCATCAAACTGTGAAATTCAGGAGGAACTTATTTTTGTCCAACTGCAAATTGAATAAAAAAACCTATAAATTCATAGGTTTTTTTATTCAATTTTACTTTTTATTAGCTCTCAAAATTCTTCTTCGGAGATTCTTTTAACACCTAATTTAATTGCTTTTTCTATTTTTGATCCGGTCGATTCGCCTGTTACCAAATAAGCAGTTTGTTTTGTTATTGATGTATGAAAATAAGCACCTGTTTGTTCGATGATTTTAACAAATTCGTGTCTTGGTTTGGATAATTTGCCCGAAATTGCAAATGATGTCCAACCAATTAAAGACGGTGAAATAGTTGGACTTTTGAAATCAAAATTCACCTTTTCAAGACAGTCAAGTAGTTTTTGATTTTCCTCATTATTAAAATATTCAGTCAATGAATTAATTATAACAGGGCCAAAATCATTTTGATTTTTTAGTATTCCAAAATTTAATTTTCTTAATTCAGAAATATTTTTAGCATATCTTGCAAGAATTTTAGCGGCTTTTATTCCAACATTTTTTATTCCTAAACCAAAAATTAACCTATGAAAATCGATGTTTTTTGCTTTTTCAACTTCATTAAGCAATTTAATTACTGACTTAATTTGTAAAGATGGAACACGTTTATTTTCTGAATTTAATTGACTTGGTTTAAATTCAGAATAAATTTTTTCAAGGTTGTTTTTAAGGTCAAAAATGTCACAAATATTAGAAATAATTTTTTTATCTAATAGTGTTTGAATTCTTTTTTCTGCTAAAGTTTCAATATTTAAAGCGGCTTTTGATGAAAAGTGAACGATTTTTTGAAGAATTATGCCAGGACAATTTTTGTTTTGACAAAATTGGTCAATTCCTGATTCACTAAAAACTAGTTCAGACTGACATTTAGGACAGTTTTTTGCAATTGAAAAGTTAGTTTTTTCATGGTTTTCAACACTTCCGATAATTTGCGGGATAATTTCGCCCGCTTTTTTAACAAAAACATCAGACATTAAATTTAATTTTAGATTTTCAATATAAGAATAATTAGGCAAAACAGCCGAAGAAATAAGACTACCGCCAAGATTTACGGGTTCAATTTTGGCATTATATGTGACTTTTCCCGTTCTGCCAATTGTGGGAAAAATTTCTAGAAGTTTAGTTTTTGCAACGTCATCTTCAAATTTAAAGGCAATAATACTGTGAGGAAATTTTGAAGTAAAACCTAACTGATCATAAAGCAAAAACTCATTAATTTTGATAACAACGCCGTCAATATTGTAATTTAGTTGCTCTCTTTTTTTTTTAATTTGGCCAATAAAGTCAAAAACATCGTTTAAATTCTTACATTCTTTTTGAAAATCATTAGTTTTAAAACCTAATTTTTTTAAAAAAGCGATTGCCTCTGACTGTCTAAAAATTTTATGTTTTTCTGGTTCAACAAGTGTATAAAAAAACCCGCTTAAAAATGAAAAATCTTCGCTAGCTGAATCTTTTTGGTTCTTTTTATATCGTCTAAGAATTCCACTTGCGGCATTTCGAGGATTTTTGAAGACATTTGTCTCAGTTTGTAAACTTTCAAAGGCAAAATTATCTATGTAAATTTCTCCTCTTATTTCAAGGTCATCAAAATAATCTATTGTTTTAGGGATAAATTCATCCTTAATTTTAAGGACATTAACTAAAACATCCTCGCCAAAAACACCATCCCCACGAGTTAGTGCTTGAATAAGTTGGCCATTTTTATAAATTAGCGAAAGTGAAATTCCGTCAATTTTTGGCTCGACAAAAAAAGTTACATTTTCTAAAATTACCATTGCTTTTTGGGCTCATTTTTCAAGTTCAGATTTTGTATGAGCCTTGTTGAGCGATAACATCGGAACTGAGTGTTTAATTTTGGCAAATTTTGAAGTAATTTTGCTGCCAACTTGTTGGCTTGGCGATGAATTAAGTTCGTCTAAAGTAAAAAGATAGTAATATTTTTGCTCCAAATTTATTAATTCTCTCAGCTTTTTGTCGTAAATTAAATCATCAACAAGCGGATTTTGCAGTTGATAGTAATGATGATTTCAAGTTTCAATTTGCTTTCTTAGCTCAAGAATTTCATTGCGAATTTTAGAATTATTTTCCATGATTAAATTTTTTGATTAGTATAGAGTCATCAAAATGGAAGGCGCGAAATTGGAATAATATTCATTTCCATTAAAACTGTTAAAGTAATGAGGGCAATAAAAATAAGGGCAAAAAGATAATCAAGCTTGTTAAAAACTAGACGGCGATAACGGCTTCTTTTTGCATAAACATCATAACCACGGACATCCATAGCATTAGAAAGATCTTCAGCCCGTGAAAAAGCAAGTACAAAAAGTGGAATTACTAAAGTTATTAATGATTTAACTTTATCCTTAATTTTTCCGTGTTTAAAATCAACACCACGTGAAGACTGAGCTTTCATAATTCGGGTTGCCTCAAGTAACAAAGTCGGAATAAAACGAATTGCGATTGAAATAATCATTGCAATTATATGGGTCGGAATGAATAAAAGTTTTAAAGGTAAAATTAAATCCTCAATTGCACGGGTTAGTAAAAATGGTTTTGTTGAATAAGTTAAAATTGTAGTTGAAATTATCATTCCATAAATTCGAACTGCTAAAACTAGTGAGCGAATTATGCTAACAGTTCCAATTGAAAATTTTATATTTCCAAATAAAACGGTCGGCTTAACTAAATATCAAGAAATAAAATGCGTTGTTTCTTCAGGATTTAGACCTAAAACTTTATATTTAGGCATTTCATTATCAGATGAAATGCCTAAAATTACATTAATATTTCGGTGATCAATAATAAAACCGTAAATTATTAGCATAATTATGAAAATGATTATTGGCATTTTCATTAAAGTGAAAATTTGCTTAACTCTCTTTGTTGTTATATAGAAAAAAACAAGTGAAAGTAAAAGCAGAATTGAAATTGTCGCTAAATGGGTAGTGACAAAAAAAAGCACAGCAAAAAGAATGTTAAAGGCTATTTTTAGTCGGGGGTCCATTTTATGAATTATTGTGTTTCTTGGGACATATTTAGCAACACTAATTTGCATTTTTTTCCTTTTTTATTAATAGATTAATTTGACTAATCAATTCGTCAATTGACTTGACTTTCGAAATTGGATATCCTATTTTTACTAATTTTTCACGAAAATTTAGTAAATTTGTAGGTAACATTTCATTTTCAATAAGAAATTGATTATTATCTAAAATAGGATAAGTTTCACCATCGTATATAATTTTACCATCTTTAAAAAAAATACAACGTTTTGTTCACTCTAAAACACTGTCAAGATCATGAGTTGCTAAAATGATTGTCTTTCCTTTTTTGTGAAGAGTGTCCAATATTTCAAGCATTTTTACTGAACCCTGAGGGTCAAGACCTGCCGTTGGTTCATCAAAAAAAATTATATCCGGATCCATTGCTAAAATTCCGGCAATTGCAACTCTTCGTTTTTGGCCACCTGAGAGTTCAAAAGGTGATTTGTCTAAAAAAGTCTCATCAAGACCGACTAGTTTTATCATTTCAGCTGCTTTTTTCTTGGCTTCTTCTTTGTTTACTCCCATTGAAACAGCACCAAAAATAATATCTTTTTCAATAGTTTGTTCAAAAAGTTGGTATTCAGCAAATTGAAAAACCACTCCAACTCGACGGCGAATTTGGTTTATAAATTTAAACTTTGATTTTAAAAATCTCGGTCTTTCAACAACTAATTTTTTTTCAGTTTTTGCTTCTTGATCAAAATAAAAATACTCAATTTGACCTTTATCAGGGAGCAAAAGAGCGTTCATATGTTGGATAAAAGTCGTTTTTCCTGAGCCAGTTTGACCTATTATTGCGATAAATTCACCTTGATTAATTTCAACAGAGACATTGTCAAGCGCTTTTATTTCAATTGGTAATTTTTGGTCGTAAATTTTTACGATATTTTTTGCTTTAATTTTCATAATTGTTCCAGCAATTCATTTTCATCATAGGTCGGACTAATAAAATCAAGGTTTTTTGAAATTTTATAAATAAAAGGCGAGTCAATTTTGGCTTTTTCAATTATTTCATCATTATTTAAAATTAATTTTGGATCACCTTTTGCAATAATTTGGCCTTTTGCAAAGACAACAACTTCATCGGCCAAAATCGCTTCGTTCATATTGTGCGTTATTGAAATCAAAGTCTTACTTTTATCTTTGCGGAGGTCATCTAAAATTTTAACAACATCACTTTTTCCTTTTGGATCAAGCATTGAGGTTATTTCGTCAAAAATTATTATTTGCGGATTTAGGGCTAAAACTGAGGCAATAGCAACTCTTTGCTTTTGACCGCCAGATAAAAATTGCGGCTCGCGCTCGAGATAAGATTGCATTTGTACTTTTTGTGCCAATTCTGCAATAATTTTGGGCATTTTTTTTGGATCTTCGTTAATATTTTCCAAACTAAAGGCAATATCGTCCTCAACTGTTGCCCCGACAAATTGATTATCTGGGTTTTGAAAAATAATGCCGATTTTCTTTCTAATTTTAGGTAAACTTTCTTTATTTAATAAAATTGAATCAACTTCAACTGTTCCTTTTTGCGGTTTAGCGATTCCGGAAATAATTTTAGAAAATGTCGACTTTCCTGATCCATTGTGGCCTAAAATTGCATAATATTTGCCTTTTTCAAAAGTTAGACTAACATCTTTGAGCGCTAATTGATTCATATCGTTAGTGTAACTAAAGGAAATATTTGTAACTTTTATCATTTTTTTATTTTATTCCTTTTTGTTTGGATCAAAAATTGCAACAAAAGGTCAATTTCGATATTTTTCCTGATAATCAAGTCCATAACCAACAAGAAAAGCATCAGGAACTTCAAAGCCAAAATAATCAGGTTCAATATCAGTTTTTCTTTTTTCTCTTTTATAAAATAAAGTAATTATTTTTAGTGATTTCGGTTTTTTTAATTTTAAATGTTCACTAATTTTTGTCAAAGTTATTCCTGAATCAAAAATATCGTCAATTAAAATAACATCTTTATTTTCAATTTTTAGGTCAATATCGGTAACAACTTTCAATTCGCCACCTGATTGTGTGCCACCAAAATAGGATTTGGCAATTATGCAATCGACCATTGAATCAATTTTGATTTGCTGAATTAAATCAGTAAGAAAAATTAATGAACCTTTAAGAACAGCAACAAAAACAATTTCTTGTGAATTTTTATAGTTTGAATTTATTCACTTTGCAATCTCATCAATTCTAGTTTTAATTTGTTTATTGTCAAACAAAATTTTTACAATATGTTTGTTAATCATTTTAACCCGTCTTTTTAAAATATTTTAATCTAAAATTTTACACTATTTTTCGAAAAATTTTCATATTTATTTGCTTTTAACTTTGGCTTTTCATCGTTTTTTAGCCTTAAAACCATAGTGAATTCACCTTTGGTAGAATTTTGAAGTTCAGCTAAAACTTTTAAAGGCGAACCAATAAAATATTTTTGATGAATTTTAGTCATTTCCTTAACAAGAAAAATTTCGACCTTGTCGCCATAAAATTCATTAATTACTTCAAGAATATAAATTAATTTATATGGTGAAACATAAAAAATATAACTATAATTTTGTATAAAATGCTCAATTTGTTTAATTATTTGCTGCTTTTTTGAGTTAAAAAAACCCATAAAAACTAACGGTAAATCAAAACCAGAAAGAACAAAAGCGCCAACAAAAGCACATGCACCAGGTAAAAAATCAACTTCGACATCGTTTTGGTGGGCTCATTTTATCAAAATTTGACCCGGGTCGCTAATTGAAGGGGTGCCTGCATCTGACATTAGAATAATGTTTTGGTTAGTTAAAAATATGTCAGACATTTTGGTGATAGTTGATTTTTCATTAAATTTGTGATAGGAAATTAACTTTTTATCTTTAACTTCCAAAAAATTTAATATTTTTTTGGAAGTTCGGGTATCCTCGCACAAAATTAAATCAGCTGATTTTATTGCTTGAATTGCTCGCAGAGTTATATCTTGTAAATTTCCAATTGGAGTTGCTATAACTGTGATTTTTGCCATAATTTTAAGTTAAAATATTATTTAGACGAACTAAAAAGCCCGATTTTTGAATATTAAAGTTTGCATTTGTTTCAAGTGACGAAAGAAATTTTTTAAATGTCTGATTAATCCTTACCATTTTTTCAGAATCCAAATCAAAAAAATTCCCTTTTTTAGCGTCTTTTTTGTTAGGACCAGAATTATTTAAAAAAAATTGTTTAAAATGAGCGGTTATTATCTGAAGAAAAATAAATGAGTTTTCTTTTGTTAAAACTTGATTTAAAAATAGTAAAAAATCAAATTTTGATTTAGTTAAATTATTTAGTAATGACTTTAATTTATCTAAATCCGAATCGCTAATGCCCTTAATAGCCAAAGTTGCTTGATCAAAATTGGTGAAAATATTTGCATATATAGCATTATAAGGCGATTTTTTTCATGTATCTAACTTTTTTTTGAGTTCGTTTTTTCTATTTAAATCATTGAAAAGAAATATTTGACAACGAGAAACAATAGTCGGAATAATTAAGTCTGAAGAAAAAGAAGTTAGTAAAAAATATGTATTCAAAGGAGGATCTTCTAAAATTTTTAGAAATGAATTTAGTACAGAAATATGGGCATTTTCAATGTTTTTTATTAGGAAAATTTTTGAATTATCGCCATAAAGAGAGGAAAAATACAACTTGTTTACCTCTTCTAAAAATTCTGTTTTTGAAAGGCGATTATCTGCAAAATCATGTTGAAAAATTTGTGGTTTTTGACTAAATATCTCTAAAAATTCAGCTATTTTCTCATCTAGAAAATCTGAGTAACTCGAAACAAGTAAAATTGCATGTGGAATTGTTTTAGTTTTTGACAAATTATCGAGAAAATGGCGCCAATTTGTCGTAATTTGCTTCATAATAGCTCTCAAAAAAATTAATTATATCTGTTAAAACATGATCATAATCGCCATTACCGTCAATTTTAATGAAATTTTTTCTTGTTTTTAGTAAATATTCATATCCTTTAATAACTTGTTTATAAAATTCCTCGCCGCGATTTTCAAGACGGTCTCGCTTTTCATTTCGATAAATTGCCATTCGCTCGCGTGATTTTGAAATTTTAACATCAAGGAAAATTGTAAGATCTGGAAAAGTTTTTTCAGAAATTAAACTGTTCAAATCAAAAACTAAATCTGGGCTTAAATTATTTCCAAACCCTTGATATGCAATCGAAGAATCAATGTAGCGATCACAAAGAACAATTTTCCCAGATTTTAAGGCTGGCCAAATTACTTGTTCAAGATGAATTCTTCTCGAAGTTGAAAATAAAAGCATCTCAACATATGGGCTAATTTGATTTTTTTTATTAAGTAAAAACTCGCGGATTTGCTGTGCTTCCTGCGAATCATTGCCGCTATATGGTTCAAAAGTTGTAAGAATTTCTTTTTCTGGAAATTTAATTCTCAAATACTTTGCAAACAAATTCATAACGGTTGATTTTCCGCTTGCATCGATCCCTTCAAAACTTATAAACATATTATTTTTCCATTTCTTGACGATTTTCGAGTGCCTGATTTAAGGTTATATTGTCAATATAATCAATTGCCGCCCCAAAAGGAATGCCAGTAGCTAGCCTAGTAATTTTTGATGAGGATAAAAACTTGTGTTTTGCAAGATAATTTGCAAAAATTCAACCTTCCATTGTTGAAGAAAGAGCAATAATAATTTCACTTTTTTCATTAGCAAGGTCTGCAAGTTTTTTTATTTGCAAGTCATGATTTTCGAGCTTTTTGATATCATATTTGCCAAAAACAAAATACTTGCCATCATATTTTCCTAGTTTTTCAAATTTTGTGACCATTTCAGAATTTTCAACCACTAATATTTTAAAAGAACGCTGAAAATCAAGGCATATTTGGCAAACTGAATTAGCATTTAGATATCCGCATCTTTCACAATATTGAAGATTTCGTTTTAAATTATAAATTTGCTCGACAAATGTCTCAATCTGACTGAGCGGGGTATCGATTAGAGAAAATAAAATATTTGTGGCTTGTTTTTTTGTGATTCCGGGAACTTTCCTTAATTGGTCAACTAGTTTTTCAAAATTTTCATCTACCATGATTCAAAATTAATGTGATTGAGTTGGAGCAATTTTTTCATTTTCTTCTCTAATTTTCAACAAAGCTTGATTTAATGTAATAGAAATTAAATCTTCTAATGTTTCAATATCGTCTTTGTCGACTAAAAATGGAGCAATTTTTAACTTTTTTAACTCAAATCCTCCTGAAATAGTCAGCGAAATTCCTTGATTTTCAAAGTCAAAATCTGTTTTTTCTAACAAATCTTTTTTTACTTTGTGATCTTTTTGCATTTTTTGAGCTTCTTTTAATAATTTTTGAAGATTCATTTTTTTCCTTTCTCTTATTTAAATAAATTATATAAACTATTTTAAAAAGTTTAAAAATTTTTATTCATCAAAGAATAATTTTTGTAAATCTGCCTTAGAAATAGTGCGTTTTTTTGGTTTTTCAAAAGGTTTTAGCACAATTTTTTCACCGCGCGCTCTCATTTCATTTGCCCTTTTCTTTGTTTCTTCAACAAGATTATTACTCATGGCAAAGCCGTAGATATCCTGACCAAAAACGGTTTTTAATAATTGGTTGACTACATCGCCTTCTTTTTCCATTTTCTCAATTAGTAATTCTTCATATTCTGGATTTTTGGTAATAAAACACACAAAATTAGATGTTAATGTAAGAATTTCTGCATGCTTTAATACTCCAACAGTATCTATGAAATCTAAACTATACTGAAAATCTAACAAATTTTTGCTCCATTTTTTGCGTAAATCGAAATAAATTTCGCGGTTTTCCTTATAAAAATTTCTTCCCAAAACTATAAGATTAAATGCCTCATCAACGGACAAATAATCATTTGGCAGATTATTTTTTAAAAATTTATTTACGTATGAATTTCTATCAACTGAAAAATTATTGTCATTTTCTTCGCTTTTACTAAAATATGATGTTTGATTATTTGTTTTTGGTCCTGAATTAATCGAGTTAACATTTTTTTTGACAGTTTCATCAGTTTTTTTATCATTAGAATTTAAAAATGAGTTTGAAAAATCGATGTTTTCAGTCGAATTCAAATTTGAATTTTCAGTTTTATTTAAAAAATTACTTTGATAACTAGCGGCGTCGGGGTCTAACAAAGGATTAAAAGCATTGTCCCTGTTTTTAAAATTATCACCTGTTTTATTGCTTTTTTGACTTTTTAAGATTTTTGTCTCTAAATTATTTTTGATTTTACGGTCAAAACTTCTTCCAAAATCAAAATCATCGCTACCATGCAAATCTAAATCGCCTTCATCATCGTCTTCAAGAATTGGATCATCATAATCAAATAAATTATGGGTATTTGTTTTTTGACTCAAATTATAATTTGAGTCAAAATTTTTATCACGGACAGTAACAAACTCTAATTTTTTTGGTGGTTTTTGCTCTTTTTTGATGTTTTCTTCACTTTCTTCAGTGTCGATTTTTAGCTCTTCTTTTGGTTTTTCAGCAAATTTTTCTGAATTTTCTAAAACGGTTTGGCTTTTTTCTTGCAAGTTTTCCTTTTTAAAAGCAAGAATTTTCATAACTAAAATTTCAAGCGCTAAACTTTGAAACTTATCATGGTTAATATCTTTTAGAGTTGAAAAGCCAATATCTAAAAATTTAAAAGCAAAATCATGGCTAATTTTTAACTTTTCCAAATCAGAAGTTGAATAAATTTCAATTAAGTCTTCTTCTTGAGTTTTTTCTCAAATAATTCACTCTTTGACTAAATTTATTAATGACTCAAGTAAAATTTGAAAATTTTTGCTTTGCAATAAAAGTTTATCTAATAAATCAAAGGCTTTTTGGGACTGTGCTAAAAAAAGAACGTTTATAAATTCAACAAGTTTTTCACTTGAAACTAGTCCAAAAAGTTCTTCAACACTTGTTTTACTCAAAAAGTTGTTGCCAAAAATTACCGCCTGCTCAAGAATTGAAATTGCATCCCGCAAACTGTTGTGACTTAATAAACACACGGATTTTAGGGCTTCTTCTTCGTATTCTACGCCTTCATATTCTAAAATTTGTGAAAGTCTTTGTGAAATTTGCTCTTTATTTAGGCCAAGAAAATTATATCTCTGGACTCTTGAGAGAATTGTCAAAGGGATTTTGTGAACTTCGGTAGTTGCTAAAATGAAAATAATATGACTTGGCGGTTCTTCTAGAGTTTTTAAAAATGCATTAAAAGCTGAAGTTGAAAGCATATGAACCTCATCTAAAATATAAATTTTATATGGGCTAACCTGAGGTAAATTAATAGAATTTTCAACAATTTCACGGATTTCTTTAACGCCATTGTGTGAAGCAGCGTCCATTTCGACTATATCAATAGAATTATTTATATTTTTAAGGCAATTTTGACACGGGTCAACAGAATTTTGCTCTTTGTGAGTGCAATTTATTGCATTTGCAAATATTTTTGCAAGTGAAGTTTTTCCAGTACCTCTTGGCCCTGAAAAAAGATAAGCGTGAAAAAACTTTTTTGATTTAACGATGTTTTTTAAACTTTCAACTAAATATTGTTGGCCAACAACATCAGAAAATTTAGTAGGTCGATATTTTCGATATCAAGCTACATATTCATTTGTATTTTTCATATTTCTCCAAGATTTTCAAAAAAAATCCTTTATAATTTTTAAATTTAATTTTTAAAAATAAAAGTATACTTAAATAGTTTATAATTATAAATTATAATAAAATAAAATAAAAAACACACTTTATATAATTTAAGGATTTTTAGATGTCAGTTTCATTTAACAAGGAACAAAACTCAGCTCAAAAGAAATGTCCTATAAACGAAAGATTTGTATTTAATTTTCGAATTTTAAGCTATTCCTTTCGGAAATTAGAAATTTCAGTTGAAGGTCTTGATAGAACAATCGATTACAATTCAGAATATTTTTTTTGGTTTGTTGAAAATTTAATCTACTTTTTATCAAAAAACAAGTATGCGCTTCGTTGAGATTATGAAAAAATAACACTTTTTAATTTAGAAAATTTACAATTAGCAGAAAATCTTGATGATTTTAAATCAAAATTCAAATTAATTACAACTTTTGATTTAGAACATAACTAGAATATGGAGGAAATATGAAGATTTATACTACTAAAAAAACAAGCCCATTTTACACGTTAGTTTGCGAGGAACTAATTCTAAAAGATGACCAAAATCAGGACGATATTTTATATTTTTACCAGCATAATAATGCAATAATTATCGGAAAAAATCAAAATATTTACGAGGAAATTAAGCTTGACGAGGTTGAAAAGCAGAGAATTGAAATTTACCGTCGACTTTCTGGAGGTGGTGCTGTTTATCACGATTTAGGAAACATTAATTTTTCATTTATAACTAAAAAACAGAATCACAGCTATCAAAAATTCTTAACACCAATTATAGAATTTTTTAAAACTTTTGGTTTAGATGCTGAATTCAAAGGTAGAAATGATCTAATAGTTAATGGCGCAAAAGTTTCAGGAAATGCTCAAATAATTTACAAAGATAGAATTGTTCACCATGGAACAATTCTATTTAATGCTAATTTAGCAAAATTAGGCCAAGTTTTAAAGCCAAATCGATTAAAAATTGAGTCCAAAGGAATAAAATCTATCCGTCAACGAGTAACAAATATTTTACATGAAATTGAAGAACAAATGGAAGATTCTGAGTTTATTTCAAGACTAATCACATTTTTTGAAAATAAATATCAAACAAAAGCACAAGATGTTGAAACTTATTTTCAAGATCGAATGATATCTGAAAATGATTTTCAAGAAGTTCAAACCTTAAGACAATCTAGAGAGTGAGTTTTTGGCTCAAATCCTTATTTTAGCTATGAAAATATTGCCCGAACTAGTGGCGGAACTTTAAAAGTGCTTGCAAATATTGAGAAAAATCACATTGTTAAAATAAAGTTTGAAGGTGATTTTTTATCTCAAAGATCAGTTGAAGATATTCAAGAAATTTTAGAAAATAAAGAATTTACTAGATCAATTATAGAATCACAACTTCTACAGATTACAAATCTTGATGAATATTTTGGCGCAATTCCTCTTAATGAAATTTTGGATACAATTTTTGGAAGCTAATTATTAATGATAGTTCATTCTAAAATTACTGTTGAAAATGAGGATATTTTTTATTTTTTAGAAGAAACTGGAAAGCAAAAAATACTATTTTTACACGGTTTTAATTCAAGTCATAATTTCATTTTTCAACTTAAAAAGAAGCAAAATCGTAGCTATGACATTGTTTCATTTGATTTCCCCGGTTGTGGTCAGAGCACTAATAATAATGAAATTAATGTTAAAAATTACCAGAAAATTGCAGCTAGTTTCATTAAAAAGCTCAATTTAGATATCCAAATTGTAATCGGTCACTCGCTTGGCGGAGCTATTGCTCTTTATATTTTAAGTCAAAATTTAGCAAAAAAAGCAATTTTAGTTGCTCCACTCAATCCTTTTATTTTAGATAAAAATTCCCAAAGCGAAGCTGAAAAATTATCGAATTGGCTTTTGCCTCAAGACATTATATCTGCAACAGATAGTCTTGAACATTTAGTTTTTACTGATAAATTTAGTTATAAGAAAAATTTAGCAAAAAATGCTATTAATTTTCTTGAAAATGTAACAAAAAAAAGAGAAATTTTTAGAAAGATTGTTTTTGAAGAAATCTTTAACTTGGAATGGCTGAAAACCGAATTGTTACCACTTTACCAGCAAAATAATAATTATTTTTTAATTGCTGGTGTTGAAGACAATTTTGTGCCATTAGAAAGTCTTCGCAAAGTTTCTGAAAATTTTAATAAAAATCTTATAAAATTTGAACAAACTGGTCATGCAGTTTTTTTCGAAAGAAGTGATGAAATTAACACTGAAATTGAAAAAATTGTAGAAATTTAAGCTTGAAATCCGTCTCTTATTTTTTCAGCATCTTCTTTTCCAAAGCTTCCCAATTTGTTGGCAAAATTGACTTTTTAGTGAATATAAATACAAAAAATAACGGTAAATCCGTGTTTTTTGACGCTAAAATATTAGTTTTTATTATTTTAAAGTTGACCGTTTGCAAAAAAAAAAAAAAAATCCTTGGAATAAAATAAAATTAGGTTATAATTAGACTCACTAAGAATAAATTAATAGTTTTTTAATATTGAATTACGGGGGAATTAGTTATGTTTTTGTCATAAAAAAATTAGAAAATGCGAATTATCCATTATATTTTTAAATATGATGGAATGCCTTAAATTTAACCGTTTAGAAATCTATATAAATTTAGGGCTTTTGGTTATTGTTCTTTCAAAACTTCATATGTTTTTTTAGGCTCGCTGGAAATAAAAACGAGTTTTCTATTTGCATTGAGTTTAAATAGTAGTTGTATTTTTTTATGTTTTTGTTATTTTATCCATAAATTGATTTTTGCTGTGTTTTAAAATAGGCAATTAATTTTTCACAAAAAAGTTAAAAAAGCGCCCAAAAACTGGACACTTTTTAAGATTACTCATCAAACTGGGAAACTCGGGAAATTCTAGAAATTTAAGCTTGAAATCCATCTCTTATTTTTTCAGCAATTTCCTTTGATGCTATTTTTTCAATAACTTTAAATGCAAATTCAGCTGAAGATGAGGCATTTCTGGCTGAAATATAATTTCTATCAACTGTAACTAAATCGTTTTTTCTTGTTGGTATGTCTGAATTTGTTTCATCAGGGTATGAACTAAATTCATAATTTGGCGCTAAATTATGCTCAAAAATAGCATTTGGCGCATCACAAATTGCAAAAACATCCTTGTTTTGGGCGAAAAAATCACCGATTAATTTGATTGCTGGCTCACAAGTTCGAAGATATTGGGCAGCAACTCCGCCTGGTATAAAAATTGCATCAAATTCATCAGATTTTCAATGATTTTTGGCCTCAATTTGAACAACTCCAAATTGCCCTGTTACTATTTTGTTTTCAGGATTATAAAATTCAATTTTATCGTATAAATCGGCCTTTTTTATCAAAGAAACAAAAGTTGTAAACTCTATATCCTGGAATTTATCAAGCAAAACTACCAATAATTTTTTCATTATTACTCCTTATTTAATAAAATAAAATAAAATAAAATAAAATAAAATTGTACCATAAAAAATCTATGGTACAATTTCCCAAATTAAAAACATAAATGCAACACATAGATATTTTTGAAATCGCCGTTTGGCGATTTTTTTTAAATCTTAAATAACTAAGTTATCATTAAAGACCTCTAAAGCGGATTTTCAATTAAAAATTTCCCTAGGCATTGAGTTAATTTTACTTATAGTATTTTGTAAATCATCATCACTAATTAGGTTAAAATCAAAACCTTTTGGATAAAACCTTCTAATTAATCCGTTGGCATGCTCATTGGAACCTCTTTGAAATGAAGCATATGGTTCTGCTTTATAAATTATTACTTTTAATCAATATGCCAATATCGCAATTTCCTCAAATTCAATCCCATTGTCACAAGTGATAGTTTTGATATGTAAATTATTTTCATTTGCAAGATCTTTGATGGCTTTATTGATGGTTCTGGGATTTTTGTTTCGCACTTTTTTAGCAAATAATTTTCTAGTTTTTCTTTCTACTAAAGTTAAGATATTATCATGTCCGCTAGCCTTTTTGCCAACTACTAAATCTAGCTCTCAATGTCCAAAATCTTGCCTAGAATCTATGGATTTATCACGTGCTCAAATGGGTTTTACATAACCTTCTGGAACTAATCTTTGCACGGCATTTCTGGTTCTTTTTCCGCCTTTTTTGTAATATTTTCTGAGTCTGTCACTCCTAACTAATACCCATTTATTAGTTTTAATTCAGTTAAAAACAGTCTTTAAAGATGGTCTTTCAATGTCGGGAAAATTTTCTGCTATATAAAAATATGTCGCCTTAACTCCGTGGACTTTTTTGTCATATTTTACTGCAAAAATTTTGCTAAATTCCTCATATTTTCCTAACACAACAAATCTAAAATAATACCTATGATAATATCTTTTTCGCCTTTTTGTTATTGCCAAATTAGCTTCATAAATTCCATATTCATTTAAATTTCTTTTAATTTCTCTTGAGACAGTTGAGGGTGCAACATTAAGTTGCTTAGCAATAAATCTAATACTTTTGTTCTGCTGCAATAAAAACTCAATTTTTACTAAATCTTCAAAACTAAAATGTTTAAATTTTCTTTTTTCCATGATACTCCAAGAATAAAAAAATGCAAGTATAATATTATTATACCATACGTTGCATTTTTATCTTCGATTTAGTCTTTTTTAATACAAGAAAGGACCAAATATGCAAACAAAAAACAAGAAAAAAATAAAACTAAATATAGAAGAACAGCTAAAACAGGAAAAAAATAAAACACTAAATAAAACCAGGACAAAAACCATAAAAAAATACAACTACTATTTAAGCTCAATGCAAATAGAAAACTCATTTTATTTAATTGAGCCTAAAAAAATATGTGAACTATTTAAGCTCAATGCAAATAGAAAACTCATTTTATTTAATTGAGCCTAAAAAAATATGTGAAGTTTTGAAAGAGCCATAATTAAAAACCATAAACCCGAGTTTCCCAGTTTGATAAGATAATTTTAAAAAAGTATCCGGTTTTAGGGACTTTTTTAAGTTTTTTGGTAAAAGTTAATTACAATTTTATTAGTGATTTATTAAGATATCAAAGTAGAAATCATATCTATTCCAAATGTTTGGATCGCTAGGGACACATCGTGATTTTTAAGTATCATTTTGCTGATCTAAAGTGTTAAATTCAACCCTTTGCCTTAATTTTTGCAACATCGTTACTAAACCAACCTAGTTAATTTTTGTTTTTATTTAATGTTTGAGGATCTTCAAAAGATAAACCATACAAATATGTTGGCTGAACACAAGGTTATGGCAAAGGTGCAAAACGTTGATTTAGTTTAGGAAATGAGCAGAATTTGGAAAAAATTAATCCAAATGCTGTTCAAATTATCAAAGAAAAATTGAAATTATTTTCAAATTTAGATGACAAAGATAAAGTCAAGGCTGTTTTACTTGATTCTATTAAAAATTCCACCATAATCGAAGGTTCGGTTTTTGTTGGTGGGGAATTAATTGAAAAACTTATTGAAAAGCATAATATTTTTGAATCACTTCCTAAAAGTAGACATAAAAATATGAAAGAAATTTTTAACTACTTAATTTCAAAACGGATCACTGATCCTGGCAGCATTATTAATGCTTTTGATAAAAAAGATGACTACTCAAATCAAATAAATGCTTCCAAAAATAGCTTTTATAGACTCCTAGATCTTGTCTTTGAGTCACAAAATCAACTTTTAAATAGTGTCAACAAAATGGTAACAAGTGAACTTGGAAAAAGGGACAATGAATTTTATTTTGACTCATCAACAGTCTATTTTGAGACATTTGAAAAAAATGGATTAAGAATTCCTGGTTATTCTAAAGATGCTAAATTCAAAGAAGACCAAATTGTCATTGGCTTAGCGTGTGATAAAAATGGTATTCCTTTTCATATTAAAGTTTTTAAAGGAAATACCGGTGATTCTAGTACATTAATCCCTTTTGTATTAGATGTTGAATCCAAATATAATATCAAAAATATGACAATAATCGCTGATCGTGGCATGTTGACTGCTGCAAATATTCGATTTCTTGAGTCAAAAGAATATAATTTCATTATTTCTTATCGCCCAAAGGTAGCTAGTCAAAAATTCAAAAATTATTTACTAGATCCTAGCGATTATGTTGATGTAAGTGCGGATTTTAAGTATAAAAAAGAAGAATTTTATTCATCTTATAAAAATAAAAGATACACCGAAAATATCAGAAGTAGAATTATTACTTACAGTACAAAAAGAGCGATAAAAGATAGAAAAGCTCGCGAAGAGCAAATCGAAAGTTTTATTAAAAAACAAAATAAAGACGGTTTTATTGAAGTAAATAAACTGTTTGGCAAAAAACCTAAATATTTTAAGCAAATTTCAAACATGAAATTTGAACTAGATCAAAGTAAAATTGACAAAGACAAACAATTTGATGGTTACTATGTTTATGAAACAAATATACTAAATTCGAATGTCTTAGACATAGTCGAAAAATACCAAAAACAGTGGAATATTGAAGCTAATTTTAGAAGTCTAAAAGGTTTATTGAATATTCGACCTGTATTTTTAAGAATGGATGAGCATATCCTAGCTCATACACTTTTGTGTTTTATTTCACTAGTCATTTTAAAAACTATAATCTTTAAAATCAACAAACATACTAGTGATAACAAGTTATTTGAAAACAATCAATTAACTGAAATTGGTTTAGTAACGATGTTGCAAAAATTAAGACAAAGGGTTGAATTTAACACTTTAGATCAACAAATGATATTTAAAAATCGCGAAGGCGTTGCTGGTGATCCGGATATTTGGAATAGGTATGATTTCTACTTTGATATCTTAATAAATCGGTAAAAAAAAATTGTAATTAACTTTTGCCAAAAAAAGTGAAAAAACCCCTAAAACCAAACGCTTTTTAAGATTATCTTATCAAACTCGTAAACTCGGGAAGACCCAAAGTAAAATAAATTAGTGGAAAAATTAGCAAAAGTGGCACAATCAAAACCATAGATAAAAACTAGTTATCTGAATTTTTTCTGCTAATTTTAATAATTTTTACCCTTCAAAAAGTCAAAATGTCAGCGATGTTTTTGGGAAATAAAGAACCACAGGAATAATGACATAACCTAGAAAAAGAAATAAGAGTGGTAGTAATCAAACAGCAGCATCTTCTTGAAAAAGTTCTTTATAAAGATCCTCATTTAATTTGTCTCAAAGAGTATATCCAAAAAACATTCATATAGTGACTCATGAAAATATGAAATGTAGTGTTGTAAAAATAAAATAAATTATTAAAAAATATTTTCATTTTTTTTGATTCATTTTTAATTCTGAATTTTCAGAATTAAACAAAAAAATTTGCAAGATTATATGACAATAATATCTTGGTAAATAACCTTGTGCATGTCATAAGGGTGTGTTCATAATCTTGTGTTTTAAATTTTTATGGATTTTTCAAATAGAAATGTAATCTAATTTAATTTTACATTATTTAACCGGTTAGGGAAAATAATTTCTAATTGTTTTTTAATCATGAATCAATTTCTTACCTTTTGTCATTTTGTAGATGCGTTTTGGAGAGTTAAATAAGTTATTTTTGAAAGGTAATTTACACTTTGAATTCCGCCTTTTGTTTTTGTATTTTTCCTAATTATTCTATTCATTGACTCAATTAAATTTGTGGTATAAATTACTTGCCTCAATTCATATGGATATTTAAAAAATGTCGTTAGTTCAACGAAAACTTTTTTAAGATTATCACATCAAACTGGGAAACTCGGGACTAATTTATTAAAAATATTTTAATTTGCATTGCAAATTTAAAATAAATCACTTTTAGTTTAACACTTCTAATTATTCATTAAATATTGAGTTGCGATACTCGTCAGTTTGCTTATACATTTGAACATGAATATCAACTCTTATTGTACTTATTAGATCAAAATTATCAATAAAAACTTTTTTTAAGTCATCAAAAGATTTTATTTCGTACTTTTTATTATTAAAATCAAAACTAAATGGCTTTAATTTATTGAGTTTATCTTTTCTTTGTCTATACATATCTTTTTTAAAATCACTAAAAGATTTATATTTATCACCGAAAATCATTTTTAAAACATGAGTATCACTACCTTTGACAAGTCCTTCTGGAACATTAGTTTCTTTATTTGATTTGGCAGAAATATAAGGAATCATTCCATCATAATAACCTTTTTCGGCAAGAAGTTCAAATGCAACCCTTCTAAAATTGAGTCCACCAGAGACCCCTTCTGTATTTTCAAGTATTCCAAAATATGGTCTAAAGAAATTTACTATATAGTAATCATTATGTCCAAATGATCTGACCGAGTCTCCTCCAACATTCGCGCCAACAATATTTTTGTCAACTAAATCGTCAATTGAATTTATCGAATTAAATTCAGAACTTCCAACTCCAGATAAAATATCATTTTTTGTAAAACCACCACTTCCGAGTTTGATTTTTCTATAATCACTAGTGTCTGACGGCTTTTTGGCAATTATCGCCTCAGCTTGCGCTAAATCTAGAAGATAAATTATGTCAAAAAGATTTTTATAGTATTTTTCCAAATCAGCTAAATTACTAAATCTTTCTGGACTGGAATTACGGACTAATTGTTGACCACCTTCATATTTTTCAATAAAATTAAAGGCTAAATCTCCGCCTCCACCATTAAAAGGCGCCTGAAACATTCCGCGGGCAAAAGATTCAGCACGATGACCAAATCTTTTTCCATATCCGTCAAGCAAAATATCATTATCAAAAGTATGAGTACTTTCGTGTGAAAATACCGATTTTCCGTGTTCTGTTAATATTCTTGTGCCATCAAAATACATAAGTTTTTTATTACCTTCAGGAACAAAAGCGGCATAATTCTTAGTTCCTAATGATAATCAATGATCAAGAGGTAAAGAATAAGCCTTAACGCCAGGGTCATTTTTTGAAGCAAAGCTATCATAAACATCAACTATGTAATTTTCCATAGTTTTTTTCGATTTTTCATTTAAAATTCGGTATAAAACATCATAGTAGCCCTGAGCTGCCTCAGCAAATTTATCGACTTGTGTCTTTAATAATTCATTTGAGTAACCATATTTGGAAAATTGTCCTGAAATATTGCTATTTGTTGTAAAAATAAATCAAAGAGCATTTTCGTCTTTTACAGTCAAAAGTGGCAAAAGTTTATTAGCTTGATCTTCGTATTTAAATCTTTCAATCATTGGCTTATTTACTGATTTATTTGATTTGCTCTCAACTTTTGTAATATAAGCTTTTGTCAATGAATCAAAATATTTGTCGGGTGTTTGTTCTTTTTGCTTAAATAAATTATAGTTATATTCAATAAAATCTCCAACTGATTTTGGTTTTAAATATTTTGAAAAAGCATCATGATAGCCATTTGCAGTTTTGTCAGCTTTTAGATTAATAAAGTCCAATTTTCCAATGTCTTTTAACAAAGATAGACTATCATTTGATTTTCCGTAAATTCCTAGTGAGAACAATAATTTATCTTTAAAATCCGAAATTGAGTATCAACGGTACAAATAATTTAAACCAATATAGATAGAATTTTTCTCTTTTTCTAATTCTTTTTTATAAAATTCAGTAAATTTAGTGTCACTTAGATCAAAAATATCAATATTATTTGAAACTGAATTAATTATATTTTCCAAGTCATTTTTAACTTCAGTCTCATGTTGGTCAATAAAAAGTTGTTCTTTTATCGGACTGCTATCAACAAAATTATTTTGTGTATCAAAAATTGAATTATCAGATAAATTGATATTTTTTAAAAGACTTATCAATCCAGAAACTAATTTATTTTTCTTATCAGATATTAAAATATTTGGATGAACAATTAATTCAATCCCGTCATTTTTAAAAGAAAAGTCAATGATTCCGTTATCATTTTGCTTAAAACTGTCTATTTTGAAATCTTCTTTTTGGCCATCACCAAAGTAAATACTTAGTTTGTTTACTTTTGTTTTTTCACGGACAAGATTTTTTACTAAATTTTTACTGTCATAAAATTCAAATCCAAGTAAATTTTTTCTGTAAAGGTTAGAGTTTTTATCCAATTTATGCGCATAATTCATTATTGTATAACGATCATAAAATGGCAAAAGTTTTGCAAAATTTGCATAAGCATTGCTAAAATCAGGCTGATATCCTTTTAAATAGGAAAAATTTAAAGTTTTTAGCTTAATATTTTCATTTTTTAAATTTTTCCATTTTTTTGCTGTCTCATTAAAAGTATTTTCATCAATTATTTTGAGTCAATCAAAACTTTCATTATCAGCATTATTAACAAAGTTTATATTTTTAAACGACTTTTCATAGTCAAAAAAACTTGATTTATAAAAGTTACCAAAAATTGGCTTTGCATTGAAAAAATTTATCTTTGCATAAATATTTTCTACACTTCCAGTATCAGGAGAGTCTTGAGTTCCGTTTGTGGACACCAAACCAATTAATCCACCAGAATTAGCAAATTCATCAAGACCACTATTTAAAACATTTCCTTCAATTACAATGTTTTTTAATGACGAATTCACCCCTAATTCACCAACAATCCCGCCAAGTTTATCGGAATTTATTAATTTAGAGGTGATGTTTATATTTGCATAAGAATTCTCAATTGAACTTCCTCTTGTTATTATTCCACTAAGGCCGCCGGCAGATTGGGAAGAATAAATATTTCCATGAAAACTTGAGTTTTTAATAATAGAATTATTATCAAGCACACCGACAATTCCGCCTACGATTTTCGGACCTTTAACATCGCCAAAAAGATGAACGTTATTAACTCTTGAACCCGATGAAGAATTTGCAATTGCCCCAACTGCAAATTGTGAATTATTTATTGACTTGACTTTGAGATCTTTAAAATTAATATTTTGGATTGTGGCGTTATTTAAATTGTCAAAAAGCGGCTTTTTTAAATCATAAATAGTAAAATTTTTACCTTCAAGACTTTCTAGACTTCCAGAAAAATAAACATTTTCTAAATATGATGTAGAAATCTGGCCTATTTCTGTACTTTCAGCAGAAATATCATTTGCTAATTTAAAATTCCCTGAGGGATTTGCACGAATTTGACTAATTAATTGTTCAAAAGTCGTGATTGCACCTAATTGATTTTTGGTTTTAGGAATATAAATATCAAAAGTAGAACTAACAGTACCGTTATTTAAAATATTTATGAAATTTTGGCTAAATTCACCAACAAATTTATAATAATTGCCTTGATCTTCAACAGATTTTACATTCAATCAGACATTTTTTTGCAAATCTTCTGAATCTAATTTGATTTTATAGTTGCTTAAATCAGAATCTAATTTATCAACTGAAAGTAGCTTTACATATTTGCCTTGACTGTTAAAATGATATAAATTTGCAGAATTTATATTTTTAAATTCAATTTTTGATCCACTTATTTTTAAAGAAACACTATCAATTTCAGCTTGTCTGTTTTCTAAAAAGGTTTTATCCTCAAAAATAGAAGAAACATTAATATTTTGTTCTGTGTTTTCTAGATTCGAATTATTTTCTTGCCCTGGAATAACTTGTTCTTGATTATCGGTGTCAATTTTACCTTCATTTTTAGGATCTTTTTTAGGATTTTCACTCTTAGAAGAATCAATCTTAGAATTAGTAGGTTTTTTATCAACTTCACTTTTACAAGCCGTGATGATAACTATTGGTGATAATGATAGGAAAACTAAACTAGAACTAACTTTCTTTAGTAAAATAAATTTCTTCATAATTTTCCCCCAAAAAATCTAAATAATTATAATAATTTTAACATAGAAATATAAGAATTGTACAAATATGAAAAGTTTAAAAAAATCCTTATTTTTAGCTATTTTAGAATTAGAAGCCCTTAGTTTTCAACTGTAAATTTGCATTGTTTCATTTTGTCACACCTTTTTTCAAAGTGCCAAAAATTAATATGCTAATTTAAACGTTATTTCCCGTTTTTTTGTAGAAAACAAGTAATTTTTTAATTTGTTATGGTTAGAATGAAAAAAAATTTAAAAAGCTTGCAAAAAAAAAAAATAAAATTATGTTATAATAACCATCACTAAGAATAATTAATAAATTTTGATATTGAATTAAGGGGGGATTAATTATGTTTTTGCCATAAAAAAATCAGAAAATGCGAATTTTCCATTATATTTTTAAATATGATGGAATGCCATAAATTTGACCGTTTAGAAATCTACAAATTTTATGGGTAATGTTAAATATTTTGTGTTTTTAAAGTAAATTTATTTTGATAAAATTTATTATGAAGGACCAAAATATGAAAAAACAACAAAAAACATTATCCCCATTTGAGTTAGAAGCTAAAAAACTTGTTGACAAATACGCTGATTATAAAAAAATAAAAAAAGAAGATTTTCACAACGAAATTTCGCATATGTTTA
>VZDP01000005.1 GCA_009756935.1 Mesomycoplasma ovipneumoniae | reverse complement strand
ACCAGGTAAAAATTCTTGACTCAGCTTTAATTTTTGCCGCAAAAATGGCAAACAAATATATTTTTGACCGTTTTTTGCCCGATAAAGCCATTGACTTGGTTGATGAAGCGGCCGCTTCTTTAAAAGTAGAAATTAATTACCAACCAGAAAAACTAGAAAAAGCAAAGCGCGAATTGATTAATTTGAAAATGATGGAAATTAATTCGACAAGTTCGAACAACGAAGATCTCAAAAAACAAATAGCTGAGGTTGAAAATCAGGTTGACCAAATGCAAAAAGAATGAAACGACTCGCGAAATTTAGCTTCAAAAATTGCAAATTTGTCAACAAAAGTTGAGGAATTAAAACACAAACAAAACACACTAATGGACCAGGGCGATTATCAGGGCGCTTCGCAAATAAAGTATGTAAAAATTCCTAAAATTATGGAAGAATTGGAAAAATTAAAGGAAAAACAGACTGAATTTTCAAACGTTCTTGATGAGAATCATATTGCAAAAGTTGTCTCAAATTGAACTAAAATTCCAATTGGCAAACTTTTAGAATCTGAAAGTCAAAAATATATTAATTTAGAGGAAAATCTTAGAAAAGTCATTAAGGGACAAAATCAAGCTTTAAAATCAGTTTCAGAAGCCATTTTAAGATTTAAAGCAAAAATTAATGACGAACAAAGACCAATTGCATCCTTTTTATTTGTAGGTCCTACTGGTGTTGGAAAAACTGAAGTTGCCCGTGCACTTGCCCAAAATTTATTTGACAATAAAAATCAAATTATTCGCCTTGACATGTCAGAATATATGGAAAAACATAGTATTTCTAAGCTAATTGGGGCTCCTCCAGGTTATATTGGTTTTGAACAAGGTGGAATTTTAACTAACAAAATTAGACAAAATCCATATTCAATTGTTCTAGTTGTTTATACAGTTTAATAACCAATTTTCCAAAAAAGAAGATTTTGAAAAAGCCTTTGCAACAGCATTAAAATAAACTATTTCTTTTTCCAAATATAGATTATTTGTTTATAAAACAATCTATATTTGGATTTTTTTGTTCTTGAATTTCCCAGTTTGATGGCAAAAATTCACTTTTTAGTGAATATAAATATGAAAAAATACCCGTAAATCCGTGTTTTTTGACCTAAAATCTTAATTTTTATTATTTTAAAATTAACCTTTTGAAAAAAAAAAAAAAAAATGCTTGGTCTAAAATAAAATTATGTTATAATAAACCTCACTAAGAATGAATTAATAAATTTTGATATTGAATTAAGGGGGAATTAATTATGTTTTTGTCATAAAAAAATCAGAAAATGCGAATTTTCCATTATATTTTTAAATATGATGGAATGCCTTAAATTTAACCGTTTAGAAATCTACAAATTTAGGGCTTTTAATTATTGTTCTTTCAAAACTTCATATATTTTTTTAGGCTCAATGTAAGTAAAAACGAGTTTTCTATTTGCATTGAGTTTAAATAGTAGTTGTATTTTTTTATGTTTTTTATGATTTTTGTCAGTGTTTTAAACTAAAAAAGCAGTTTAAAAATTCATAATTTTGCTTTTTAAGTTAAAATTTTAGCTTTTTTAGTTTGCTTTATTTATTAATAAGTAGATTTTTCTTTCGTGAGTGTTAGATTTAAAATTTAGTGTTTTTGCCTTGATAGTTATTTTTCCTGAGTTTGGCAAAAAAGTTAAAAAAGCGTCCAAAAACCGGACACTTTTTTAAGATTATCTCATCAAACTAGAAAACTCGGGATTTTAATCTAATTTTTACAGAAGTAAGAAAAAGCAAGTAAAATTTTTGGTTTAGATACAAAAACATTGCTTAAAAAAAAGAAACTTCTTTATCAAGAAGAAATTGATCCTCATCAAAAAGAAGAATTTTTATCAAGACAATTGAATGACACAAGATATTCAACAAAATTATTTCTTGAAGTCGTAAAAGAACATTTCAGAGATAACCCGAATTTTTCTTATGATCAGCCAACAAAAATATTTACATTAAACGGTCATCATACAGCTTTTATTCGGGAAAAAATTCTTCAAAACAATAAGGATCGTGCAGATAATAGCCATCATGCAATTGATGCTGCAATTATCGCTATAATGGCAAATAAAGATCGACACGCTTTATCCTCATTGACAATCCAAGAAGGCTTGCGACAATTAAAATACAAGCAAATTGAAGACGGTACTATAATTAATAAACAAACAGGCGAAATTTTAAAGAATTCAGATTATGATAGTAAAAAGTTTGAATTAGTTAAAAATATTTCTGGTTTAGTGAAAGAAAAATACGAAAACGCTAAACATAAAGTTGAAATCAAATTTTCAAGAAAAACAACAAATTATACAAACTTACCTTTGTTTAAGGATACTTTGTATGGTCTTAGACAGAATGATGATGGTACCTTCGACAAAGTTGAAAAAATCAACTTAGTTAATCCAAAAAAGCCAGCTAATTTGAAGAACTATTTTGCCGATCCTAATCCTAATAATGGCAAATATCTTGTATTGATGTATCAAAGTCATAAATCTGAATTTAAAAAATTAGAAAAAATTTTTAATAGTCCTGAATTTAACAAAAAAGAAAATAAAATTGAAGATGAAAAAAAAGAAGAAAATAAGGATGAAAAAAACGAAGGAAATAAAGATGGAAAAAAAGATGAAAATAAAAATCCTTTTCAAGTTTATATGAAATGATTAGTTAGCAAAGGATATATTGATGAAGAAGAAAAAGAGAATGCAATACGAGCGAACAAATTAATTTATGTTGATCTTGAAACCAATAAAAAAACACTTTTTAAAGATTTAAAAGTTGTAACAGAAAAAAATGTTAATAAAGATTTTGAATTTGTTAACAAAAAACAAGGTGAAAAATCCTTCCGAACTGGTAAGAAACAACTTTTTGCACTTGTTTATGAAAATAAAGAAAGGCAACTTAGCTCTATTCCTATAAATTTTTTGCTTAAAAAATTTGGCTCCAAACTTGATCACAAGTTTTACTCATTAGATGAGTCGAATTACAATCAAGAGAATCTAAAAAAATATAAAGACAATTTGGGTATTGATTATCAATCCAAGCCAATAATTGCAATTAAAATATCTGCGATTGTGAAATTGAAAGTTGATAAAAAAATTAGTTTTGTTTCTAAAGATAACAATGGGGATAGAATTTCAGAATCAATCCCTATAAGGGCGGATGACGATCATTATTTTTATATTTCCGGTATTTCTAAGGAGAAAGATGAGGATACTAAATTCACAGTAAAATCAATTAAGTTGAAAGGGTTAGAATATAGTGGATGTACTAATCCTTTTCTTAATTATTTTCAATTTGTTAGCCTTGACGAACTAGGAACCGAATACGAATCTAATGAGCAAAGAAAATTGGAAGAATATTTTATTAATAGAAACAAAAAAGCTGACTAATAATTAGTACTTTATACCCTAAAATTAAAATTAATTAATAGTAAAAAACACTCAAGAATGTAGTAAAACTACAAGTTTTTGAGTGTTTTTTACTCTAATAAGAAATTGTACAGCACAAAAACTAAACTTTATAAACTAACGAATAGTTTTTGTTTTACTCTAATAAGAAATTGTACAGCACAAAAACAAGATATTGACTTTACTAAAAGTGATAATGAGTTTTACTCTAAAAACAAATTGTACAATACAAAACACATATAATATATAAAATTGGTTATTGCTAACTCTAACTCTAGGGTAATTTGCTGAAAATTTTTAATAAATAGGCTACTATAAAAAATCCATAAAAAATTTAGAACACAAAATCCCGAGTTTCCCAGTTTCATAAGGTAATTTTAAAAAAGCATCTGGTTTTAAGCAGTTTTTTAAGTTTTTTGGTAAAAGTTACTTACAATTTTTTTACCGATTTATTAAGATATCAAAGTAAAAATCATACCTATTTCAAATATTCGGATCACTAGGAACACCATCTCGATTTTTAAATGTTATTTGCTGATCTAAAGTGTTAAATTCAACCCTTTGCCTTAATTTTTGCAACATCGTTACTAAACCAACTTAGTTAATTTTTGTTTTTTCTCATAATGTATAATTATACCATAAAATTACTTAAAATGTTAGTAAATGCTAGTAATAAAAATTAAGATTTTAAAATCAAAAAACACCGATTTTAAACCAGGACAGAGAAAATTAACACTAAGGTGTTGGCTTTTTTGTCTGAGTTTAAGGAGAAAGCTAACACCCAAAGTGTTAGCTTTTTTAAATTTTCAAATGCAAGAAAACGGAGAATACTAATGTCAAGACACTTTAAAAAAGACGAGTTTGATATGATTTATAAAATTTACAATGAATTTGGATTAAAAAAAACAATAAATTATATAAATGATATTTCGCCAGATACAAATTTTATAACCAGAGATCAATTAGTTCGAAGAATCAAAAAAATTATTCGGTATTATAATAATGGTATGCAAGACCAATTATTAGATAAAAAGGGTGCAAGAAGAAAGCCAGGGACTGGCAAACCTAAAAAACAAATTGAACCCGATTGAAACGAATTTACAAAAGAAGAATTAATAGAAATAGCTAAGAGATATTACGAAACCAACAAAGATAAATCAAAATCAGGAAAACTTAGTGAAGCCAAAACACTAAATATTCCCTACAGCAAATCTGCAAAAATTTTTAATGTGTGCAGACAAGCAGTGGCAAAATCTAAAACTAGAGTTATAAAAGTAAAAGAACACAAAAATGACGCAATAATTAAAAAATCCTTTCTTGATAACAAAGGTAGATATGGTCGCCTAAGGTTGAGTGCTTATATTTCTATGAAATATAATATTAACATTCACCCTCGAACTCTTGGAAGACATTTAAAAAGATTGAATTTAGTATGCAAAATTAGAAAAAAAAGAAGAAAGAGCGAAATTAAGAACACCAAATTCGCACTACCGGATATTGTTAAACGCGACTACAATGATAAATTAAATAGAAATATTTTTGCTACTGATGTTACATATATAAAAGCTCCCAGAGATGTTAAGGAAAACCATGTATTTTTGTCTGTAATAATTGAGCATAAAACTAAAAAAATCAGAGATTTTAAATTATCTGTAAACAATGATCTTGATTTAGTTATGGGTAATATAAAGACATTTAGGTCTATAGATAAAGATTTTGTTATTCATTCGGACCATGGATTTCAATACACTTCAAAAGTCTATATTGACAAAATAAATAAAATGGGAGGAACTGTTTCATTGTCTCGCATAGGAAATTCTTTGGATAATAGGGAGGCTGAATATTGATTTTCAATTATAAAAAGTGAATGCTTAAATGAGTTAAACTACAGTAAAATAACTTTTGAAGATTTGAAAAAAATAATTGCAGATTATATATTTTGATACAACAACTATAGAATTCAATCGATTTTAAATTGAAAAACACCACAGCAATATGCTATGATGTTATAATAATATTAAACTGTTAATTTTCTTTGCCCTAGTTTATTTACCGGTGTTTTTTCATATTTAGATTCACTAAAAAGCGAATTTTTGCCTTAAAACTGGGAAACTCGGGTATTATTAGAAGTTTAAAAAAACGAAAATAATTTTTAAAATTACTAAAAGAACAACATGCCTGCTGTTCTTTCTTCATTGTGTTTATATTATTAGAATTATTCAGGTAATTCAGGAGGTTTGAATGGACCTAACATTGCATAATAATTAAGTGGGTCGTACAATAATGGATGACCAGTACCCTTGTTTGTAATGGAGATTATTCAAGAAGATTTGTGTTCATCATTTGCAAAGTCTACGGCATATCATCTTTGTCACCAATTATCTCATAGAAGATTGGATTTAGATAATGTTGGTTTTTGTTGGCTTCCTTCTTTATTTTTTACATATAAGATATCTCAAGGGGCACCATTATAGTGAGTACCACCAATATCACCTCTTCCAGTTTGTATTCAAAAGTTGTAGTTATTATTTTGCGATCTAGGAAGTGCTCTATTTAAAAAGAAGACATCATTAAGAACGCTATCGTTTGTTGTCCATTCAAATGAGGGAGCGGATCAGAAAACTTTTGAAATATTTTTTGGAAATTTGTTAATTCGAGGAATTAAATTATCACTATCAAACTGTTGGCCTCATCTTTGGTTTCATCTTTCCCAATAATTTCGTCCTTGATTTACTATGGATTTAGCATCATGGGGTGTAGCGGTAGTTGTATATGGCATCACGTGCCCTGTGAGTCCATAAGGTGAGTTTAAAACAAATGAATAAGTTGATGACAAACTACTTATACTGTCTGTTTTGAATTGTAGTGATATCGGCAAATGAACAACTTCCCCGGCTGGATATCAAAGTGGTTGGGCGTTTTTAAACCTATCAGGGAAATTAAAAGTTCCTAAACTGGAATTAATTCTTCAATAAAGAGTCAAATATTTTATTCCAAAACCAGCATCAGTTTTTGTTCTAATTGCAACAGGTGGTTCAGGAACATCAAGTTCTTTTAAATGAGTACTTCCCCAATTTCTATTATCAAAAATATTTCTGTTAGGCACACCAAGAGTGCGACTAAAATTCAAATTATTAGGTCTTTTATTAATAACAACTTTCAGCCAATCTTGTTCATTATAAGGTGTTAAATGCGGGAATTCGCCAAAAGGATTGTAATCTTTCCCAGTTTTTTGAATTAAATCAAGTGGATCATAAATTGCATAACTAAATCCCATTAGCCCTGGGTTCATATAGTCAACATTAGTTGGGGTTACAATCGCCGCACTAGACTGGAGTCTAAATGTTATGGATTGGGGTTGGACTTGAGGTTGTTGACCGGTAGTACCAGATTGAGTGGTTTGAGTATTATTAGAGTCCTGACTAGGATCAAGATGATATTTATTTATATCTTTAATTGTGATCTTAATTTGCGCACCAACAATTGATTTTAAAGATTTTGGCTGAAGCCTAAATGTTGCCGTTGTCTTTAGGGGGTCTCACTGTAGGTCGGATAAGGTAATATCACCACCAAATTTTCTTATTGCTTTTGCATTATATGTACCTGCACTAGATAAGTCTTTTTCAACTGGGTTTTGATTTGCTCCTTGTTGACCACCATGAGTCTTATTCGGAATTAATTTAACTTGAATATTACCTTTTAGTCAATCCAAATTTATTGCAGTTCCAGCTTCTTTGTTAAATCTAACATAGATTTGTTCACCTTCATAATAGTCATATCTTAGTGGGTGTGATCAAGCTGATTCCAGACTGACAGGCACATTAAGGGGAGCAAAATAAATTTTGTTTTGTTTGCCGCCTCCAGATCCAGAACCACTCTTAACCGGTAGACCTTGAACTGTTTTAAGGTATTGCAATAGTTGATCACCAGTATAACTAAGACTTTCAATTTTATGATCATCTTTTTTCTTTACTTGATCAGTAGGGCCAATTTGGGTTACTTCATAAATCGCTCCTGGTTCAAGATTTGAAATATTAAAAGTTAGAGTTTGAGTATTGGGATTAATTAAAACCGGATTTGAACTTATATCATTTATACCAATATTTTCACCTTGATATATAGGAAATACTTTTTTGTATAATACCGAAAAAGGAACATCAGCAATTGAATCAGCTTGTTTTTGATTTTTTAGTTTAACACTAAGATTTACAGTTGTGGTTGAAATTGGCTTTAGACTTACTGCATCGTTATCAGCTAAATTCAATTTTTTAGCTGTTGTTCGAAACTCTCGTAAATCTTTTTTTGCCCCTGAGGCAATTTCGGGAGCAAATGCAACAGTTAAATCTTGACTAAGTTGGTTTTGGGAGGTAGTTCCGCCAGTGCCACCATTTTTTTGTAATGTTAGAGTTATATTATTATACTCGGTAAATTGTTCAAGACTATCAACTTTAAAGGTAATTTTATTTTCAGCAGGAGGGTTAGAAGTTTCTTTACGTTCCTCTCTGGTACTGCTATTAGTTGTACCAGTTCCGGCGGGTTGTTGCTGTGGTTGAGCTGGCTGTGTAGGATTTTTCTCAGTAACAGTGAATTTAGGACTAAAGCCAGCATCTTGGATATCTTTAGTTCAACCTTCAAGTTCGATTGTAGCATCATTATCATTAATTTGTGTTTTAACAATATTTGTTATTAAAGGTTGAGTAATAAAATCAAGAATAACTTGGTTTCCTGTGCCACCTGGAGCAGAACTTGAGGAACTAGTTGAAGAACTTGAACTAGCAGGAACAAATTTTCAACCTTGAGTTAAATTAGGATTAGAAACTTTTTGAGTATCATCAACTGTAAGATTGACAGTTTTTGATGTTAAGGCATTAATTTTGTATTTTCTTCCTGGTTCAAGAATATTTAAGAATCTAAAAGTAGCCTCAAGTTTATCGGATCCACTTCCACCTGAATTAGTAATAGTAGTTGTAGTTCCAATTGATTGGGATTGATCACCTTTTTCTAAATACAAGGTAACAAGATCATCTTTTAAGAAAGCATCATCTTTGTCAAATTCTAATTTAATTGTTGCCGAATCAGTTGTAACTTCACTAATTGTAGTATTAATTAATTTAGTTTTTTCTGCTATTGAGTAAAACTTACGTTGCAAGGCACTTTCTTGACTAATTGGGGTGTCGAAGGTGATAGGGGTTCCAGCTTTTTTAATTGACTTAATAATATATTGTTTTGCTTTTTTAAGATTAGAGTTAATTTGAAATTGTAATGTTGAAGTAATTTGTCCGCCTTGTGGAGTTAAACGGGTTGAACTAGTTACTGTTTTATCATCGTCACGTCAAGTAGATGGAGTATACTTATTTCCAAATTCTTCGTCAATTTTGGCTTCTAGTGTTAAATTTTGATTATTCAGCTCACCGTTGTTGTTGTAGAATTCAACATCAACATTAGTTCTACCTTCAGAGACAGCCTCATATTTAATTGCCTTAATTGCGTTTTTAGTTTTTAAGTCAATAGTTGAGTTATTTGCTGGCGGAGTTACTTTTAATTCTTGAGGCAAACGAACACCAAATCTGTCTTGAGCTCCTTCTTTTAGATTAAATATATAATTTTTAATTTTATATTTATCTCCTGGAATAAGACCTTTAGCTTCAAGAACAATTTGTGTATTTTGTGGAGTTCTAGCACCGCCTCCTCCGCTTGGTCCTGAACCTTTTATCTCTTTTGATTCAGTATAAAAGATTTTTCTTTCAACAGATTCAAGCTCAAGTTGAATATTATACTTATCTTGTAAAAAGATTAAATCGCCTCTGTCAAGCTCAATTTGGAAGTAACCACTTGTAAGTTCCGGAGTGCTTTTTCTTTGTCCGCTAACAGTTATATTTGAATTTCTTGTTGTTGAGCTTGTTACACTTCTAATTGCTGTTGTTTCAACTGTTGTATTAACGATTGTTTGTCATTTTTCTGACTCAGAAGTTGCTAGTTTTTTGTCTTCAGGTTGCAATTTTTCTTTGTCAATATAAAGACTTAATGGTGTAGTACCTTGACCTCTAGCTGAGAGACTAATTTCTTCAATTAAGTATCAAGAACCTTTGTCAAGTCCGCCTAGTTCAAATTCTAAAAAGGTAATTCCAAAATTTTCTTCACTTTCTTGTTGGGCTTGAACTGCTGGGCTTGGTTGTCTTTGAGGTACTCTAATTGTAACTGAATCAATATCTTTATTTGTAGATCTAGCACTAGCCGTTGTTGGGTCTCACCAACCGTATGCAATGTTTTTTCTATTAAGTTTTTTAAACTTAATAATAGCTCTATGATTGCTAAAGTCTAATTTTTGTGAGTTTTCAACAGCTAAATTTAGTTTAATACTTGTTTCACTTGGAACATAAGTCATTTTTGTAATCAATGGGGCAGTATTAAAACTAAATGAAGACTGGACACTTGGCTGAGAAGAAAAATTAACGGCAACTGGGGCATTAGGATCAGGAACAATAATCTTAATTTTTTGGGCTTCATCTTCAAGACCAATTATTGTATATTGCGCTCCTGCATCTAAATTATCAAGATCAAATTCATAATAATAATGAGCTCGGTCAGGTTGATTGTTTAGTCAACCCTGATTAGTATTGCCTTGAGTTGGTACTAACTTAGCCTGAACAGAAGTTGTTGTTGTATTAGAAATTCCTTGTTTTGAAGATTTATAAACTAATTTTAGTCTTGTTGATTTTTCCTCAAGTGGTTTGTCTTGACTTGCGAAAAATACTCTAACTTTTGCTTTTTGCCAAGGCTTACCGTTTCGCTTATTATCTAATTGATAAGTAATTCCTAGAGCGGTAGCAGATTCAAAAGTTGTTTTGAATTGTTTTTCTTGCCTGGCGGTTGACTGACCTGAACCTTGCTGGGCATTTTCTTGGATTTTTTGGTCGTCAAATTCAATTGTTTGCTGATTTTGAAATTGAGTCTGAGCACCACCAAGGTCTGCTTGAGTTTGATTTTGGGCTTGATCAAAAACTAATGAAGTAATACTATAGTCAGTATTTTTGTCAAGATTTTTTAATTGGAAGACAACTTTTGAAGTTTTTTCAATTTCATCAGCAATAATTGCGCCTTCTTCTTCTCTTGTTTGGTTTGTATTATATGTAAAAGTTCCTTTTACAGCTTTACCAATAAATGAACCATTTGGATCTTCAATTACTAGTTCAATTGTTGCACTTGTTTCTGAAATTGCTTTTTTACGGATTGCAATTATTTTTGTATTTGTATAAAAACTACGTTTTGCAATAGTAACTGATTCTTTAATTGCAATTGGTGGAACTTCTAAATTTGATAACAAAGGAGAAGCTTTTAAATCTTCATTAAGAAAATCAAGTGATTCAACAACATATTTTCCTGGTTCATTAATATTATTAATTGTTACTTCAACAGTTGGCTCTGAACCACTTGTATTTAATGTTGAATTAAAACTGTTTTTGTCAATTTCAATACTTTGTCCTAAACCTTTTGGACTTGTATAGTTAACTTTGATTTTTTGGTGTGTTTCAAGAAAGGCTTTGAATTTTGGATCAAATTTAATTGTTAGTTTTGCATTATTTTGACTAAAATCAGGTTGAATTTCAATTGACTTTACATCAACTTTAGCTGGATAAGTTAAAAATGCCCGTTTTTCTTCAGCTTGAGGTGAGAAATTAAAGAGTCCTGAGTTTTGATCACCATCAGTTTCAGTCTTAGTAGTTAAAACACTATCTAATTGATTATTTGTATCATAAGCAATTTTTGTTATGTAATATTGAGCAAAAGGATCTAATCCGGTTAGTGTAAATTTGAATGTTGTACTGTCTTGAATTGACTCGTCTTGTGATTTTTTATCTTGACCTGCTGCAGAAGCACTTTGTAGCGTTGCTAATACTTCCTGGATTGTGTCTTTTGCCTCATTACCATCAACAACTTTTTTAAACTGAATTTTTGCTTTTATTGATTTTTGACCAGCTTGAATATGTTTAAATACATCACCAGTATCTTTAAGATTTAAAATAAAATCATAATTTTCAGGGTTTGCATCATTACGGAACTGTAAAATTGAATTAACAATTGGTAAGGTAGCAAATTTTTTGGTTTCTTCAGTTACATTTGTATCAAAAACAAAATTTAATGGTTTAGCTGAAGTTGTGCTACGACGACGTCTTGAGCCACTAGTAGTCCCTGTTTGTTTGATTCCTAAAACGCGAAATCCGGTACCTTTTTCAAGGTCGGTTAGTTCAGCTTTAAATTTAACATTATTTTGGTCATTAGCATCAAGAGTCAATTGAGCTGTTTTTTCAACAGTTGAGCCTGTTTGGTAATAAACTAACTCTAACTTATCTTTATAGTCAACATGTTTTAAATACTGATCAGTTTTATCAAAAGTTAAAGTAATTGTTGCACTATCAACTTTTTTGTCATCAATATCAATTTGGTCAATTTTTGCTGATTCAGGTTTAATAATAAATTGATCACCAAATTCAACTTGACCATTTCCAGACACATTTCCTTCAATTTGTGTTTTTGTCCCTGGATCACTAACCTTAACTGCAAAATCTGAAAACTGCTGTTTTGTGCTTGGAGTAGTTTTTGTAGTTGGATCAGCTTCGAACAGAGTCGCGGTAGGAACTGTGGCAGAAGTTGTTTGTTTTGTATCAGCTCAAGTTAGACTAAGAACTTTATAAATAGCATTTTTTTCTAAATTGTCAAGTTCAAAACTAAATTTAGAATTTTTAATTTTTGCTTTTTGTTGAACATTATAAACTGTTTGATCTTGAAGGTCTGTTCCATCTGGTTGAACCATTTTTTGTAGAGTTATTTCAACATCACGACCTTCAAATCCACCATTTGTGATATTTCTTCCGGCAAGTGGGTCTCTAATTGTAAAGTTAGCAAGATATTTTGTTTCAGAAATTTTATCAATTGAATAAGCAATTACTTCTGGTTTGGTTGCAAAATAAAGTTTTGATAAAACTTCAGGAGTTGTGATAGCTTGATTTTGGGTTCCTTGGGCTTGCTGAGGATCGCTAAATTTGAAAGTTTTTAGTCTTTTTGGTCCACCTTCAACTTCAGGAGTAATATCTTCTACTTTTGTAAGAACATATAAATTTCCAGGGCTAACTGAATCAAGGCTAAGGTCAATAGTTGGCTTTGTATTTTGACCTTGATTATTGGTTTCAAATTCTTGTTTAGTAGTTACTTGTTGACCGGTCTGACTATCTTGGAAAGTAAATTGAAGTTTTCTTTTTGTATTAGCACTACTTTGGTATAAAAATTGCTCATTTTGGGCAAAGCTAACTGTAACATTAGCACTTGTATTATCAGATTTATAACTAATATCAGTAATTGTTGCTGATTCAGCATCAAGTATAAATTCTTTAGTTACTTTTTGGTCTGGTTGGGTGCCTGGTTGGGTACCTGGTTGACCAGCAGCAGCACCGTCAAAGCCATCAACTTTTTCTCCGCCTTGAATTTGGTCAGGTTGAGGCTGAGCTGGCAGACTATCAAGAACTTTTAGCTCTTCAATTTCGTATTGGCCAGCTTTTTCTAGACCGCTAATGTCAAAAACGGCATTTCCGTTGATTATTTCAGCACTATAAACAGTTGGAATTTGAGGCTGAACTGGTTGGCCAGTTTTTGACTTAATCTTAATTTGTAAAAATTTATTATTTCAATTAGCACCGTTATCATTTAATTTAACATTAATTTGAACAGAAGTCTCAGAAGTTGAAATTGGCTTAATTTGGGCTAAATTTGGTCTTGGTGAGAAAAATTGTTTTTCAAAACCAGCCTGAGTATTTGGTGAGTTATCAAATTCAAATTTGAATTCTTGTTTTTTTAGATCAAGTTCATTTCGTACTTGAGTTGAGTCTTCTTTTAGCTTAATATTTTCAATTTCGTATTTATCTCCAGGAGATAAATTGCCTAATTGGAAAGTAATTGTTTTGGCTGTTTGATCGACAGTTGCTCCAACGTCTTCTGAAGTGCTAGTGTTTTTTGATAAATTTCTGTAAGTTAATTGAAGTGTTTTTTTACCTAAATAGTCATCAACATTATCAAGAGTAAGTTTAACATTTAGTGAGGTTGTCTGGATTGACTCAGTTTCAATTTTGACAATTTTTGCAGTCTTAGCTGTTGTAACAAATGATTTTTTAGCTTCTAAATCTGTATCAGTTTCAAGTAGTTCAATTTCTTCTTCTTGAACTCCGCTTTGGGAGTCAACATTAACTAAAACTGGATCTAAACTACGTTTAGTACGTCTTGAAGAGAAAGTCGCAACACCAGGACTGGCAGCAGGAGCAGCTTCTTTTTCAAATTTAACTGATTTAATTTTATATTTTGTTGCCTTTTCTAAATTTAAAAAGGTAAAATCATAAATTCCATTAAGACTTGTTCCGCTTAAGGTTAAATTTTGTTGGGTTTGACCTTGGGTTTGAGCCCCACTAGTTGCATCAATTTTTTCTAACTCAACAATTAATTTTTTACCAGCAGTATATCTTCCATCATCTTTGAGCTCAAGTCGAAGACGAGCTTGGGTTTCAACTTCAGTATCAAATTCAATTTTTTTAATTACAGCTGCAGTAGCGATTATTTGGTCTTTATAAAAATCAAGATCATCTAAATAAATATCAACTTTTGGAGTAGTAGGGTTAACATCGTCTTGGACTTGTTCAAAGCCAAGAATTACATATTGCTGACCGTTTTCAAGATTTTTTAGCTCAAAAGTTGTTTTTTGGCTGTTAACATTAGTTGTTGCTTCAACAATTTGTTCTTGTTGCTCGCCACCGTATTTTTTAAAGCGAACTTTGAGCTTGTTTTTGTTAAGAAAATCATCAAGCTTTTCGGTGGTTCCAGTTTGAGCATTTTGGTGATTTGGGATAAAATCTTTACCAAATTCAATTTCAAATTGAGCTGTGTTTTTAGTTCGGTCTGTTAGCTGAATTTTTGTAACATTAGCAGTTTTTGGAATAGTTTGGAATTCTGATTTTTCTGGTGAATCAAGCAACTTATCTTTAAAAGGAATTAGAGCCGGGCTAGTATTAGTATCGGCAAATTGAGCAAGGGAACGGCGAACTCGAGCACCTGCTTGGACAGGAGCGGTAGCCTGAGAATTTGTTGCACCTTCAAGTTTGAGTGAGTTTTTATCTATTTCATAAAGACCTTGTTTGTATAGGTCGGTAATATCAAATAAAATACGGGCACTATTTACTTTTGCACTAATTTTTCCTTCTTTAAAGTTAGCGTTTGTAGCTAGTGCCTCATCGCCATTTTTTGCTTTTAGACGGTATTTAAGTGTTGCGGTCTTACCATTATAGACACCTTTTGCATCAGCTAAAATGAAAGTAGCAATTACACGCTGCTCGTAGGAATTATCATAGCCAACTTCAATAATTGCACTCTGAGTGAAAAATGAAGACTGGCTTGAGTCAAATTTGTGATCAGCATCGCCAAATAAAATATTTCTTTCGGTAAGTACTTTATTTGTATCTTGATTTAGTTCAACTTCTTTTGTAAGAACAATTGAATTAATATTGTATTTTGAACCAATTTCAAGATTACTTAGCTCAAAAGTTAAAGAATTATCATTAGTATTAGTCTGATCTGCAAAAGCGGATAAAAGTTTTGATGAGCCAGCAAGAGAATAGTAAATTTTTACTTTGTCATTTCCAATTGCCTTAATTGTCTCAGGGCTAAAAGTTACTTTTAACTTAGCACTTGTTTGTTGTTCGCTAAGATTTTCAATTTTAGTTAGAACCAAAGGAGCATGAACACCAAATATTTTTTGAGCCGGAGTTATTGTTTTTGAGACACTTAAAATATCCGAGTCGCCTTTTGATGACTTGTAGTCTTTAACTTCAATTTTTTCAATTAAATAGTTTTGTCCTTTTGAAAGCGAATCTATTGGCAAATTGGCAATTATTGAATTATTTTCAATAATTGCATCAATGGTCTTAGAAGTCCCGCCAGGTATTAGTTCTTTATAAGTTATTTTTGCTTTTTTTAGTGACTCTAGGATATTTTTAAAGGCAATATTAAGTTCAACTGCAGTGTCAGATTTTGTTGTATAAGTAATTGAACTAACAGCCGGACGGGTAGTTCAGGTTAGTTTATTTGTGCTAATATTAGGACCAAAATTTAAAAATAATTTATTAACAAATTCGTTTGTTGAGTCAGCAATTCCGACTGAGTCAATTAAATAATTAGTTCCTGGCTCAAGATTAATTAAATCCCAACTAAGAACCAATTTATTACCATTAATACTAAAAGCTTGTGCCTGAGATTTAATTAAATTACTTGATCCGGCTACTTTAAAGTATAGTGTTGCAATTTTATCTTTAATAAAATCATCAACTGAGTCAAGAATCATGCTAACACGGCTTTGATCTTCGCTAATTCGGTCAACAACCACTGATTCAACCATTGCACTTGTTGCATTAGTAAAGAACTTTTTCTGTTTTTGGTCAAAATTTTGGGCAAAGAAAATTTGACTAGTCTGAGGCTGACCGTTTTCGTCAAAATTTGTGGCGTCCCCTACAACTTCAAGTGATGAAATTGTAAAGTGTTTTTCTTTTGGTAAATTTTTTGCCAAAGAAAATAGCTTGTTTCCAACTACATGGGCTGAACTTGACAGCATTTTTGTAGGCTGGTCATCAGCAAAGAAATTAATTTTTACTTCTTTACCATTTAACATTAATGATTGGTCATTAAATTTAATATCAAAACTTGAGGTATTATTTGCATCAACAAAAGTTCTAATTCGGGCAATTTCAGGTGCAGAAATAAATGAAAGATTATTATTTGTTGAAATTGCTAGTGAGCCAGAATTATTCCAAATTCGTGAAATTCAGAATTTGGTTCCCCCAGGAATTTGTTTTAAATCTAAATTAGCAAAAACTTTATTGTTTTGGACAATTAAGCTAACATCATTTGCAACGCCAAATTGGAAATTATCTAATTCGTCTTTGTAATAATATTCTAAATTAATTTTTTCATTTGGATTAATTTTAATATTTTTGTTTTCAAAAGCCAAAGAAATCTCAAGTAAAGCTGAATTTAGACCATAGGCTTTTTGGCTAAGATTTAAAATTTTACCAGCAATTGGACTTGGGGCAAAATAACGATTAGCCAAAGGCGAAATTGCCAAATCAAAAAGCTGATCAGGATCGTCAAAGTAATATTTTGTGCCAACAATTTCGTATTTTTGGTTGCGATCTAAATTTCTGAGCACAAAACTAGCTTGTTTTTGGTCATTTTTGGCAACAAGTTGTCCTTTTGCTTCTTGAATTTTATTTGAACCAATTTCTTTGTAGTACAAAATTAAATTAGCTGAATCAAGTAAATTTTGTGAGTCAAATAAATCAAGATCTAAAATTGTATCATTTTCAATATCATAATGACTAAATTTTTCAACTTGATTTTTTGTTGAAAAAAACTGCGAAGTTTTTGAAAAACTAAAATAATAACGCGGATTATTTGGGGCTACAAGTTGTAATTCATAAATTGAACCACCAAGCAAATTATCGGCATAAGTATGGAAAGTGTCAGTTTTTGGGTCATGCTCGACTTTAGTTTTAACACTATAACGCGATTTTTGGCTAATATAAACAAGTTCTAAATCAGCTTTTTTTGCCCAGTCAGTATCTTGTTTTGTTTTACCTTGGAGTTTAAAACTAAAATCACCTGAATTAGGACTTACATTATCAGCAACAAAATTTTGGACATAGATTGTTTTTGGAGTAATTACTTTGGCAAGATAAGGCGAGAGCGAAACAATAGCACCGGTTAAAAAACCGCTGCTTGCAAGTAATTTTTTACTAAGATGGTTGTTAATTGTTTTATTGTTTTGGTATTCTTGATTTGCTTTTTTCATAATTATCTCCTTTAATTGGTTAAAATAGAGCGCTTAGTTACGTTAGAAATAATGATTAATAAGTAAGTCTAAGTCAGGCTTTATCATGTGATACCCATGGGACAAAATAAGGGTTTTCAGCATCGACTTGGAGTCCATCATAACCCTTTACTGGGAAGAGGTACTTGTGGCCTGGTCCAGTTCCACCATTAGGTCTAAAGACTTTATATTGTTGATTTTCAACATAATGATTAGCTCCAACATCACCTCTTAAAGCGGGATTTTGGGTAAAGTTTGGCGGTAAATAAGGGAAAACTAGTAGACCCATGAAATTTAAATTTGTACCAGGCTTTGGAAGTTCTTGTTCGGATCAGTTAGGAGGAGCTAAATTTATTCAAAGAGTCTGGTCATTAACGTTAATATCATCTTGTAATTTGATAGGAACACCGTTTTTATTTCCAAACAAATAGATTTTTCCTGCTTGATCGACAAAGGCCGCATAAGAAACAGTTGGCAAGATTTCCTGAAGTTTTACACCTCAACCAATTTTATTGTCCGGATTGTTAAATTGAATTTTTAATCATTTTGCGGCTGGGTCGTATTCAGCAGATTTTATACCAAAAGGGTGTTGGGTTTGCTTTTTAAAAACATCATCAAGTCAATTATCTATGTTCTTATGAGCATAAGGCACGCTGTAAATTTGATTGGCTATATTTTTATTAGCCATAGCTGGATTATTACCATTTCCAGTGATAAGAGTTTTAATAGGTCCGGTTGGACCAATAAAAAAAGTTTTATTATGGTCTACTTGGTGAGTAGCTTTGTCGTGAAAATCATTAAACATTTTTTGAAAAAGTGATCTTTCAAAGGCTCCAACTATTAGTCCTTGTTGCCCCCTATTTTCATCATATTGTCTAACTTCTGATCCATGCCAAACATTTCCGGATGGATTTGCCCAAAAGTTACCTCAGTACGGATCTTCTTTTTGAATTATTGGGGAGGTCATAAATGTAAGATTTACATTGGGCGAGAAAACAGGTACTAATGGTTGGTAATCATTGACTTGATCTTCTTGTTTTCATCGTGTGTTTAAAATTTTTGGATAAATAGAAATAATTTTCTTAGAAAAATTATCAATAGAAGTATGATGATATGTAATTATTAAGCCTACTTTGACAGTCTTACTAGTACCTATAGTTGAATCATTAACTTCGAACTTTGCAAGTCTAAGAGAATAAAACTTATTGCGAACATGATTTTCCTTTAGTGTAGTTTTTGGATATACAACCTTAGGAATTTGCCTAACTAAATCAACATATTTCTTATTAGGATTGTCTAAAAGTGATCCAAAAGGATTGCTAAGATTATAATCATAAACCTTTACATCAAAATCAAGGTTATACTGCCTTGAATTATCTGCTGTTCATTGATTCTTTATAAGACTAAAAGCTGTTCCATCATCATTTGTCGCATCAACTTTATATGTTGATTGATTATTTGATGTACCGGGATTTTTTATTATTGCTCGCTGATTATCGAATCTAATATTTGATGATAATTCAATTCATTTGTTAATATCATTTACACCTTGAATTTGAGCTCTACTAAATTGATTCCTTAATGGTTCTAAAAGTTTTTTTGGATCTTCAAATTCCATTTCAATATAAGCCCCAACTTGGTTTAGTGGCTTAATTTCAGATTTTTTGAGTAATATTCTGTTTGTATATTTGGCAAAATCTTCAAGTTCGATTGTTTGAATTCGTGACACTTGAGTATTTTGAGAAGAAACAATGCCAGAAGAAGAAGAAGAAGAAGAATAGGCTTCTGTATTTCTATTATTGTTTGCTGTTTGATTGGTATTAATATTAGTTATAAGTTTTGAAAATTCTGATGCTTCACGGCTTTCATTGTCTTTGAAGTATTTATACTGAATAGCTACCCTCATTTTGTAATATCTTAGCCAAGATGCATCACCCTTAAGAGTAAAAGCAAAATAACGATAAGAGTTTGGGTTTGTTAAGTGTGGACTGGATTTAAATACGTCTGATTTATATTTTGTTAAAACTTGAATTCTATCGAGTTGTTCTCTGTGTTGTCTTAATCTTTCTAAACGTTGGGTAATAGCTTGTCTTATTTCAGCACCTTGTCTTCGAAGCTCATTTTCATAATTTGACTTATTTTGACTAGTTGCAAGTTCTTTGATCAAATTAATCCGAATTTCGTCTTGTTTTTGAAAGTTTTTTATTTCGTTTTCTATTGTTTGAATTTGTTTGTCAACCTCAGCTTGTTGAATTAAAAGTCGTTGTAGTTCAGGGCCTTCTTCATATTCAGTTGGTGGTCCAGCTAACTCACGTGGATTATATAATTCAACTAAAGAACCTGTATTGTTTGGTTCATATCTTGCCACTTGTCCTCAACTTGAGGCATCAATAGTATTATTCTGTTTATCTTTATCTTCATTTCCCTCAAGAATTAGTTTTCAGTCTTTAATTGATGCTTCATCAATTGCCCGATAAGGATCGTCAAAAGCAAAGTAAATAGTTTGTTCAAAAGTGTCTTCTTTTCCTGAATGATTGTAGAAATTAGTAATTCCGGCCTTTACTAATGGAGGTTGAGCTAACTGAGTTGTAAACTCAAGATTATTTTTGTTAGGAGTAGTAGCTTGGGTATCATCAAGATTTAAAGTAATTTGACTTGAGACATCAGCATCAACTGTTTTAATTTGACTAATTTTATAAGTTGTTGAAGGATAAAGATTTTGATCATTAGCATCAGTAACTTCTTTATTATTTAGACTTGCAGTAAGTGCTTTTTTGCTATCATCGTATCTAACATCAAATTCGTATTCTTTTTCAACTGCATTGTCGCCTGTTGTTAGTTCTTTACCCGCAGGGTCAAGTGCTTTAAATTTAACTTTAATTCTTTTATTATTTAGTGATCACATTGAAACTGGATCTAAATTTAGGGTTAAATTCTCAGGTGCATATTCAGGTTTAGGAGTAGTACCTGTGGTAGTATAATTTCTAGGTGCTTGGGTTAAAATAATTCTTTCAGGTGAGAGTTCGGTAAAAGGAGTTTTGAATATTTTTTCACTTGTGCTAGCATTTTGTTGAGCTGATCCAGGTTGCTCCAATTTAAGTCTGTAATTTTGCTCACCAAAAGGAATTTCAAGATCTTGACCTTGAAGTTTTAAAATTTTGTACTCAACATTTGGGATTAAATTGTCTAAATCATATTCGATTTCAAATCTTGATTTATCTTGAAATCTTGTAACTTGTGATTGAGTAATTAAAGTAATTGGAATTTTACTTGTTGTTTGTTGGTTTGGATCAGGTTGAATAGATAAAACAATTGGATTTTTAACAACACGCTCAAAGTTAGCTGGATCACCTTTTAATTTAATTTTTAATTTTGCACTTGTATCTTTAAGTTCAGAAACAACCAAAGATTCAATAACAGTTGGAATAATAACTTCTGATTCCAATATAGGAGCATAATCTAAATTATATTGTCTTTCAGGAACAGCAACTACAATATCTTCAGGTCTTCTACCTTTAAGATCGGTATCTCTTGAAACACTTTTGAGTTTAAATTCAAAACCAATTTTGGTTCCTGGTTGGATTTGTGGAGCATTTTGAGCTAAGTCAATATCAACTTTATAAGGTGTTGCTGTTTTTGTCGTATCTTTTTGTACTTGTAGACTAGGAATTGTGGCTACATCAGTATTATCATTTTTGTTTTTAATTTTAACTTCAAATGTTGCACCGTCTAAAAATGAATTGTCATTATCAAAGTAAAGACTTACATTTCCAAAAACTTTTGACCCATCTTCTTTTGTAGGATTGAGGCCTCCTGAATTTGGGGTAGAACCTGAAGCTGCAGTATTTCCTGAACCTGTATTACTTCCAGTAGTTCCGGTTTTTAAATCTTTAACCTCTAAGTCAGCAAGGAAAATTTTTTGAACTGTTGGTGTGAATTGTAGTCTTGTTGAGCTAGCTAAGTTATCAATTTTAACTCCACCAATTTCAAAATTCTTGATATCGTAAGTATGGAATCTATCAAGGTTGTTTAATTTAAAAGTAACCCTTCCAGTTGCTGGGTCATATTGAGATTCGGAAATAAAACTAATTTCTGTTTGATCCGCGCCAGTTCCAGGAGCTGAGCCTGGTGGCGTAGTTGCTGTAGCAGCATCTGAACGAATAATAGTGATTGTTGCAAAACTTCTTGGAATTTGTAAAAAATGTTTATTAAAATTAAATTCTAAAGTTGCTGATCTTCCGTCGGCATCTGTATTATCATCTTGAGAAAAATTAGTTGCTTCTTGATATGCAAATTGAGCTTTAGTTTCAAAAAATGGAATTTTTTGATCTCTAGGAGCATTTTCAACCTCAACTGAGTCAAATTTGGCAACTTCCATTTGACCTGTACCTAAAGTTGTTGGTCTGACTGTACTTCGAGTATCAACAGTTTTAATTATTAAATTAGAGTTTGAATTTGATAATGCCCCCCCTGCATCTGGCAAGGTAGCTTCTTTAATTGTAAATTTAGTAATTTCGTAAGTTTTATTTGGGGACAAACTAGCTTGACTTGTAGCTTGTGAACTAATATTATCAATTGTTACTCGTGAAATTGGTCCATCAGGAATAAAACTAAATTTAGTTACTGGTGGAGTAGCATTTCCGGCAGTTTGGTCAAGTTTTGCAGTTTGGTCAAGTTTTTCGGTAATTTCCAGTTCAACTTTGTGTTTGTTTCTTCAAAGATATTCGTCTTTTTCGTCAAATTGGAAAATAACATTAGCTGCCTCATCTTGATAAGCACCAACTTGGGAAAAATTAGTAAGCCAAGCTTTTTTACCTGGAGTTGTAAACTGAGTTTTGTCAACTCTGTTAGTTTTATACTCAGAAAGTTCAATTTTTTGATCTTTATAAGCAAAAAACTCAATATTATAAAGTGAAGCTTTATTTAAATTAGTTTCAAAAGTAGCAACATAAAAATGTGAAGCGCCTGTTTGTCTTCCTGAATCATTTAATTTTTTAATTGAACTAGCTTTTCTTATTTGTTCATATTTTTTAAGAGACTCATTGTATAGTTGTACTCTAAAATTATTTTTATCACTATCTTGGTCAGATAGATCTTCTGAAGAAATAAAGTATGCATAAATTGTTGCATCAATTCCTGAAAACTTATCTTTTTCTTCAACATAAATTAACTGATCATACAAGGCAATTGGACTTGTTTGAATAATTGATGTTTCATTAATTGTCTTGTCGCCTGATCTATCAAAAGTCGCTAAAGAATTATAATTTGAGTTAAAATCAACAAGATTTTGAGTTGACACACTTCGTCTTACCCGACCAGAAGTTGAGCTTGGTTTTTGGACTAGTTCAACTTTTGTGATTTTATAATTATAAGTTTCAAATAATTTGTTTTGATCAATTGTCTTAACTTCTGTGGAAACACTTCGTTCAACACCTTGTGGCTCATTTGAAAGCGTATTTGTTTCAGAATCAACTCTAAAGTTTACTGAAGCCTCAGGTATAATTAGTCTTTTTTGATTTGCGTCAATATAATTACCACTAAGCTCAACGCTAACTGTTGAGTCAGAATTAATAATTCCCTCAACAGTTGAGACTGTTGTGTTTGGGCTTGTCTTATCAATCCGTTGGTATGAAACTCTAACGGTATAATTTTCTAAATATTGGGCAACTTGTTCATCAAGGGTAATTTTAACATTAGCTGTTTTTTTGCTTGAATTGTAAGTTGAGTCAATTTTTTTAACACTAAAGCTTGTCGGGGTTGTTCGAAATAGTTTGTCTTCGTATTTAACTGACTGATCATCAAAGGCAATTACTTGTTCAGCATTGTTATTATCTGCATAATTAACTGAGACAATTTGGTAATAATTTAGTGTTTTTAAATTATTTGCCCTAAAAGTATATTGCGAAGTACTTGACCCTGCTGCTGGACGACCAATTAAATCTGCTTTGTGTTCTTGACCATCGGTAATGTCAATATAATGCAATTTAATTGTTGGTGATTGAACGTCCAATAATAAAGTTGAATTTAATGTAATTCTTAATTCAGCATTAGTTCCTGAAAGATTAACTTTTTCAACTGCACTAATAAATGAAGCTGTATCAAAAGTAGTCTTAACTGCAGGGGCTGGGACAGAAGCAGGTGTTGTTGGATCTTGAAGCGGACTTGTTGAGATATTTACATTTAAAAAGTTAGTATTAGCTAGAGTTGTCGCTTGAGAATCAGCAGGGGAATCTGCAGGAGCAAGAGCAGCCGGAGAAGCCGCGGCACCCGCAGGGGCTGAAGCTTGAGAACCATCTTGGAATGAACTAACCCCAGAAGAAGAACTGTCAAAAACACTAAGACTACGACGAGAACGAGCCAAAGGAACAAGATTTGAAGACTGACTTGCTGAGTGTGTTTTGGTTGAATCAGTTGAAGTTATTGTGTTTAGCGGGAAATATTTAACTACTTTTTGGTTTTGATCAACATCAGGAATAAACTCAAGTTTTGAAATTTCAAAACGGCTTCCTACCGGAACTTTAGTTGCTAAGTTATCTTTATTAATTCGAAAAACAGCAAGACCATCTTGGTCAACGGTTGTCTCAACACTAAGATCGGGATCGTCGGCACCTGCGGCTTGGAATTTTTTAAATGTTAGTCTAACTTTATTGTTAACTAAAAATCAGTTTTTATTAATATCAAAAACCATTCTTAGAACCGCGCCATGACGTTTAAATTCAGTTTGGGCAATATAATTAGGAGTAACATCCCGGGCAGTTGTTGCAAATTCTTTTTGACTTTCAGTTAGAGTATTTAAAAATCCAAGGCGAACGCCGTTGACAAAAATATCAACAATTGAATAAACTGTATACTTTTCTAGATCTTCTAATAAAAATTTAACAGTAGCTACGTTTGACGCTTCGTCAAAACTAATTTGGGCACCTGCCTGAGAAATTGCCCCGGTACGATTTGACTTTACAACTAATTTAATGTCTTGGGCTGCATTATTGGCTTTAGATCCGCTACCAACATAATCTTTGAAAAATTGTTTTGGATCTTTAATTTTAAGCTCAATACCAGCTTGAGTATCAGTTAAATTAGTTTGCTCGAGGGTTAAGCTAGGCATTTTTGCTTTTAATTCTTGTTCGAGTAAAGTTTTGTCAATTTTAATTTCAGAAATTAATGACTTTGTTGAAAAGAATTTTTTGTGTTTGTCTTCAACTTCAGTTTTGTCAAAAACTACATTAATATTATTTGCAACTGGACTTGCCTCAGGTGCTTGACGACGAACACGACGAAGTGAACGGGTATTGCGAACTTGTACTTTTTTAGATAATTTTAAATCTTTAACTTCATAAGTACTTGCCTCATCAAGACCATCAATTGTAAATACAGCCTGATTATTTGAAACAGTAACTTTGCTTGATTTTTTAACTTCGGTGTCTTTAGTTTTTAGAACATATTCAAGTTCAGCTTCAAATTGTTCATTTAAAATATCATCATTAACTGAGTCAAAAAAGACTGTAAGTTCAACACTTGTTTCTGAGACATCAACATAAGAAATATTTTTAACACTAACAGTGGTTAGTTGTGTTACAAATGTCTTAGGATCATTAACTATACTTGCTGCAAAAGGAATTGAATAAATACCATTTGGCCGAACAACAGAAATTGAACTAACTTCGTATTTTGTTAGTTTTTCTAAATTGTTATTAAATTCAAATTCAACTGAAGCAGAAGTTTCAGCTTTTTGCCCAGCTATTGAATCTTTAGCTTGAATTTTTGCTGAAGCTAGTACTATTTTCCCAGTTTGTTTGTTAATTAATGTTAATGTTGCAAGTTGATCTTTTTTTAGTTTTAGTATTTCATTATTTGAGTTAGAAAACTCTACTTTAATTTTTGCTGACTGTTGTTTGTCAATGTTGGTTGTTGAATCAGCTGGGTTAAATTCAATACTTGAGACAACAACGTCAGTTGCGAATTTTAAAGTTTTTTGGTTTGAATCAGCAGTAATTTCAGCTGATTTTGCATTAGCATCACTCGCTAGAAAATCATTAACTATTTTAAATTTAGGACCGCTTGTTTTATTTACTTCATTTGTTTTTACATCAGATTTGTTGGCTAAAGTTAAAGTGGCAATTTTAAAGTCTTTACCTTCAGCAAGACCTTCAAAAGTAATTTCAGCTTTTAGCCGTCCGTCGTCTAGTTTTTGAATTTGAACTGTTTTTTTAATAGTTGAACTTTGGGCAGTAGCATCAACATTAACAAATGTAGCTACCGGATCACCATCTTGCTTAATTTCAACATCAATATTTTTGCCAGCTAAATAAGAATCTCTAATTGGGTCAAAATAAATTTCGGCCTTAACTGAGTTTTGTTTAATATCTGAATAGACAAGATTTTTAACTTCAATACTATCAACATTTACAACAAAACTTTTAGTACTATCTTCTTTAAAATTATTGTTGTCTTTGTAAATTAAATAATCAGGACGAGAATAGTCATTTACTGAAACTAGTTCGTATTTTACTGCTCGATCAAGATTTGAAAAAGTAAATTCAGCTTCGACTTGACCATTTTCTTCTTTTGCCGCAGCACTTGAGGCTACAATTGCATCAGTTTGGGTATTTTTTATTAAAAGGGTTAGCTGTTTTGACCCGCCAGAAACTTGCTGTAAGAGTAATTTTTGGGCATCGGCAAAAGTTAGCTTTACTTTAACAGTTTCTTCTTTATTTGAAGTAACTGAGAAAGTTTTAAGCTCAGGAGATGAGTAGAATTTTTCAGACGCAATACTTGTTTTTTCAAGATCTGGGCTGTAATTATCAAGCCTTTTTTGGAATAAAAAGCCAACAGAAGTTTGAATATCTTTATTTTTTGTCTCGTTAGTAATACTTAAAATTGAATACTCTAAACCAGCCTCAACTGAATTATCAAAATTTAATTTCAATACTAAATTTTGGTCTACAGTCCCACTTGCCTCGATAGTTTTTTTGTCTTTTGAGTTTTGAAGAACAACTTTGATTGTATCTCCGGTTAAAAATGTATCACTAACTGGGTCAAATGATAATTCAATTGCCATTTTATTATGAGACTGGGCAGTTTGGACTACTTTGATAATTTTTGCTGTACTTGCGACCGTAGCAAAATTACGCTGTGGAGCAGATTCTTCTTTTAATTGCTCACTAAATTCAATTTTTTGGCCATCAAGCAAAATCTCACTAACTGTATAGTGGCTTAATTTGTCAAGATTTTTAACGTCAAATTCAACTTTGTTAAGACCGTCTTGGAATTTAATTTCATCAGCCTGAGCTGAGGCAACCGTTCCGGTTGCGTTATTTTTAAGGAAAATAACGGCTTTTTTTAGTGAAGAATTTGCTCTTTTATTGTAGTTTGGATCTTTTGTGGTAAAATTAACTGTCAATTTTGCACTGTCTTGAGTAGGCTCAGCTGAAATTGAAGCTATATCACTTAGGGTATAAAAATGAGGTAAGTCATCAGTTTCATTTTGGTTTAGGTCAATAAATTTATACTCTAAATTATTAAAAGCCTCGTCTTGGCCTGGGGCTGGATCTAATTTGAAAAAAGTATATTTTTTTCCAGGACTAAGTTTGTCTAATTTAACTGAAAGGATGTTATTGCTAAGAACTGAGTATTCAGGAGTTGAACTTGCATCTAAAGGTTTAGATTTAACTTCTTGGCCGTCTTCAGATTTAAAAATTGCATTAAATTTTTTACCATTTAAATATCTATTGAAATTTGGATCAATATAAATTGAAGCATTAGCACTTGTTAAGCTAATTGACTCAAAGTTTGCCCCAATTATTTTAACTTTTTGGAAGGTAGTTGTAAATCTTGCATTTAAGTCAAGAATTCCTTCTGAACTGAAAAAGTCAGTTTTTCCGAGTATTTCAACATCAGCAACTTGGTATTGAGTCTTAGGATCAAGATCTTTAAGATCAAAATACATCACAAGCTTGTCGTCTTGTAACTCGTGCCGAGTCGGGCTAAGAGCAGCAGAACCTGCCTGGCTAACAGGAACTTGCTTTGCCAAATCTGCAAGATTTAAGTTAATTGTTTCGGTTAGGTTAGTAAAGCCTGGCTGACCAAAGACGATTTTGGCATTTAAGTCTAGATTTGCCTCTTGAATATTTTTAAAATCACCATTAATTGTTACCTTGGCAACTGCACTTGTCTGGTCAACGTTTTCAAAACTAATGTCTGAAACATAATATTTGACAAAAAACTCGTCAAAAGGTAAGTTTTGCTGGGTTTTTTTGTTAGGATCAAAATTGATTGCAACAGCAACCTCTGGATAGTCAGAAATTACAATTTTTTCAAGTTTATATGTTGTTGAGCTCTCAAAGTTTTCAAGTTCAAATTTAATTTCTGAACCCTGAGGAATGCTTGCTTTTGATTTATAGACTTTTTGGGGTTCATCTTTTTTGTGATAGTATAAATAAAGCTCTTTGTCGTTTAAAAAAGATGAATCAAGACCAAAGCCAAAAGTGTATTCAACTTTTGAGGCAAGAATTTTTGGCTCTAATTTAATAAAAGTCTTTAAATCTGAAATTGAAGTAATAAAATTACGCTTTGTTGAGCCAGTCTCGAGACTGTTGTCCCAAGCTAAATTTAAATAATCATAGCCATCTCTGTTTTTGGCAAAAACAGAATTTGGACTTAGGCTGTCAAAAACAACTTTGCTAAGACCGTACTTTGTTTTATTTGTTAGCCCTTTTGGCTCAAAGCTAATTTGGTAAGAATTTGTCTCTCCAGTTTTTCTAAAAACACCACTAACTGGCAGAATTGAACTGTCATCTAAATATAAATGCGCTTTTGTTCCTTCTAAATTATCAACTGAGACAACAGATAAGTCAACTTTAGAAAAAGTCGCTCCGGTTGCAATTTTGGACTCAACAATTGCCGCAGGGGTATGAAAGTTTTTAATGAAAGTTTGGCCAAATTCAACTTTGGAAGACTCGAGCTCAAAACTCTCGATTTGATAAGAAGAACCTGGAGCTAAATTACTAAGGTCAAAACTTGCTAAATTAGCGGCAAAAAATGAACTAACACTAAATTTTTGGCCTGTTAAAATATTTGTATAGTTTAGTTTGATTGGCTTGTTTTCCAAGTTAGGGCTTGAGTCCAGAGTTGAAAAATTAACTGTAAGTCTTTTTGAGTCAAAACTTAAGTTTTGGTCAATCAAAGAATCAGCGCGATAATTATATTTGCCTGTTGTTGCTTCAAAAAGTTTTTCTTTTTGGGCATCTTGTTCGTAGTTAATCTCTGGAGCTAGGGCAATTTTTTGCATTGGCACAAGCGGGATGTCACTAGCTGGGGCAGAACTGTCAACATAACGAATTGCACTAATTTTATAATCCATTCCCGGGTGAAGATTTTCGAGGCTAAATTCAGCCACTCCGTTTTTAACGGTTGCTGAATCGACATAAGAAGTGTGAATTTCCTGGGAATTGCTGAGCACATCAGTGGGTGCTGATTGATTTTTTAGGACATAATAATACTCTAGGGCAACTTTTTTACCCTCAAGATTAGCAGCCTCGTCGGCAAATTTTAGTGAAACTGAGGCACTAGAAGGAGTTTTGGTTTGAAAATTAATTGTTGAAACTGCAGGTGGAGTATCGACAAAATTGGTAACATTTTGACCAAAGGCAATTACTTTTTTGGCAGAAAATCTTTTTTGCTTTTTATCATCAAGATAAACTTTTAGATAGTATCTTTTTCCAAAACTAAGACCGTTATAATTTGAAGATAGCCGTCAAGTTCGACTAAATTCATCATAAATGGCTTTGTGTGAAACAATTACGTCTTTTCCTTGCTCATCAGCTGTAAAGTCAACATTTAAATCTTGATAATTTAGTTTATATGAATCTAAATCACTTAGGGCAAATTCAAGTTCATAACCAATATTATCACGATTAATATGTTTAAAATCAACAATATTATATTGAAGTGTATTTCAAGACTTTAAAAGGAAAGGAAGAAAACTGAGTGAACCAATACTAAGACCACCAAAGGCAAGCAGTGAAAGTATGATTGCACGTTTTTTAGTTGCTTTCATTAATTTTTTCTCTTTTTTTGTTAGATTTTCAGCCATAATTACTCCTCTTTTTATATAATACAGATTTTGTTTTAATTTTACCATTTTTTTGTCTATTAATGACAAAAAACAAAGCTTGAAATTATTTCAACTTTGTTTCTTTAAATAAAAAATAGATAGGTAAAATAAATTTTAGACTTTACTAGATATTTCGATAGTATGTCTTAATTATAACAAAATACTTTAAGATCCAAAGAAGATAAAAAAATATTTTTAGTAATTAAACATTTTAGTATAATATCTCGATAAGTATGACCTTATTATACCAAAATACTTTAAGATCAAAAGAAAAAAGTAAATAAAAAGTAAATAAAAAAGTATTTTTAGTAATCAAAGATTTTAGGCAAAAATTAATCGGCAAAAAAAAAAAAAAAAAATGCTTGGTCTAAAATAAAATTATGTTATAATAACCCTCACTAAGAATAATTAATAAATTTTGATATTGAATTAAGGGGGAATTAGTTATGTTTTTTGCATGATAAAATCAGAAAATGCGAATTATCCATTATATTTTTAAATATGATGGAATGCCTTAAATTTAACCGTTTAGAAATCTATAAATTTAGGGCTTTTAGTTATTGTTCTTTCAAAACTTCATATATTTTTTTAGGCTCAATGTAAGTAAAAACGAGTTTTCTATTTGCATTGAGTTTAAATAGTAGTTGTATTTTTTGATGATTTTTGTTAGTGTTTTGAACTAAAAAAGCAGTTTAAAAATTCAATAATTTTGCTTCTTAAGTTAAAATTTTAGCTTTTTTTAGTTTGTTTTATTTGATTAATAAGCAGATTTTTGTTCGTGAGTGTTAGATTTAAAATTCAGTGTTTTTGCTTTGATAGTTATTTTTTTTGACTTTGCCAAAAAAGTTAAAAAACCCCCAAAATAAACCAAAAAAACCAACCTTAGTGTTAATTTTTTTGTCCTGGTTTAGTATTCAAGGCATTTTGACCTAAATTGTAAGTTAAGTGTATATGTTGCGCTTGAACTACAATTTAGGAACTTGAGGAAACTCAAGTTTTTTGCTATAATTAAACAGTATAAAAAGGCAATAGGGGATTGTGTGAACATATCGTATGAGCCATTATGGAATCTTTTGAAATCAAGAAATATGAATAAAAAAGATTTATTAGAAAAAGCAAATTTAACAACAAATTGCATAGCTAATATGGGAAAGAATGAGTATATATCACTTAGAAATATTGAAAAGATATGCGAAGCACTTCAATGTAATGTAGAACAAGTTATTAGTTTTAAAAAATATGAGGGCAATGATATGTTAAAATTTTTTGATTTTTGTTCAGGAATTGGCGGAGGAAGAATTGGATTAGAAAACAATGGACTAGAGTGTGTTGGTCATTGTGAGATAGATGAAAAAACTGCAGAAACTTATAAATTATTTTTTGATGATGGTAGAAATTTTGGAGATTTAACCAAAGTTGATATAGACAAATTACCTAATTTTGATTTTATGATTGCAGGATTTCCGTGCCAAACATTTTCAATTGTAGGTAAAAGGGCAGGGTTTGAAGATGAAAGAGGACAGATAATATACTCCTTAATTGAAATTATGAAACAAAAAAAAGTAAAGTATTTTATTTTAGAGAATGTTAAAGGATTGATAAATCATGATAAAGGAAATACTTTTAAAACAATCAAGGAAGCACTTGAAAACATAGGGTATAATATCTACTATAAAGTCTTAAATAGTCTAGATTTTGGCGTTCCTCAAATTAGAGAGAGAGTATATATTGTTGGTTTTAAAAAAGGATATGATAATGGTATGTTTGAATTTCCTATCAACAATTTATCAAATAAAGATTTTTCTTGGTTTATCGACGAAGATAATAACTTGGAGTTAGATATTTTAGATAAAACATTTCAAAAGTATTTATCAAATAAATATAATCAAAACAAGATTGCTAATGAACAAGTGTTAAGTCTAGAAAATTATGTCATTGATTGACGACAATCTGACTTGCGCAAATATGATAAAATCTTTCCAACATTAAGAGCTGGAAGACACGGATTACTTTATATAAGAAATGGGAAAATAAAAAAACTTAGTGGATATGAAGCATTGTTATTACAAGGTTTTCCAAAAGATATTGCAGAAAAAGTAAAACAAAATGGATTAAATAATAATAAAGTATTATCTCAAGCAGGAAATGCAATGACGGTAAATGTTATAGATGCTATTGCTAAAGCAATGATTAAAAATATTAGAGGTTAGGTTAAGAATATGGGTGAAATTGATAAAGTAAAACTAGGGTCGAAAACTGCAAAAGACGGATTTAGAAATGAACAACATATAGCAGATAAATTTAATGATTGACAAAATGATGATGAAGCTAAAGAATGGTTAACAATTATGGGCTATACTTTGGAAAAAGTTGAATATGTAAGCGCAATTGTTATTAGAGGATATAAAGCTGATTTGAATGTAAAAGTACAAGTTAAATTAAAGGATGCGCTTGATATTGAAAATATACAAGTAAAACTTGTAAGCAATAAGAAAGGGTTTAATCAAATAGATAAAAGATGGTTAAAAAGTTATAACGAATTATGGAATATTCCATTGAATGTATATAAAATCTTGCAATATTTTACTGGAGAATTAAAACCTTATAAAGATAATGTTAGAGATAATAGAAGAATGTTTATGGACGAATTAACTGATGAAGAAAGAAACTTAGTTTTAGATTGGTTAAATAACAATAAGTTGTTAATAATATCTGATATATTAAAGGGGCGAGGAGAATTTTCAGCAGAATGGGTTTTAGTTGCACAAAAATTACAAGAAGATGCTAGATGGGTTTTGAAAAATATAAATGAAGTAATAAATCATTATTTTGCAGATGGTAAAGTTGAAGTAAGTCCTGGAGGGTCGATAAAACTTGGTAAAGTTACGCTTCAAAGAAAAGGTGGGGACAATGGAAGACCGACTGCAAATATGCTACAATTCAAGATAGATCCGACAGAACTTTTTGATATATAAATTGTCAAGACGATTAGATAAAAATCTAGTCGTCTTTTTTAATACAAGAAAGGACCAAATATGCAAACAGAAAACAAGAAAAAAATAAAATTAAATATAGAAGAACTAAACTAGGACAAAAAAAATTAACACTAAAGTAAAGTGAAATTCCTGAGTTTCCCAGTTTGATAAGGTAATTTCAAAAAAGCATCCGGTTTTCCCGAGTTTCCTGGTTTGATAAAATAATCTATTGAAAAGTATTATTAGAAGTTTATAAAAAACGAAAATAATTTTTAAAATTACTCCCGAGTTTCCCAGTTTCATAAGGTAATTTTAAAAAAGCATCTGGTTTTAGGCAGTTTTTTAAGTTTTTTGGTAAAAGTTACTTACAATTTTTTTACCGATTTATTAAGATATCAAAGTAAAAATCATAGCTATTTCAAATATTCGGATCACTAGGAACACCATCTCGATTTTTAAATGTTATTTGCTGATCTAAAGTGTTAAATTCAACCCTTTGCCTTAATTTTTGCAACATCGTTACTAAACCAACTTCAGTTAATTGATTGTTTTCAAATAACTTGTTTCAAATTTCACGTTTGAAATTTCCTTAAATATTTAGGTTTTTTGCCAAACAATTTGTTTACTTCAATAAAACCATCTTTATTTTGTTTTTTCATAATCTATAATTATACCATAAAATTACTTAAAATGCTAGTAAATGCTATTTAAACCAGGACAGAGAAAATTAACACTAAGGTGTTGGCTTTTTTGTCTGAGTTTAAGGAGAAAGCTAACACCCAAAGTGTTAGCTTTTTTAAATTTTCAAATGCAAGAAAACGGAGAATACTAATGTCAAGACACTTTAAAAAAGACGAGTTTGATATGATTTATAAAATTTACAATGAATTTGGATTAAAAAAAACAATAAATTATATAAATGATATTTCGCCAGATACAAATTTTATAACCAGAGATCAACTAGTTCGAAGAATCAAAAAAATTATTAGATATTATAATAATGGTATGCAAGACCAATTATTAGATAAAAAGGGTGCAAGAAGAAAGCCAGGGACTGGCAAACCTAAAAAACAAATTGAACCCGATTGAAACGAATTTACAAAAGAAGAATTAATAGAAATAGCTAAGAGATATTACGAAACCAACAAAGATAAATCAAAATCAGGAAAACTTAGTGAAGCCAAAACACTAAATATTCCCTACAGCAAATCTGCAAAAATTTTTAATGTGTGCAGACAAGCAGTGGCAAAATCTAAAACTAGAGTTATAAAAGTAAAAGAGCACGAAAATGACGCAATAATTAAAAAATCCTTTCTTGATAACAAAGGTAGATATGGTCGCTTAAGGTTGAGTGCTTATATTTCTATGAAATATAATATCGACATTAATCCTCGAAGTCTTGGAAGACATTTAAAAAGATTGAATTTAGTATGCAAAATTAGAAAAAAAAGAAGAAAGAGCGAAATTAAGAACACCAAATTCGCACTACCGGATATTGTTAAACGCGACTACAATGATAAATTAAATAGAAATATTTTTGCTACTGATGTTACATATATAAAAGCTCCCAGAGATGTTAAGGAAAACCATGTATTTTTGTCTGTAATAATTGAGCATAAAACTAAAAAAATCAGAGATTTTAAATTATCTGTAAACAATGATCTTGATTTAGTTATGGGTAATATAAAGACATTTAGGTCTATTGATAAAGATTTTGTTATTCATTCGGACCATGGATTTCAATACACTTCAAAAGTCTATATTGACAAAATAAATAAAATGGGAGGAACTGTTTCGTTGTCTCGCATAGGAAATTCATTAGATAATAGGGAGGCTGAATATTGATTTTCAATTATAAAAAGTGAATGCTTAAACGAGTTAAACTACAGCAAAATAACTTTTGAAGATCTGAAAAAAATAATTACAGATTATATATTTTGATACAACAATTATAGAATTCAATCGATTTTAAATTGAAAAACACCACAGCAATATGCTATGATGTTATAATAATATTAAACTGTTAATTTTCTTTGCCCTAGTTTATTTACCGGTATTTTTTTCATATTTGTATTCACTAAAAAGTGAATTTTTGCCATCAAACTGTCAAACTCAGGATCCAGAAAACTAAAGTAAATTAGCATATTAATTCATGAGGATAAAGTTTTTTTAATAAATAATAAAATAAGAAGCCTAATTTCAATTTAATTTTTTGTTGCAATTTTGATCAAAAATGCCTTAAATTTATAGAAAAAACATCAAACCCGCGAATTAAAAGCGGGCTTTTTTCTACTAATTTACATTTTTTTGTTCTTTTTTTTTTTTTTTTTGCAAAAGGTTAATTTTAAAATAATAAAAATTAAGATTTTAGGTCAAAAAACCCGGATTTACGGGTTTTTTCATGTTTATATTCACTAAAAATTTTTTTCATCAAACTGTCAAACTCAGGCATTTTCTTAGACTTCAACAAAATGGTTATAAATTTTAACAAAAAGGGCTTAATAAATTAGTATTAAAAAATTATTTGTATATTTTAGCCTAAAGTTAATTTAAAACAAAAACCGCGAGGTTAATCGCGGTTTTTTTACAAAATTATTCTAAAATTTAGAGACCAATTTTATTGTTTTTTGGTTGGTAATGATTGACCAACTAGCACTGGGAGTTGATTAATGTTTTGTAAAGGAACTTTAAATTGGAATTCTTTTTTATCTGACTCGTGAAGAATAACAACGATAATATCGGTATTTTTTATTCCTGATTGAGTTAAATAATCAAGATCAACGCTAGCAACTTTATCTCCAGCACTAATATCTTGGCCAGCTTCAACAAAAACCTCAATACCTTGACCATGAAGTTCGACAGTATCAATTCCGATGTGAATTAAAACTTGGGTTTTATTGTCTTTAGAAGCAAATCCAATTGCGTGTTTGGTATTAAAGACCATTTTAATTTGACCATTAATTGGTGAAAAAATTTCTTTTTTACCGGTGTTTCCAACACGAATTGCAAAACCTTTTCCTAATTTTTCTTCAGAAAATACGCCGTCTTTTACTTGTGCTAATTCAATTAATTCACCTGTTGCTGGAGAATAAATTTCTTCTGGCAAGTGGCAAGTTTTGTTTTCGCACTTAGTCATTTCAACTTTTTCTGGCATAGGTTTAGCTGGTTTGTTTTTCAAAATTGCGTCAATTTCGTCTTGAGACATAGCTTTAATTAAATCGCGTTGGGAATTAATTTTTGCATTCATTTGCTCAGCGATTGGTCCTAAAATTGCCTGAACATGGTGTTGTCCTTCAACTTTTATAGCAACAACGCCGGCAGCTTTTAATTTTTGTTCATCAACAAGTGATAAATCTTTAATGTCATAACGAAGACGTGATGCACAGTTATTAAAATTGGTAATATTATCAATTCCACCATATCCATCAACGATCGCAAGAACTTGCGGGTCAACTGATGAGGCAGATTTTGCTTTATCTTTACGTGCTAAATAATCAGATTTTGTAAATAATTTGGTGTTTGTTCCTCTTCCAGGAGTTTCAAGGTTTTTCCATTTGATAAAAAATAGGAAAACAAAGTAGTAAATTGGCACATAAGCAAGTCCTACTACTAAAACTCACCAGAAATTAGTACCTTTTTGGACAGGAACAGCTCCGTAAATTAAAAGGTCAAGAACTCCACCTGAGAAGGCCATTGGAATGTGAACTCCAGCTAAATTCGCAAACATGAAGGAAAGCGCCATCATAAATGCGTGGAATCCTCAGAAAAGTAGTGGAGATAAGAATAGGAATGTAAATTCAATCGGTTCTGTAACACCAGTTACAAATGAAGTTGCTGCTGCTGGAATAACAGTTCCTGCGGCAACTTTACGATTTTCTTTTGGCGCTGCCATAATCATGGCTGCTGCTGCTGCAGGAAGACCGAACATCATTCCTGAGAATTTACCGTCAGCAAATCTACCAACTTTGAAACCATGGTTTTCTAAAAAGGTAAATAATGGGATTGAAAATTCTTTCCCATCAACGGTGTAATCAATTGTGTTAGGCGCTCCTAATAAAGTAAGTGAAGCTGTTGAGTCACCAACAAATTTATCCTTATTTTTAGTAATATCAATTAAAAGTTCTTTAAGTGAATCACTAGGCATTGTTTGCGCTTTAGCAACTACCTCGTAAATTACTTGTGTTTGATTTGCAGCTTCTGCAGTTTTGGTTACAACTTCAATTCCTTGATCTTTTGCTCAATCAACGATAGTTGCACCTGCGTCTCCACCGGCTGATGAAAATCAAAGTGGCGCGTAGAAAACATGGTGTAGACCAAAAGGAATTAGAGATCTTTCGATGTAACCAAAAATAAATGACTCAAATCCATAAGGAACTTTTGCAAGTGAGGCACCAAAGAGGTTAAGTACAATTCCTATTCATGGTCAGAAAATTAGGAAAACAAAAGCTAAAAGTGCCATTGCTGGAATTGTAATTAATGCTACAAATCTTTTACCACCAAAAAATGAAATCATTTGTGGTAATTGAATTGTATGAAAGCGATTATATAGATATTGAACAGTAAGTCCAACAGCTATTCCGCCAAAAACTGAGGTTTGAAGCGCCCTAAATCCCATAGCGCCACCAACAAGGCCTTTTAATCCGGCTGGATCACGTCCTGCACCAGAGAATAAAATAGTAACCCCATTTTCAACATCAGTAATAAAGACTGATTGGACACTTGAGAAAACAAGATATCCAATTAATGTTGCAAAAACAGCCACACCGGCTTCATCAGTAAAGGCAATAACAAAGGCAATTGCAAATAAAACCGGCAAACCGGCAAAAACAGGGTCACCTAGGGCTTGGATAAAGGCCCCAAATTGTTTAAGTGACGCGGATGAGGTATTACTTGCAATCGCAGCACCAACTCCTAAGAACAGACCAGCAATGGACATAACTGAGATTGGTAGCATAAAAGCGCCAGATATTTTGGACAAAATTTTACGCATTTTCCCAGCACCAGAGTTGTTGGTGCTCTTTCTTGTTTTTTCACTAAAAACTGATTTAAGTGAAATGGACATTTTTCTCCTTTCTTTTTTTAATATAAAATAATTAATTTGATAAATTGGTAACGCAAAAAATCAAATTAATTACCATAATTTTACATTATTTTATAGTTTTCGCTAGAAAATAATTGAAAAATATATTTTTTTTCAATTTTGGGTAAGATTTGGCAAAACCTGTCAAAAAAATAAAATAAGCCGACAAAACGTCGGCTTATTTTATGCACTGTTTTTGCTGTTTATACAGTGTTTTTCTAATTTATTCAAGAATTAATTTTTCAGCAATAATTAATTCTTTGATCGCTTTTGCAGCAGTAATTTCGTCTTCACCTGAAACTTCAATGGTAAAATTTGATCCCATTTTAATTCCAAGAGCCATTATATTCATAATTGATTTGGCATTACCTGATTTTTCACCAGATATGATTTTAATTTGTGATTTGAATGTTGTTGCTAATTTTGCAACTTTTGAAGCAGGGCGGGCATGAAAACCAAGTTTGTCTATTACTGTTCCTGAAATTATTTCCATTTTTTTTCCTTTTTAAGAAATTAAATCTTTTTTAAATTATACATTATTTTAAAAAAATAATGTATAAAATGTTAATAAAAAAGCGCGTTTGCGCTTTTTGTGAGAATTTGGACAACCTGATATGGAGCAAGTGAAGGGAATCGAACCCTCACAGTCAGCTTGGAAGGCTGAAGTTCTACCATTAAACTACACTTGCGCTTGCAAATAGTAATTTTACCACAAAAATTTGAAATAGTAGAAAAAATATTTTTTTTTTTTTTTTACAAGTTATGACAGGCACGACAACGCGCCTCGTATTCGGCGCTATCACCAATTAAGTTTTGCTTTTCTGACTTAACAAGGCGGGCTGTTGTGGTTGCAGCGCGTTTGCAAATTGTACAAACTGCTTGTAATTTTGTCACATTTTCGGCAATTGCCATTAAATTTGGCAAAACACCAAAGGGTTTACGACGAAAATCCTGGTCAAGACCGCTGACAATCACCCGAATTCCTTTGTTTGCAATTTTATCCAAAAAGGGAATAATATCCTCGCTAAAAAATTGAATCTCGTCAATTGCAATTGCCCCATATTTTTCTTTTGCAAATAGATCTTTTATTTCTTGAGTTGTCTTAGCACTAAAAGTTGGGATTCTCAAACCTGAGCGCGAAACAATTTCGCAGTCAGAAAAACGATTGTCAATTAAAGGTTTTATTACTAAAATCTTAATATTTGCATAAGTTAGAATTTTTATTCTTTTAATTAGTTCATCAGATTTGCCTGAAAACATTGGACCGGTAATAACTTCAATAATACCTTCGAAAAATTTTTTGTACATAATAAAACCTTAAAATATTTTTTCATGAATGCTGTTTTTAATTTTTGATAAGGATTTAGAATTATACTATAAATTTTTAAGTTTTATTTTAAAGATTTATCATAAGGTATTCCAAGTGCTTTTGGTGCTAAATCTTTTCTTGAAGTAAGACCTAAAATTAAAATTGTAACTAAATATGGTGCAGCTTCAATAATTGCTAAAAAGTCACCAAAATTTCCAGCCAGACTAATTGAAATTGTGTATAAAAATGAGAAAATTAAGCCATAAATTACAATTAAAATTATTTTCCAACGGCCCATTATTAAAATTGTTAGTGATAAAAATCCTAGTCCCTGAACGTCGCCAGTAAAAGAAGAGCCTAAATACTGGAAATAAAAAGCACCTGCAATTCCGGCAATTAAACCTGAAAGAAAAACTCCAAGTCACTTCATTCTATTGACATTAATTCCGGCAGCAGCAACAGCGTGCGGATTTTCACCAACAGCTGAAAATCTAAGTCCAAATTTTGTTTTGGAAAAAACAAACCAAGTTACAAAAATTAGGGCTGTTACAATTAGTAATTTTAGTGAAAAAATGTTCAAAAATGTTCGATGTGAACCAAAGGCAAGTTCATTTACTGGAGACTCAAAGCGGCTACTGTTTCCATAAATTTTAAGCAGTGCAAATGCAATTGCTGGGGCTAAAATGTTAAGCGCTACGCCTGAAATAATATGGTTTCCTTTCAGTTTTATCGTTAAAAATCCATGCAGTAGCAAAAATAATCCTGAAAAAAGCGCTGCAAGTGGGATTAAAATCAGTTGCATCGCCATGTTGGAAACATCAAAAAGAATTGAAAAAAGACCATAAACTGTCGCCCCAATAATCATAACTCCGTTGATTGCAATGTTTACAACCCCAGCTTTTTCACTATAGAGTCCTGCTATCGATCCGGTTGTTATTATTGAGAAAAAGACAAAGAAAAGCGCTAAAATTGGAATAACTGTTTCTCAGGTCATTATTTTTCCTCCGTTTTTAAAGGTTTTTTAGTTTTTTGGTCTGCTTTAAATTTTTCAATGATTTCAGATTTGAGACTACGAAACTGAAGGTGATGTTCAATAATTTGCTGTCAAAAAGCATTAAAATTATTTTTAGCATCAAAGTAACCTAACTCATTTAGTTCGATATTTAATTTACGTCTTTTTTGGTTAATTTGCTCAAAAAAGGCTAATTTTTCCTCAACGTTTTTCGATTTAAGTGCCGAATCTAGTCCAGATTTGTTTTTTAATTCTTTCTTTTTTTGCTTTCAAATTGCAGTATTGTCATGATTCTTAATTTTTAAGTACGCTCTTTTTAATAAGAAAAGTTTAATATTTATTTTTTGAATTTTTCGGTAAATTCAAAAAATATTAACTTTTTGGTCTAAAAATAAAGTTAAAAGTTCTGCTTTAATGTTTTCAAAATTAGTAATTTCTGTTTGCAAATTCCTAATTTTTTCCTTTTTTTCAGGTTTTATGAACAATAAACTTAAATTACTGTGAACAGGAGTTGTTGGCTTAATGTTTATATTTTTTGCATTTTTAGCACTGAAAAATCGGCCTGTTCTAGATAAGCACCAAACATTCATCATTCATTTTAGTGGCTTAAAATGAATGAAAATAACGGATATAGCAGATAAATACACTATAATTCCAATAATAATTTGTGTTGTCTGTTGATTTAAAGCAATTGAATGGGCCTCGAGTGCATTTGTTCCAATTAGAAGAACTGAGTAAAAAAATGATATTGGAATTATTCCAAAAGGTGAATTAAAAGCTAGAAGTGCTAATAAAATAGCATCAAAACCTTCTCGCGGCATTCCGGCCTGAATTGTAAAGGATCGTCTGTAAAAAACATACCAGGCAAAACCGGCAATCCCGCCGACAATTCCTGAAAAAGTCATCACGGCTATAGTAGTTTTTTTGTTGTTAATTCCGGCATAATTTGCAGCATCTTTATTTTGACCAATAATTTTTATTGAAAGGCCAATTGAAGTTTTTTGCAAAACAAACCAAATTAAAAATGCAAATAATAATGATAAAAATAGCATTATTATTGAAAAATTGCGGGTTAAAAATATTGATGTTAAAAATGCCGTCTCGTTTATAGTTTGTGAAGTTAGTGTTGTAGTTTTAAATCCGATGTCAAGACTTGTTGATGTAAGGAAAAATTTACCAATATAAAAAATTATTCAATTTAATAAAATTGTTGAAATAACTTCGTTTATTTTCAAATAAGATTTAAGAATACCAACTAGTGCGCCCAGAATTCCGCTTGTTAAAATACCTAAAAGTGCGGCTATTAATAACCGAGCATAAATATTAATTGATGTCAAATTTAAAACAATCATCAAGGAAACTATCCCTGAAATCATCATTTGCGCCGGAAGACCGATATTAAATAACCCCGATTTAAAAGGAATTGCAATTGCAATACTAGCAAAAATGAAAATTGATGTAATTAATAGCAAATTTCTAACTTCATTTCAGGCAAAAGCGATCTTAAAAACAATAGTATAATAAACTTTTAGCGGATTGTACCCAAATGATCAGATAAAAATAAAAGAGACTAAAATTCCAAAGAAAATTGCCCAAAAAGTAGACAAAATCTTTTCAGATAAGCTTTTAGAGGTGTTTTTTTCTAATTTTTTAAAGAAAAAATTAGAAAAAATAGAAAAATTAATTTTTTTCTTAATCATGATTTAAACCTGCCATTAGTCTACCTATTTTATAACGGTCAATTTCGTTTGCAAAATATTTTTTAGAAATTTGTCCTTTATTGATAACACAAATTGTATCTGCTAGGGCCAAAACTTCATCAAGCTCGTATGAAATGAGTAAAATAGTTTTATTTTTGCTTTTTTCTTCAAGAATTTTTTGATGAACTAAATTTATTGCACCTATATCAAGTCCGCGAGTTGGCTGAACTATCAAAAGTACTTCGTGATCAGTTAAAATTTCGCGGCCCAGAACAAATTTTTGCTGATTTCCTCCAGATAAAAGTCGGGAATTTTTTTGGCCAGTTTTATCACCTCTTACATCAAAAAGTTCAACAATTTTATCGTATAATTCTTGAACTTTTTGAGTTTTAATGTATTTTTTTGAAACATATTTTTCATTTCTCATGTTTCTTATTATTGAATTATCTAAATTTGGCAGATCTAAAACTATTCCGTATTTATGACGGTCACTAGGAACATAAGAAATTAAACCAAAACGAGAAGCAACACTTGAATTTTCTAAGTTTATAGGTTCGTTGTTTTGGTTATAAACCAAAATTTTACCTGTTGAATGAATTAGACCTGAAATTGCAAGTTCGACCTCAAGTTGACCGTTGCCTTCAATGCCTGCAATTGCAAAAATTTCACCTTTGTGAATTTCAAAGTTTAAATTTTCGATTTTTTTATCAAAAGAAGCGCTAAGATTTTCGACTTTTAGCCCAACTTGAGTGAAATCTTTTTTGAGTAAATTTTTTGAGCTAACAACTTTTTTACCAACCATTGCCGAAGTCATCTCGGAAATACTGATGTTTTCAAGATTTTCAAAATTAGCAACGACTTCTCCATGACGCAAAACGGTCGCAGAATTTGCAACTTGTTTAACTTCGGATAATTTATGTGATATAAAAATTATTGTTTTACCGGTTTTAATAAAAAATCTTAAAATATCTAAAAAGGAATCAATTTCTTGTGGCGATAGAATTGCTGTTGGCTCGTCAAAAATTAAGATATCTGAATCGCGATATAAAATTTTTATAATTTCAATTTTCTGTTTTACAACAACAGAAGCATCGCCAGTTTTTTGGTCTAAATCAAATTCAATATTGTAAATTTGCTGTATTTTTTTTATTTTTTCACGGGCAGATTGTCGATTTAGAACACCTCGGTGCGTAAATTCCTGACCTAAAATAATGTTTTCAAAATTAGTATAAGCATCAACTAGTTTAAAATGTTGATGAACCATTCCTATTCCCAAGTCGCTTGCACGATTAGGATTGTCAATAAAAGATTGTTTTCCGTTTACTTTTATTTGTCCCTCATCTGGTGTATAAATTCCAAAAAGAGTGGACATAAGTGTTGATTTTCCGGCACCATTTTCCCCTATTAGTGCATGGATTGTGTTTTTTTTAACTTTAAAGCTAATATTTTTATTAGCAAAAAAGTTGCCAAATTTTTTTGAAACGCCAATAAACTCAATTACATTTTCTTCTCTGTCCATTTAATTAAATTTTAGCAAAAAAAATTAAAAAATCCAGACAAAATAGCCTGGATTTTTTCTTATCTTGAAAAAGGACTGAAATTACTTATTAATTTCAGAAACAAGCGCATTAATTCGAGCTTGTTGATCAGTGTCCATTTCTGGAATATTTAGTGTTTTACGAACATCGGTTGAGTTTGCTGTTTTTTCGTCAAAATGTTTTTTTGCATCTTCGATTGCTTTATTGGCTAAAGTTTTATCTGAATCTGGTAGGGTTGAATCGGCAATGTCGACAAATTTATCCTTATATCCAAGTTTTACAAATGCATTTTTTTGAGATTGAACAAATCCGCCTAAATATTTTGAATTTGTTTTTTTAGTGTATAGATCGGCAAGAACTGAAAAAAGTGAATATCCTAAATTTTTCAAAATTGATGTGAAAAATCTTCTTGTTGCATTTGTATAAACAAGTGACTGATCAGTATCAACCCCTATTAAAAAACGATCATGATCTCCTGCGGCAATATCTGCAAAAACACCTGTTAGTGGACCGGCCACTGCTAGCAACGTTGAAGGAGAACCACTTGCCGCTAAACCTTCAAGTGTTTGTTTACTTGTTGCATTGACAGCAAAATTTGTATCTAATTTGATTGTATTAGCGGTAATTTTAGTTTTTTTGGTAGGATTTGCGGCATTATATGCTTTAATTCCGGCCAAATATCCAGCAATAAAGTCAGTAACAGCGGCAAAAGCACCACCACCTACAGTTATTGCAGAACGTCTGGCTGCATTATTTGGGTATTTAGCGGCTAAAAACGCTGCATTTGCATAACCTGCAATATATGCTGCTTCTTCAGATTTATAATTTAAACGGATGTATTGACCTTGCGGAATTACATCATCCAAACCAGGTAAGTCAATTCCAATAACAATTATTTTTTTAGCAGTAAATGATTGTTTATTTTCTGGAATAGCAAGTCAAGATTCTAAAGCTTCATTATGTTGAAATCCAGAAAGAACTCAAATATTTTTATTTGTGTTAATTAAGGAATTATATTTTTGTGATAAACTATCAGTACTACTATCAATCGAAGTGATTTCTCCGCCTGTTATTGCAGCCATTTGTTGAATCGCTTCTCAACTTGACTGATTAAAAGACTTGTCAGTAACAGTTCCATCAGCTGTTACAATTGCCATATTCATTGCAAAATGTTTGGAAGGATCTGCTTTTGCTGCGCTTATTTCATCTTTACGGGATGAAACTAAATTAGAAATCTTGGAAACATCGGTAATTGTTTGTGTTTGGCCTGAACCTGGGTTGCTTGGTGATTCAGGAGTTTGTTTTGCACCATCATTTGAGTTACCATTACCGCAACTAGCAATAACTCCAATTACAGAAATTGGCATAACTAAACCTAGTTTTAAAAACTTGTTTCACTTAGTTTTCATATTCTCCTCTAAAATTTTAATAATGTTTTTTGTTATTTTTTTATTATATCATAAAAAAACACATTTTTTTGTATACTAACAAAAAAATGTGTTTGGGTTATTTTTGATATTTTTCCGGGAATTTTTCTTGCATTGTTTTAAGAAAATCTTCTTTTGAATAATGGTGAAAATCTTCATAAAGTTTAGTGCAAGTTTCAAATTCTTTAATTGCCTCATCAAGAGAGATAAATTTTGAGACTTTTGTAATTCCGGGGCGTTTTCAATTTTTATAATTGCTAAAAAAATAATGAATTGAATCTAATCACTCCTGAGGTAGACCGTCCATTGAATTAATATGATCTAAACGATAGTCATCATGATGAACTGCAATTAATTTTGTATCTATCTCGCCGTCATCTATCATTTCAAGGGCGCCTAAAATTCTAGCATTTAGTTGTGATCCAGGTAAAAATTTTTGACTAGAGTAAACTAAAACATCTAATGGATCGCCATCTCAATCTAGTGTCTCAGGAATGCTTCCATAGTTAGCTGGATAAACAAAATCACCACGAAGAATTCTATCAACAACTAATTTTTTAGTTTTGGGGTCTATTTCGTATTTGATGTTTGACCCTTTCTCAATCTCAATATCAACTAAAATTACTTTTTTTTGCATAAAATCCTTAAAAAATATTTGAAAATAGAGGCTAAATTATATATTTTAACGTCTATTCAAAAGTCTTAATATGTGTAATACTAAACGAAGGAAAGAAATATATAAACTAAGTGCATTTCAGATTGCTAATCTTAAGAAAACGCGTTTAATTTCTGTATGACTATTGTAATTGCCTAAAATTATTGATGATTGATTTCTGATACTTCAAAACTCATATCCGATCATTCCTAATGTAACTGTAATACCAACAAATGAGTATAAAGTGTCTACAAATGAAGAAAAAACAAAATAGGAAACAATTAAAAGAATTAATTCAATAAAAAGACCAATGAAAATTAAAGGTAATAATCTACCAAAATTGATAACTTGGAAATAACCTAAAATTCCAATTAAGGCCATTAAACCACCAGCACCACCAACTGCTATCATTATATAGCTACCTTGTCCTAAGGCTATTTGAACAGCGAAAATTAACGGAAGAAGGATAGAATTAGCCATTACAAAAACAAAAAAGAGTAAAACAAGAACGATTGTTGGCGGGTTATCGGCTAATGCTCATTTATTTATATAATATGACACCCCAAAATTTACTCCTAAAAGTAAAACAAAAAATAGTAAAATCCCTGTAGTTCTTGATGTAATAGTTCTAACTAATCTTAAATAAATTGCAAATAATGAGTCTATTGATAAAATCGCAAATGTAATTAAGCCAACAAGTAAAATTGCGACACCTAATCACATAATGGAAAAAGACAACAATTTATTTGTTAGTTTTTTTGTAGCTTCGTCTGCACGGCTATAAGCACGTCAGTCTTTGCGGTCAAAAATAATTCTATTGAGCATTTTTCACTCCTTTTTCTAAAATTTTATTAGACTTGACAAGCCAATAGTTTAGGCCTGCTTTTGTTCTAATAATATTATACTCTTTTTTTAGAATTTTGCAAATTTCTTGTAAACTTAATTCAGGATTTTTTTGCCGGATCTCAAAGAAAATTAATTCTTGGTCGCTGAATTCCGATGTTAGATTGTATTTTTTAATTAAATTTCATTTTTTAATAAAGTTTGTCGATGATTCGCTTATTTTTTTGGCATTTTTTATGTCAAAATTTGTGATTCGGTTAGCGTTAAGATAGTGATCACGTTCAATTCTCAAAATCTCTAGTTTTGAGGCTTGTTCAAGTGCGCCGATGGCCATTAAAAAATAAATTATTTCGTTAACTTTTTTTAAGTAAATTTTTAAGCGATTCTGATAAAAAATTTGCTTAAAAGTGAATTCCAATTGATTCTGGCGCAAAATATTTAAAACTTTTTCACATTTTGATTTATCTAAAAATGAAATTTCAAGGTGGTAAGACTTTGACCCCAGTGGTGAAATCGAACCTCCGCCTATGAAAAGTCCGGCAAAAAAATATTGAATGTTCTCAGGTGTTTTATCAATTTTAATTAATTTTTTCTCAATACAGATTCAATTTTTGTTTTTTCTAGTTTCTGAAAAAAACAATTGAAATTTTCGAAAAACTTCAATTAATCGAGAATTAATTTCATTTTTGTTAATTCTTAATATAAAAAAGTTTGGATCATCATCTAGTGATGAAGAAAAAATTAAACCTTTAACTAAGGAATTAAATTTTGGTCGAGTTAGTCGATTTGCTAAAATTTCAAGTTTTGCTTGTTGACTGAAAGTCATAATTTAACTCTTTTTTGGCTATTTTTAGCCGTTTTTTCACTTATTTTAACTATTTTTTGTTATTTTTACACTTTTTTTATTTTTTTAAGAAAATAAAAAAACAGTAACTCCCTATTTTCCTATTTCTAGTATCGTCGGCGTAAAAAGGCTTAACTACTGAGTTCGGAATAATTCAATATCAAAATTTATTAATTATTCTTAGTGAGGTTTATTATAACATAATTTTATTTTAGACCAAGCATTTTTTTTTTTTTTTTGCAAAAGGTTAATTTTAAAATAATAAAAATTAAGATTTTAGCGTCAAAAACACGGATTTACGGGTATTTTTGCATATTTATATTCACTAAAAAGTGAATTTTTGCCATCAAATTGGAAACTCAGGAAAATATGCCTGAATTCTAGTGTAATTTATTTTTAGCGATTGATTAACATAATAACTTATTCTTTTAAAAAACAATTTTTTAGGTATTTTTCCTAAAAAGTTTTTAGTATATGTTAGAATTTTAATACTAAAAACTTTCATTTAAAAAAGGAAAAAACATGAAGAAAAAGTTAAAGTTTTTTAAGTTTATCACCAATATTCTCGCTGTCACTTCACTTACACTAAGTGTTTTTGGTCCACTTTGACACTTTCAAAATACAAAAAGCTATTCAGATTTTAAACTTGAAACTCGTGATATAGATTTATCAAATTCAAAAAAACCGGTAAATTTTGATGATCTAGTTCAAATTGTTTCAGCCAAAAACCAACAAAATTCGCTTGTTATTAATGCAAATATTAAGAATAACCAAACACGCCTAAACAAAACAAGTACTAATTCAGACTCTCCTAATTTAAATGATATTGAAATTCAAATTAATAAAGATGGTCAGGTAATTTTAAATAGTTCTTCACTTGAATTAGTTAACAAAAAAGCTGAACTCTATTTTGAAGAAGGTGTGCCAAAGCTAAAATTTGAAGGGCATGTTTTTGACTTTAGACAGCTTCAAAATAAAACTCGGGTTGAAAAAACTGTGGCACCAGCAGCAGCAGTTGCTGCTCCTGCTGCTGGTCTTGGTGCATTATTTTGATATGCTGTTGGAGCTGCTATCGTTGGTTCGGTTATTGGTATTGCTGCTTCGGTCTTTTTTCCGAATATTGTTAGTGATGTTGGAAGATGATGGAATAATAATCGGCCTGCCCATCCTGTCCACAAGGATGATGATAGCCCTATTACTTCAAGAGGTACTGACTCAATTGAAGTTGATTTAGATAAATTGACAAAAGGAAAAAGTAAGTCTAGAATTAAAGCAATAGCAGGTATAAAGACTTTAAGACTTTCTGTTGTAAAAGATAAGAAAAAATTAAGAAATTACACGGGAATTCATCCTGCATGATTTTTTAATTTTCACAACAAAGACTTAGAATCTTATTTTGTTATTAGTGAACAAGCAATTCCAGAAACTGCAGCTTGATTTTGAGCCGTTTCAAATTTGACAATGCAATCAAAATTAACTCAAATTGTTATTGATAATTTGCTACCTAGTTCAGTAAAAGCTAAAATGAATGAAAATGAAGATGACCGTAAAAATATGGAGGAAAAGTTAAAGTCCCCTATTGATTTTTATTCATATTATTGATGAGTTATGAAAAATCTGGCTGAAAAAACAAGAGATACAGCAAATTTGATAGTGGGAAATAGATGGTGAATTGATCCAAATAATAATTTAAATAAAGATTCGGGTTTTACTAAAGATCACTTTGTTGTTTGTTAAATTCAACCCTCTGTCTTAATTTTTGCTAGTGTTTTAACTAAGAAAGATAAAATTTTAACTTAAAAAGCAAAATTATGAAATTTTTAAACTACTTTTTTAGTTTAAAACACTCACAAAATCTAACTAAAAATATACCATCATACGTAAAAATATATTTTCCCAGTTATCATGTAAGGAGAGCAAGAATGATAAAGGGAAAAGTCGGAAAGAAGGAATTTATACCAAGAGAAAAAATGTTAAATGTTGAAAAGGTGCATTTTTTATATGGAAACGCAATTAGATTTAGTAACCAAGGCAAAAAAACAATTAATTAAACTAAAATATATAGAAATTAATATTAAAAGTCGTTGTTCAATTCGAAACATGATTGTTAATGATGTTAAATTATCGCTTGATTGTAAATATGATGATGATGATTTTGCATTTCCAATTTTTTTAGCCAATTACCTTCACTACGGCTTCAATCCTAATCATATTGAAAGAATTATTAGCTTAAATTATAAACAAGAAGATTATGTTTATAATTTAAAACTTGAAGATATCCCAAAAAGTTCGTTTTTTTTTAAAAAACTCAAGGACTTCCATTTTTATAATGATATTAGGTGTTTAATTGGCGACTGAGACGACGATGAATATTGTGAAAAAAACGGAAAAGAAAATGTTGATTCTATCTCTGAACTTTATTCTTGGCATGCTTTTCACGACGGTAAAGCTTTTAAGAAAGTTGTTGTTATCTTTGAAAATTTTGATGATATTGAAAAATGCGAGTTTTCAATCTCTTATCCGGCTATTTTTTGAAAAATGTTTAAATCAAAAAGCAAATTAAGAGAAATTGAAGTTTTAATTATTAAGGAAATTCAGGAAAGCGTTCCTTACGGAAAACCAAAAAATTTAGCAAATTACCACGAGAAAATCTTTGATTTTCTATCAAATAGATATGAATATGATTCAAAGTTTGTAGATATAAATAAACCATATTTAGGACAAAACGTAGAAAATATCTACAATTTGTTGTTAAAAGAGAATTATAATTTTGGTGAAAAAACCCAAATTCAACCAATTCAAAATGTATTTACTTTTGAAACTTATGAAAATTTGCTTAAAAAATTTGAAAAATACGGGATTAAAAAGCTTGATTTAAATATTGAAAATCGCGATAAATTTATTCTTAGTTGATTTGATAAATTTGGTCCAGAGTATCGAAATTATTGCATCAAACTTTTTGGTGAAGACGGCAAAAATTATTATGATAATGTGAATAATTGGACAAATAAAATCGAATTAATTTATTTGTTGCAAATTTTATTTGGTCCTAAATATTGACTTGAAGATCTAGATTTTTATCCCCATAAACCTGATTTTTATATTCTGCCAAGTTGAGCAAAATTAAAACTTGAAAATTTCGAAATTTTTTACTTTGGCGGACAAGAATATGGACTTTTTGATGAAATAATTTCCCAATTTGACTCAAAAAAGCCAGTTTTTTGATTCCAACCATTTTACTACTCCGCCTATGGAGCTGGAGAAGCGCGGATTTTGCCAATTGCACTAAAAAATTTCATTTTATTGAATGTTGATGGTCAAAAAATTTATTACTGATTTGGCCATTCAAATTTATATAATAATATTTATCAAGGTAAATACGAAATTTTAAAATATTATTTCAAAGAAAAATTAGTCGAACTTGAACAAGATATTTTTCTGCGTGATGGCAAGGATCCTGCGTTCTATGTTTCTAGATCACCAAGGCAAAATAATTTAACTAAAAATGTCATTGGATCATCTATGGAAGAATTAATTTTATATCGGGATGCCTTGAATAAATTTCTAAAAGGAACAGACCATGAATTTGAGTATTTTACAGACTTTATAGAAAATACTAATTTATATAGCCAACAAGAAAAAGAATTAATTTTAGAAGAACACGCTCCCTTTTCTTGAGATAATGATGATAGAACTGAATATTATGATGAAATTGCAAAAGTAGATTTTCGTGGTCACAAAAGTAAAAAATTTCTTGAGATAGAAGGAAAATAGTAGATCTTTTTGTTAATTAATCAATTTAATGATAAAAGATTTAACTTTATTTTTAAAATTTTTAACTTGTTTTTCATTCTTATTTATTTAAAAATAGCAATTTTGTTAGTTGAATTTATGTTTATTTGCAAAAATGTGCCTGAATTTTAGCGATTTATTTTTAGATAAGTATACTAATAATAAAAAATGTTAAATGTTGTAAACAAGGACAAAAAAATTAACACTAAGGTGTTGGCTTTTTTGTTTGAGTTTACATTGCTATCTACTTTCTTTCTAAAGGAGTTGAATTCGACCCGTTTAAAATTAGGGTTGTTAATAGACTCCAAGAAGCAAATTTAAATGCAATATCTTTATGTGCAAAAGTCCCACCATATCTTCTGAGTTTCACATATATCCCTTTTGCATTTGTTGTATTAATCCATTTTTGAGGTGATAAGGTAAATGCATTACTACCAGCTTTTTTCAAAAACCCGTCGAATTCGAGGGGGTTAAATTCAAGATTATTTAATTGCTTTCATATTCCTAGATATTCTATTGTATTATAATTTCTCATAAATTGTTATTTAAAAATTATAAGTCTATTATTGATTCATTAAGTAAAAAATCTTCTAAACCAATGTATAAAATACCATTTTCATCGTGTTTTGGAATTATTTTGTTTCTTACTATAACTATTTTTTTAAATGAATCATTTATTTTTTTAAGCGAGGTTATTTCTTGTTCTTTTTTCTCTAAATTGTCAATATTAAGTGCTGATTGAATATAGTATCTTTTGTGGCCTTTATTTATAACAAAATCTATTTCAAGCTGAATTTTTTTTCTTGTTGAGCCATTTTTAAATTCATGTTCTACAACACCAATGTCAATATTGTATCCTCTTCGAAGTAAATCGTTGTAGATTATATTTTCCATTATATGACTGTTTTCTATTTGGCGAAAATTTAATCTTGCATTTCTTAGGCCAATATCTGAAAAATAATATTTAAGTGGGGTTGAAAAATATTTAGAACCCTTTGATTTTTAAAAAAGAAAAAATAGATTAACACTTAAAAATAATTGTAATTTTGTTGAATTAGTAATTGAAGGGTGTGTTCATAATCTTGTGTTTTAAATTTTTATCGATTTTTCAAATAGAAATGCAATCTAATTTAATTTTACATTATTTATAACCGATTAGGGAAAATAATTTCTAATTGTTTTTTAATCATGAATCAATTTCTTACCTTTTGTCATTTTATAGATGCGTTTTGGAGAGTTAAATAAGTTATTTTTGAAAGGTAATTTACACTTTGAATTCCGCCTTTTGTTTTTGTATTTTTCCTAATTATTCTATTCATTGACTCAATTAAATTTGTCGTATAAATTGCTTGCCTCAATTCATATGGATATTTAAAAAATGTCGTTAGTTCAACGAAATTTGTATACCAAGACTTGATAATTGAAGGATATTTTTGCCCTCATTTTTCCGCAAATTTATCAAGATTTTGCATTGCAAATTCTTGATTAGCCGCTTGATAAATCTTTTTCATATCAAGGACAAACTCTTTTTTGTCTTTGTTAGAAACTTTTAAAAGCGAGTTTCTAATTTGGTGAACAACACATTTTTGAACATCTGTTTGCGGGAAAACCGCTTCAATTGCTTGAGTAATTCCACTTAGATTATCGCAAGAAATTATTAGAACATCTTCCAGCCCGCGAGTTTTTAGTTCGCTAAAAACATCAAGTCAATTACTTGCTGATTCGGTATTTTTAATCCAAAATCCCAGTGCTTTTTTATTTCCGTCCCAATCAATTGCAAGAATAAGATAAAGTGATTTTTTGACAAAAACACCGTTTTCTTTAACATTAAAAAACATCCCATCAATGTACAAAATTGGATAGGAATTCTCAATTTTTCGCGATTTTCACTTTTCAATTTCAGGCAATAATTTGTCAGTAACTGAAGAAATTCAGGCATTACTTATTTCTTTTTTATAGATACTTTTTATTGTGTTAACAATATTTTCATATGACATTCCTGATGCAAAAAGTGAAAACACTTGCTCTTCGATATCGCCTAAATTTGTTTCGTATTTACCGAGTAATTTGTTCTCAAAAGTGCCATTTCGATCTCTTGGTATTTTTAGATGAAAATTATTACTATTAAAATTCACAGTTTTACCCGAAAATCCGTTTCGCTTATTTGGCCTATGCACGCCTTTTTTGCTTCGGTTACTTTTTTCATAGCCTAAATGTTGGCTTAATTCCGCCCTTAAGAGCGCCTCAGTAAAAGTTTTAAACATATGCGAAATTTCGTTGTGAAAATCTTCTTTTTTTATTTTTTTATAATCAGCGTATTTGTCAACAAGTTTTTTAGCTTCTAACTCAAATGGGGATAATGTTTTTTGCTGTTTTTTCATATTTTGGTCCTTCATAATAAATTTTATCAAAATAAATTTACTTTAAAAACACAAAATATTTAACATTACCCAAGAAACTCCTGATGATTACTTATCATTTCAAAACTTTGTAAAAAATTCAAGTTTTTATAACTTGCCAGAAAAGAAATTGATTTTAGAAGAGCATTTTGATTTTTCTTTAAATAGTAGAGACAAAAATTACTATTTTGAAGAGATTAAAAAGACAGATTTTCGCGGTGATTATGGTGAGAAAGCTCGTGATGATAAAAAAATGTTTGCTGATCTTTTCAATGGCGAAAAACTTCGAAGTTAAAAATTTTAAATTCTTTTTTTTAAAATTTTTAACTTTTTTTATTTTTTCTTATTCAAAATAAATATTTTGTTAGAAAATTTTGTTTATTTGCAAAATTTGCTTGAATTTTTATCAATTTATTTTTTTAAGACCTGAATTTTTAACGATATTCTCCCTAAAAAGTTTTAATGTATGCTATAATTTAAACACTAGGAATTTGAATATAGTACATAAATAAGGAGAAAAAATGAAGAAAAAACTAAAACTTTTTAAGTTTATAACTAATATTATTGCTTTTTCATCATTAAGTCTAAGTGTTTTTGGGCCGCTTTGACATTTTCAAAATACAAAAAGCTATTCAGATTTTAAACTTGAAACTCGTGATATAGATTTATCAAATTCAAAAAAACCAGTAAATTTTGATGATTTAGTGCAAATTGTTTCAACCAAAAACCAACAGAATTCGCTTGTCATCAATGCAAATATTAAAAAAGCCAAAACACATCTAAACAAAACAAGCACTAATTCAGACTCTCCTAATCTAGATGATATCGAAATTCAAATTAATCAAGAAGGTGAGGTAATTTTAAATAGTTCTTCACTTGAATTAGTTAACAAAAAAGCTGAACTCTATTTTGAAGAAGGTGTGCCAAAACTAAAATTAGAAGGGCATGTTTTTGACTTTAGAGAGCTTCAAAATCAAATTCGGGTTGAAAAAACCTTCTTTTTCCTTTTACCTTTTATTCCATTTATTTCAAATGCTGTCGCAGCTGCCATTACCGCAGTAGCAGTTTCGACAGCTGCTGCGGTAGCTGTGGAAACTTTTCCAAAGGTTGTTGATGATGTAGGTAGATGATTTGGGAACCGTGAAAGTTACTATTCGTCAGCTGATTATAGCCCTGTTTCTGTACCAGTTGATAATAATCCTATTACTCGAAGAACTGAAAGCTCAATTGTGGTTGACTTAGATAAATTACCAAAAGCAAAAGGCGAACCTAGTATTAAAGAAATAGCAAATACAGCGGCTTTAGAACTTTCTATTGTAAAAGCAAAAGATAAGTGAAAATTAAGACAATACACTGGAATCCATCCTGCCTGATTTTTTAATTTTCACAGTAAAGACTTAGAACCTCATTTTGTTATTAGTAAGCAAGCAATTCCAGAACCTGCAGCCTGACTTTTAGCGGTTGGAAGTTTGCTAGCCCAATCAGAATTAACCAAAATTATTATTAAAAACTTGCTACCTAGTTCAGTAAGAGATAAAATGAATGAAAAAGACCGCGAAAATATGGATAAGAAACTAAATTCACCTATTGATTTTTATTCATATAATTGATGAGTTATGAAAAATCTGGCTGAAAAAACAAGAGATACAGCAAATTTGATAGTGGGAAATAGATGGTGAATTGATCCAAATAATAATTTAAATAAAGATTCGGGTTTTACTAAAGATCACTTTGTTGTTGGAGAAGGTCTAGCTAGAGGCGCGATTGATTGAACCGACCCTAAAAATGAGTTTGATATTGATGAAAGTAAAGATAAAAAAATACCATCATACATAAAAATATATTTTCCCAATTATCATGTAAGGAGATTAAGAATGATAGGGGATAAGGAAAAGGGTATTGAGTCAGAATTTATACCAAGAAAAAAAATGTTAAATGTTGAAAAGGTTCATTTTTTATATGGAAAAGCGATTAGATTTAGTAACTAACGCAAAAAAACAATTAATTAAACTAAAATATATAGAAATTAATATTAAAAGTCGTTGTTCAATTGGCAATATGATTGATGATGATATCGATTCAACGTCTGATTGTTATTATAAGAATTATCCATTTCCAAATTTTTTATACAATTACCTTAAAGAAACCTACAATCCTAATCCAATTGAAAGAATTATAAGTTTAAATTATAAACAAGAAGATTATGTTTATAATTTAAAACTTGAAGATATCCCAAAAACATTCTTTTTTTTGAAAAAACTGAATGACTTTGATTTTTATGATGAAATTAGGTGTTTGTCGCGTAGATGAACTGATGAGGATTATTGTCGAAACAAAGAAAATCTAAGTGATGAGTATAAATGAGAACCCTATTTTTCGGACACTCCCTATGAGACTAAAGATTTTAGAACAGTAATCGTTGCTTTTGAAAATTTTGATGACAAAGAAAAATGTGAATTTTCAATTTCCTTTCCTGCAGTTTTTCAAAAAATGTTCAAATCAAAAGATGAACTAAAAAAAATTGAAAATCTGATAATTAAGGAAATCAAAGAAAGTGTTCCTTATGCAAAGCCAAAAAATTTAGCAAATTATCACGAAAAAATCTTTGATTTTTTATCAAAAAGATATGAATATAATTCAAAATTTGTAGATATAAACAAACCATATTTAGGACAAAATGTAGAAAATATCTACAATTTGTTGTTAAAACAGGGATATAATTTTGGCGAAAAAACCCAAATTCAACCAATTCAAAATGTATTTACTTTTGAGACTTATGAAAATTTGCTTAAAAAATTTGAAAAATACGGGATTAAAAAGCTTGATTTAAACATCGAAAACCGGGATAAATTTATTCTTAGTTGATTTGATAAATTCGGTCCGGAATATCGAAAATTTTGCATCAACCTTTTTGGTAAAAAAGGCCAATTTTACTATGATAATTTAAATAAATGAACAAATAAAATTGAATTTATTTACTTGTTGCAAATTTTATTTGGCCCTAGATATCATTTTAACACTGAGAATGTGTATCTTGATGATCCAGATTATTTTATTTTACCAAGTTGAGCTAAACTTAAACTAGAAAATTTCCAAATTTTTTACTTTGGTGGGCAAGAATACGGACTTTTTGATGAAATAATTTCCCAATTTGACTCAAAAAAACCAGTTTTTTGATTTAAACCGTATTATCGTTCCGCTTATAGCACCAACACTGGCTGAATTTCGCCAATTTCGTTAAAGAATTTTATTTTATTGTATGTTGACGGGCAAAAAATTTATTACTGATTTGGCCATTCAAATTTATATGATGATATTTATCAAGGCAAATACGAAATTTTAAAATATTATTTTAAACAAAAATTAGTTAAACTTGAACAAGATATTTTTCTGCGAAATAACCAAGATCCGCAGTTTGTTTTTACTTCTCCATCAAAATCAAATTATTTAAATAAAAATGTAATTGAATCTTCTATGGAAGAACTAATTTTATATCGTGATGCAATTAAAAAATATCAAGAAGAAACAACTCATGAATTTAAGTATTTTGACGATTTTATAGAGAATTCGGATTTATATACCCAGCAAGAAAAGAAATTGATTTTAGAAGAGCATTTTGACTTTGCTTTAAGTTCTAGAGACAAAAATAACTTTTTTGAAGAAATTTCAAAAACAGATTTTCGCGGTGAATATAGCGAGAAAGCTCGTGATGATGAGAAAATGTTTGCTGATCTTTTCGATGGTGAAAAACTTCGGGACTAAAAATTTTAAATTCTTTTTTTAAATTTTTAGTTTTTTTATTTTTGCTAATTCAAAAATAAAAATTTTGTTAGAAAAATTTTGTTTATTTGCAAAAGTTGCCTGAATTTTTTCTACCAATTTACAAATTAGTATACTAATAATAAAAAATATTAAATGAATAAATTGCTGAGTTTGACAGTTTGATGGCAAAAATTCACTTTTTAGTGAATATAAATATGCAAAAATACCCGTAAATACGGGTTTTTTGGGCTAAAATCTTAATTTTTATTATTTTAAAATTAACCTTTTGCAAAAAAAAAAAAAAATGCTTGGTCTAAAATAAAATTATGTTATAATAAATATCACTTAAGAATAATTAATAAATTTTGATATTGAATTAAGGGGGAATTAATTATGTTTTTTGCCTAAAAAAATCAGATAGTGCGAATTATCCATTATATTTTTAAATATGATGGAATGCCTTAAATTTAACCGTTTAGAAATCTATAAATTTATGGCTTTTAATTATTGTTCTTTCAAAACTTCACATATTTTTTTAGGCTCAATGTAAATAAAAACGAGTTTTCTATTTGCATTGAGTTTAAATAGTAGTTGTATTTTTTTATGATTTTTGTTAGTGTTTTAAACTAAAAAAGTAGTTTAAATATTTTATAATTTTGCTTTTTAAGTTAAAATTTTAGCTTTTTTAGCTCAAAACACTAGCAAAAATTAAGACAGAGGGTTGAATTTAACACTTAAAGTATCAGGGGAATCTGGAGTTCCGTTTGTGGACACCAAACCAATTAATCCGCCGGAATTAGCAAATTCATCAAGGCCACTATTTAAAACATTTCCTTCAATTACAATGTTTTTTAATGATGAATTCTCCCCTAATTCAGCAACAATTCCGCCAATTTTATCGGAATTTATTAGTTTAGAGGTGATATTTACATTTGCATAAGAATTCTCAATTGAACTTCCTCTTGTTATTATTCCACTAAGACCGCCTGCAGATTGGGAAGAATAAATATTTCCATGAAAACTTGAGTTTTTAATAATAGAATTATTATCCAACACGCCGACAATTCCGCCTACGATTTTTGGACCTTTAACATCGCCAAAAAGATGAACGTTATTAACAGTTGAACCCGATGATGAATTTGCAATTACCCCAACTGCATATTGGGAATTATTTATTGACTTGACTTTGAGATCTTTAAAATTAATATTTTGGATTGTGGCGTTATTTAAATTGTCAAAAAGCGGCTTTTTTAAATCATAAATAGTAAAATTTTTGCCATCAATACTTTCTAGACTTCCAGAAAAATCAACATTTTCTAAATATGATTTAGAATTGTGGCCTATTTCTGTACTTTCTGCAGAAATATCATTTGCTAACTTAAAATGTCCAGAGGGATTTGCACGAATTTGACTAATTAATTGTTCAAAACTCGTGATTGCCCCTAATTGATTTTTGGTTTTAGGAATATAAATATCAAAAGTAGAACTAACAGTACCGTTATTTAAAATATTTATGAAATTTTGGCTAAATTCACCAACAAATTTATAATAATTGCCTTGATCTTCAACAGATTTTACATTCAATCAGACATTTTTTTGCAAATCTTCTGAATCTAATTTGATTTTATAGTTGCTTAAATCAGAGTCTAAATTATCAACTGAAAGTAGCTTTACATATTTTTCTTGACTGTTGAAATGATATAAATTTGCAGAATTTATATTTTTAAATTCAATTTTTGATCCATGTATTTTTAAAGAAACACTATCAATTTCAGCTTGCTTGTTTTCTAAAAAGGTTTTATCCTCAAAAATGGAAGAAACATTAATATTTTGTTCTGTGTTTTCTAGATTTGAATTATTTTCTTGCCCTGGAATAACTTGTTCTTGATTATCCGCGTCAATTTTACCTTCATTTTTAGGATCTTTTTTAGGATTTTCACTCTTAGAAGAATCAATCTTAGAATTATTAGGTTTTTTATCAACCTCACTTTTACAAGCCGTGATGATAACTATTGGTGATAATGATAGGAAAACTAAACTAGGACTAACTTTCTTTAGTAAAATAAATTTCTTCATAATTTTCCCCCAAAAAATCTAAATAATTATAATAATTTTAACATAGAAATATAAGAATTGTACAAATATGAAAAGTTTAAAAAAATCCTTATTTTTAGCTATTTTAGAATTAGAAGCCCTTAGTTTTCAACTGTAAATTTGCATTGTTTCATTTTGTCACACCTTTTTTCAAAGTGCCAAAAATTAATATGCTAATTTAAACGTTATTTCCCGTTTTTTTGTAGAAAACAAGTAATTTTTTAATTTGTTATGGTTAGAATGAAAAAAAATTTAAAAAGCTTGCAAAAAAAAGCTTGGTCTAAAATAAAATTATGTTATAATAACCATCACTAAGAATAATTAATAAATTTTGATATTGAATTAAGGGGGAATTAGTTATGTTTTTGCCATAAAAAATCAGAAAATGCGAATTATCCATTATATTTTTAAATATGATGGAATGCCTTAAATTTAACCGTTTAGAAATCTATAAATTTAGGGCTTTTGGTTATTGTTCTTTCAAAACTTCATATGTTTTTTTAGGCTCGCTGCAAATAAAAACGAGTTTTCTATTTGCATTGAGTTTAAATAGTAGTTGTATTTTTTTATGATTTTTGTTGTTTTATCCATAAATTGATTTTTGCCAGTGTTTTAAAATAGGTAATTAACTTTTGCCAAAAAAGTTAAAAAAGTGCCCAAAAATCGGACACTTTTTAAGATTATCTCATCAAACTGGGAAACTCGGGATTATTTTTGTTTTTCCAAATATAGATTATTTTGTTTATAAGACAATCTATATTTTGAATTTTCTGTTATTTCTTTTGTAACTATTTTTTGAGCAATAAAACTTTCTATATTCTTTTTGATAAATCTCTTAATAGGACGAGCTCCAAAATTTTTATCATAACCAGATTGAATAATTCAGTTAATAACAGAATCATTAAAATCTATCTCAAAATTATTTTCTATTAATCTTTTTTTGAAAGTATCAAGTTCTAAGTGGATAATTTCAGAAATGACCTCGTGATTTAAAGGGTTAAAGACAATAATTTCGTCAATTCTATTGATAAATTCAGGTTTTAAATATACTAATAATTCATTTTTGATGTTAGATTCGTCAATTTTTTTACCTTCAAGAATTTTGTTAGCACCAATATTTGAAGTTAAAATAATAATTGTGTTGCGAAAGTTTACTTTTATAAATTTGCTATCAAGAAGTTCGCCGTTATCAAGAATTTGTAAAAAAATATTAATAACTTCAGGATGAGCCTTTTCAATTTCATCAACTAGAACAATTGAATATGGATTTTGTCTAATTTTGTTAGTTAAAATTCCACCTTGTTCAAAACCAATATAACCTGGAGGAGCCCCAATTAGCTTAGAAATACTATGTTTTTCCATATATTCTGACATGTCAAGGCGAATAATTTGATTTTTATTGTCAAATAAATTTTGGGCAAGTGCACGGGCAACTTCAGTTTTTCCAACACCAGTAGGACCTACAAATAAAAAGGATGCAATTGGTCTTTGTTCGTCATTAATTTTTGCTTTAAATCTTAAAATGGCTTCTGAAACTGATTTTAAAGCTTGATTTTGTCCCTTAATGACTTTTCTAAGATTTTCCTCTAAATTAATATATTTTTGACTTTCAGATTCTAAAAGTTTGCCAATTGGAATTTTAGTTCAATTTGAGACAACTTTTGCAATATGATTCTCATCAAGAACGTTTGAAAATTCAGTCTGTTTTTCCTTTAATTTTTCCAATTCTTCCATAATTTTAGGAATTTTTACATACTTTATTTGCGAAGCGCCCTGATAATCGCCCTGGTCCATTAGTGTGTTTTGTTTGTGTTTTAATTCCTCAACTTTTGTTGACAAATTTGCAATTTTTGAAGCTAAATTTCGCGAGTCGTTTCATTCTTTTTGCATTTGGTCAACCTGATTTTCAACCTCAGCTATTTGTTTTTTGAGATCTTCGTTGTTCGAACTTGTCGAATTAATTTCCATCATTTTCAAATTAATCAATTCGCGCTTTGCTTTTTCTAGTTTTTCTGGTTGGTAATTAATTTCTACTTTTAAAGAAGCGGCCGCTTCATCAACCAAGTCAATGGCTTTATCGGGCAAAAAACGGTCAAAAATATATTTGTTTGCCATTTTTGCGGCAAAAATTAAAGCTGAGTCAAGAATTTTTACCTGGTGAAAATTTTCAAATCGCTCCTTAATTCCACGCAAAATATTGATTGTATCAACAACTGAAGGCTCTGAAACCTCAACTTTTTGCATTCTTCGTTCAAGAGCTCCATCTTTTTCGATATAAAGTCGATATTCAGAATTTGTTGTTGCACCAATTAATTTAATTCCACCTCGAGCCATTATTGGTTTTAAAATATTAGCAAAATCCATTGAATCAGATCCAGATGAACCTGTTCCGATTAATAAGTGAATTTCATCAATAAAAATAATAAGTTCATCAGATCTTTGTTCAATTTCAGTTAAAATTGCCTTAATTCTACGCTCAAATTCACCTTTATATGAGGCGCCAGCGAGAATACTTGTAAGGTCAAGTTCAAAAATTTGCTTATTTTTTAAATTATCAGGAACTTGTCCTGCAATTATTTTTAGCGCCATTCCTTCAACAATTGCTGTTTTTCCAACACCGGGATCGCCGACTAGAACAGGATTATTTTTTGTCTTTCTTGACAAAATTTTTATAATTCTTCTAATTTCAGAATCTCGCCCAATTACAGGTTCAATTTTGTTTTCTTTTGCTAATTTAGTTAAATTTCTTGCATATTTTTCAAGATTTTCAAGTTTAATTTCCATTTTTTTCTTCCTTATTTTTATTTTTTTACATTAATGCAAAAATAATTATAACATATTTTTGTCACTCGTGGCAATTAAGTGCCAAAATTTTTTTTATTTAAAGTTGAAACTTTAAAAATAACACTATTATTTTGGCTAATTTATGTTATAATTTTTACTTATATCATGAAAAAAATTGCTATCGGGAATTGAAAAATGAATCAAACCAGAAAGGAATTTTACGATTTCCTTTTTAAATTTGACGCGCTTTTTAACAAAAATCCAGAAAAAGTCGCTAAAAAAATGGAGTTTGCGATTGCCCCTCCTTTTACTTTATTAAGTGAAATTTCTAAATCTCAGGTTAAAACATTAAAAATAGCTGCTCAAAATGTTAGCCAATTCGAATCTGGAGCTTACACAGGCGAAATTAGCGCTAAAATGTTAAAGGATTTAGACGTTAGTTACATAATAATTGGTCATTCTGAGCGGAGAATGTTTTTTAATGAAACTGATGAAGTTTTAGCTCAAAAAATTTCACAAGCACAAAAATATGACATAACTCCCGTGTTTTGTGTCGGGGAAACATTAGAGCAATATGAAAATAAATTAACTAAAAAAGTTATAATTTCACAAATAAATGCCGTAAAACACGTGCTAAATTTCGAAAAAGCAATAATAGCTTATGAACCAATTTGAGCAATTGGAACCGGTAAAACAGCATCTGCTACAATTGCAAATGAAATTTCGTCCTTAATTAAAGAAGAATTTGGCAAAAATGTTAGAGTTATTTACGGAGGTTCTGTTAACTCACAAAATTATGCAGATTTTTTAAATTCAGAACTTATTGATGGTATACTTGTTGGTGGTGCATCATTAGATCCTAAACAATTTTATGAAATGGTAAAATTTTCTGATGCATGCCCAACAGATCCACTAAATTCTGGCATTTTAGATGACGATAGTCATTGTGGATGCAATGATATCGATCTAGACGAATAATTTGCCTGATTTATTAGTTAAATTTATGCTTGGTTTTAATAGTTTCGCGAATTATTGCTAGGTTTAAATTTGTTATTAATTTATTTTTTAAAGGAATTAAAATGATTTCAAAAGCGAAAAAACAAGAATTAATTTTAAAGTTTGGAAAAAACGCTAAAAACACCGGTGATACAGCCGTTCAAATTGCAATATTAACTGAAGACATTGAAAAATTAAAAGTTCATTTTGAAAAAAACAAAAAGGACAAACACTCAATGCGTGGTTTTATTGCAAAAGTTAATAAACGTAAAAAATTACTTTCTTATTTAAAACAAAAAAGTTTTGAAACTTACAAAGAAACAATCGAAGCTTTAAATATACGTAAATAATTTTTAAATTTTTATACCAAATATTTTTAAAGTATGGTATAATTTAATTTTGCACAAGTCAACCGCTGGTATTTTTAAGTTTTTAATTTAAAAATACTTGAGGAAAGTCCGCGCTAGCACTACCTGCGATGGTAGTAGTGTTCATGTTGGATCTAAGAAATCCAAGCCTAGACGACAAGTGCCACAGAGACGAGTTTATTTGTTTATTATTTTATAAATTTTTCATAATCATTGTTCACTCCTAAAAAATCCTAACAAATAAAGTGAAACGCGGTAAACTCCATGAGCTAGAAACCTAAATTTTGGTAGGGGAATCCAATTTGGGAAACGAACTTAAATTGGAAGGTTGTAAAAGACCTAGATAAATGGTTGACTAATACAGAACGCGGCTTATTAGTGCAAAAAAACAGCGAAAATTCGCTGTTTTTTTATTTTAATGCACACTTTCGGAATTTTTTGCTCATTTTGTTTAGACTTCTAAAATCTTATTTATCATAAAATAAATTTGCATGTCATACAAAATCTTGATTTGTAAAAATATGCAAATTTTACTGATTTTTGGATTTTTACTGGTTTTATGGTAAAATTTAATGGTAAAAATTTACGGAGGTTAGAAACAATGAGATCGAGGAACATCTTAAATTGAGTTAAAATTAAAATTTTAAATTGATGGTCTTCAGTGGTCAAAGTTGATGAAATTGTTGTTTTATTTATAAAAATTTTACATCTTTTTGTCACAGAACACTAATTTAAAGAAATAAAAGCCACACGTTGTGGTTTTTTAGTCCAAAAAATTATCTAATAAATAATTTTTGTGGTATAATTTTAAATAATTTTTGTGGAAGGTTTAAAACCGTTAACCACTAAGAGAACTAAAAAATAAAAGGATGCTCGAAATGGTAAAAAAAAATGTAGTTAGAGTTGCAAAATTGCAATTCAATGCCGGCCAAGCAAAACCCGGACCAGCTCTTGCAGGTCTTGGTATTGTAATGCCTGAATTTACAAGAAAATTCAACGATGAAACAAAAAATCGTGGAAGCGAACCAGTTCCTGTAAAAATTACTGTTTTTAAAGATAAAAGCTTTGAATTTCAGTTATATACAAGCCCAACTTCTTACAAAATTAAACAAGCTGCAAAAATCGAATCTGGATCTAAAAAATCTAAAGCTGAAAAAGTAGCTAAAATAACTCTTGCACAACTTAAAGAAATTGCAGAATATAAATTACCAGATTTAAATACTGATAATATTGAAAAAGCAATTCTTACAGTTTATGGAACCGCCAAACAAATGGGCGTTGAAGTTGAAGGTATCGAAGAATTTTTACAAGGAGTTAAATAATGAAAAAAATTTCACGTAAATTAGCTCAGTCTCGTGAATTAGTTGATAAAAATCATTATTATTCACTTGAAGAAGCGATGGAATTGGTTAAAAAAACATCATATACTAAATTTTCTGGCTCTGTTGATTTAGCTATTCGACTTAATTTAGATACTCGAAAAGCTGACCAACAATTAAGAGGTTCTGTTGTTTTACCTTATGGAACCGGGAAATCTGTGCGTGTGCTTGTTGCGACTGATTCTTCAGAGGTAGCAACTAAAGCTAAGGAAGCAGGTGCTGATTTAATTTATTCAACAGCTGAACTAGAACAAAATTTAAAAATTGATAATTTTGACTTTGATGTTATTGTTGTTGAGCCTAAATTAATGCCAGTTTTAGGAAGATACGGGAAGAAATTAGGACCAAAAGGACTTATGCCTAACCCAAAAACAGGTACAGTTACCCCAACACCGGAAAAAGCTGTGGCTGAAATTAAAAAAGGTAAAGCAAATTATCGTGCTGACAAATACGGAATTATTCACTCATTAATTGGAAAAACCAACATGGAAGCCGATCATTTAGTCCAAAATGCTAAAACCCTTTTACAATTAATCCGTAAATTGAAACCAAATTCAGTTAAAGGAAATTATTTCAAAAACTTAACAGTTTCAGCTTCAATGGGTCCTTCTATTAAAATTCGCTTCGACAATTTGTAATAAAAAATAACCTGTAAAAAATAAAAAAACCCTTTAAATTTAAGGGGTTTTTTTATTTTGAGCTTCGAAAAATTTTTAAAAATTTATTATTAAAACAGGAAAGATATTAAACTGTTGTTTTTTGATGTTTATTAACAAACAAATGAAGTCTAGAAATTTTTCGTGATGCTTTTCCTTTGTGGAAAACACCTTTTGATTTTGCCTTTGCAATTTCTTTATGAGCTTTTGCAACTAATTCATCTTGATTTTCTGCGTGACTTGTAACAGCTATTTTAGCCTTTTTGATTGCTGTTTTTACACGAGATTTAATTGCATTATTTCTTGCTCTCGCTTTTTGCATTTTGGTGATAGATTTAATTTTGGATTTTATATTTGCCATTTTTTTCCTATATTTATATATAATAGTTTATTTCAGCCCTTTAAAAAACGGTACTAAAAATTATACCATAAAAATATGTTATTTATATTTAAAAAAATGAATTTTTAATCTCTAGACTTAATAAAAAAATTTAAACTCAATAACACTAATATTCAACTTTAAAAATTATTTTTCTAACTGTACCAATTTGTCCAGTATATTTTGGCAAATGAGCATCGCCAGGTAGAAAAATTAAAAATTCGCTTTTTAACGGTCTAATTAAATTTCGGGTCGAATCTTTTTTATAAAGAGCTACATCATTTTCTTCAGAATAATCAGTTACTTTATTGACTAATTTCTCCGAAAAATCAAAGAAATATTGTTCTTTTTCGTCAAGAACTACATGAACATCTGCGTATCGTTTGTGATATTCATAGAGAGCGTTTGTATCATCGAAACTTTCAAAATCAACATGTATAACAAAAATTCTGTCTTCATCAATTACAGTTTTACCTAGTGGTAATTTTGCTAGGTCAGTTTCTTTTAGATATTTTGCTAATTTTGCAAAATTTTCATTTAAACAACTATATTTGCTAAAATTTTCTAATTTGTCATAAATCATTTTCCACCCCTCTTTTATTTATATTTTTCTTAAATTATAGCAAAAAAAATTGAGCAAAAAAGAATAAATTTCAAATTAATCATTTTTAAGCTAAAAAATTACCCTATTAAAATATCTTCAGTTATGTAAGTTTTATTCTGTTTTCCGATATTATCACCTTGTCAAACATAAATAAAAGAGGTAATTCCGAGCTGACCAATTAGCATAATAATCATAAATCCAATTTGTGAAACAACAGATAAATCTCGAATCAAACCGGTCGACAGGCCTGATGTTCCAAAAGCCGACATGACCTCAAAAATTAAATGATAAATTCTAAAATCACCAGTTTTTTCCTGGTTTGATATACTATCTAGCGAAAAACTCGAGAGAAAAACTACCGCTATTACTAAAATAAAAGATATAAAAAACACAGTCGCAGCTGAGACAATTTTATCAGTTGTGATTTTTCTTTTAAATATATTAACATCACTAGTTCCCCTAAGTTTTGATAAAACCACAGCGATAAAAATTCAAAAAGTTGTAACGCGAATTCCACCACCTGTTGAAGAAGGCGCAGAACCAATAAACATCAATAAACTTGTTAAAAATGTGCTTGGTTGAGTTAGCTGTTTTAAGTCAAATGTAAAAAAACCGGTTGAGCGAGTCATAAAATTATGAAATAATAATGCAAATGATTTATCAAATCAGTTGCCATTTCGCTTTTGATTTCAAAAAGTAAAAGGAGAATTTGAACTAGCCTCAAAAGTAATTAAAAGAATAAAACCAATTAGCGCAATAACAAAATAGCTCAAAATTGAAACTTTAGTAAATAAAGAAAATCTAAATCTTTTTATTTTCTGTTTAGAAAGTTTAAGCTTAAAAAAGCTAAAAAAATCATAAATTACGGGGTAGCCAATTCCTCCTATTATTGTCAGAATTATTATCATAATTTGCAAAAAATAAGCGTGATAATAAGGTTCAAAACTATTTGGACCGATTATATCAAAACCAGCGTTATTAATTGCGGAAATGCTATGAAAAACAGCAAATCTTAGCGACAAAGATATATTTTTATAAGGTGATTTTTGAAATGAAAATTTTTGTGGATCAGCATCATAAAAATAAAAATAGAGACTAAGAGTAAGGCTACTAATCAAAACAAGAATCATAAAAAAATTAATAGAAACCTTGATTACGCCCTTTAGTTCACTTAATTTACTTGAACCTCTTTCGATTTTTAAGATTTCACGGGACAAAATGCTTAGTTTTTTTCCAAACAAATGGTTAAAAATGTAGAATTTTATTGCAAAAATTCCAATTCCTCCCATAGAAATCAAAATTGCAATAACAGCTTGTCCAAAAACATTAAAACTTGTGCCAGTGTCAACCAAACTAAGCCCAGTGTCACTAAAGGCAGAAACTGAAGTAAAAAGTGCCGAAAAAAAATTAATTTTTTCTGAATTTTCAGTGTGCGAAAACGATCCTGTTAGAATTCCGGCCCCAAGAAGAATAACTAACGTGTAAAAAGTAAAAATAATATGTATCTTTTTAAGAGAAAAAATGGACCGCAGAAAATTTTTGATATTAATTTTCAAGTTCATTATTCCTCGTTTTAATGGTTGGCTAAACTAAAAAATTAGTCAGTTAATTTACTTATATATAAAACAATCAAAAAAGCTAAATTATTATATTATACATTTTTTTTGCAAAAAACCAAGCAAAAACAAAAAAATTTAAAAACAGACAAAAAAACTAGC
>VZDP01000004.1 GCA_009756935.1 Mesomycoplasma ovipneumoniae | reverse complement strand
TTTCTTCAGTTACTTGAATATCGAAAAATAAATTAGAAAATTTGTTATCGACTTTTGAAAAATCAACTGCTTGACTTAATTTAAAGGCATATAATTTATCGTTGTGTAATTTAAATGCCTGTGAAGCTGAAATTTTGCTTCATTCGGGTTTTAGACTAAAATTGCTGATGGCGGCAACCAAATCAGCATCGTTTATTGGCGGGTTTAATTTCGTTTCGGACTTGTCATTATCAAATTGTGAAAGGTAAGACGAGCTAAGAGCTGATCGTTGCAGACCAATACCAACTCCGGCTGTAATTCCGATGAAACTAAGTCCCGCTAAAACTATTAATACTTTGTTGCGAATTTCTTTTTTCATAATGTAAAAAATTATACCAAAAAAAATTAATTTTTTTTATTTTTGAAATACTTAATTATCCTTTTTTTTTTTTTTTTGCCTGTTTTGATAAAATTATAATTGAGCAAATAATAATAACAACTTTTATTTGCTATTTTAAATTGGAGAACATTAAAATGAAAATATTAATTTTTAAAAAATTAACTGACCTACACAAATATTGTGCATACCTTTTTATTGAACAAATCAGAACAAAACCTAATTCAGTTTTAGGTTTTGCAACCGGGGTTTCACCAATTGAAACTTATAAACTTTTAATTGAAGACCACCGCCAAAACGGGACTTCCTGGGATAAAATTACAACATTTAATCTTGATGAATTTGTCGGAATTGACCAAGATCATCCAGAGGCATTTATCAAACAAATGAAAACTAATTTATTTGACCATGTTAATGTTCCTGCTTCCCAGATTAATATTCCTAACTCAAAAGCGCCAGATCTTGACCAAGAAGTAAAACTTTATGAGCAAAAAATCGCTGAAAATCCGATTGATTTACAATATATTAGCATCGGAATTAACGGTCATATGGCCTATAATGAACCTGGAACACCTTTTAGCTCAAGTACTCATGTTACTAATTTAACAGATGAGACAATTATTGATATGGTGAAAAAAGGTAAATTTGCCGACTTTGATGAGTGCCCAAAACAAGCAATGACAATGGGAATCCAAACAATTTTAAAACACACAAAAAAAGCAATTATGGTTTCTTTTGGTGCACATAAAGCCGGCGTTACAAAGCAAATGTTAGAAGAAAAGCCTAATTCAGAAATTACTGCTTCTTTTTTACAGTTGCATCCAAATTGTATTTTTATTTTAGACAAAGAAGCTGCCTCTAAATTATCAAAAGAAACACTTGATAAAGCAATTTTTTACTAAAAAATTAAGAGGTGTTAAATGACCGTTAAATTTTCTGGTAAAATTAAAAAAATTACTCCAAAACAAAAATCACATAAATCAGAAAATTCGGTTTTCAATCGGATTTTAAACCAATTACAACGACTTGGAAAATCACTAATGTTTCCAATTGCAGTTTTGCCAATTGCTGCACTTTTATTAAGAATTGGTGCACTGATTCAAGATCCTTCAGCAAATGGTTCTATTGGAATTTCCGAGGCACAAAAATTTATTGGGCAACTAATTTCAACTCCAGGTGGAATTGTTTTTGATAATTTGGCAATTATTTTTGCAATCGGAATCTCGTTTGGTTTTGCCAAAGATAACCGCGGCGAAGCCGCACTTGTTGGTGCTGTTGTCTGATACGGAATGACAGCACTTTTAAAACAAAATCAACTTGCTGAGGCAATTTATTCAAAAGTTTTAGTGGCCGACTCAGGCGAACTTAAAGGTCTCACGCAACTTTTGTATTTCCTAAAAGCTGGCAAGCCCGTCTACCAGTTAGACTCAGGAGTTATTGGCGGTATTGTTGTCGGAATTGTAGTTGCGTTTTTGTATAATAAGTACAAAAACGTTAAATTACCCCAGACACTTTCCTTTTTTGGTGGCAGAAGATTTGTACCAATGTTAGGAATTCTGTCAATAATTCCGCTTGGTCTATTTTTTGCAATTATTTGACCTTGGGCTCAATACGGACTAATTAAAATTGGCTCTGCCCTTTCAGATCAAAGCGCAAATCGTTATGCCCGGGGATTTTATGTCTCAGTTTATGCATTTCTTAATCGACTTTTACAGCCTTTTGGACTTCATCATATTCTAAATACTTTTGTTTGATTCCAATTGCCAATTGAAGGTGTATTAATTAGTCCTGTTGTTGATTCAGTGGGAAATACAATTGCAAATGTTGGCGATATTCATACTGTAAATGGAGATATAACTGCATTTAATACCGGAATTATTGGTTCTGGTGGATTTACAACTGGATTTTTCCCGTTATATTTAGGTGGACTTCCTGGGGCTGCTGTGGCAATGATTTTTGCCGCAAAACGGGAAAATCGGAAAACAATTACTACCTTTTTGGCAGGCGCAACACTTGTAAGTTTTCTCACTGGAATTGATGAACCCTTAATTTTTACTTTTATTTTTATTTCACCACTTTTATGACTTTTAAATGCTTTTCTTACTTCATTAATTTATATGTTCGTGACATGAACTGGAATGAGTATCGGAATTGGATTTAGTGCCGGATTTATTGACTATATTGTCTCTTTCCCACGTTCTTGAGCCTTTGCAAAAAATGCTGGAATTCTGGCAAATCCACTATGAATTTGGGCATTTTCAGCAATAATGTTTTTAATTCAAGGCTCAAGTTTTTACTTTTTCATTAAAAAGTTTGATATTAAAACCTTAGGTCGCGAAGACAAAATTGAACTCGAATTAAACACTAACAGTGAAAATCTAGAAACTGACAGCGCTAAAAAAATAGACCCGCATAATGAAAATATAGCTAAAAACATTGATAAAGTTAGTGATAAATATGAAAAAATGGCACTAGAATTTATTGGAATTATAGGCAAAGAAAACATTGAAGAAGTCTCAAATTGTGCAACAAGACTGCGACTTATTGTTAAAGATAATAAAAAAGATGATCAGTTAGATGCAAAAATTCTTGCAGCTGGTGGTCGAGGTATCGTTCGTGTTGGCAATAAAGGTTTGCAAATTATAGTTGGCACTGATGTTGAATTTGTTGCTGACCACGTTCGCAAAATAATAGGAAAATAATGGCACTTATTGATCCAAGATCTGTATTTTTGAAACTAAATGCAGAAAATAAAGCAATTTTTGCTTTTAATGTTTTAAATTTAGAAACACTTTTGGCCGTAATTAAAGCAGGCGAAATTTCCCAAAAACCTTTAATTATTCAGGTAAGTCAAGGGGCGATAAAATATTCGCGGATTGAAATTTTAGCACCTATGATTTTATCGGCGATTCAAAATTCCTCTGGTAAATTTATTTTTCACCTTGATCACTGTGATGATTTAAATCTTTTTGAAAAATACCTTGAATTTGGCTTTAATTCTGCAATGTTTGATGGTTCAACATTTCCAATTAATGAAAATATTGAAAAATCAGTAAAAGCTAAATCGATTGCTGATAAAAAAAATGTTTTTCTTGAGCTAGAAATAGGTCAAATTGGCGGCAAAGAAATTGGTCATCAAGAAAATACTGAACAAATTGTTGAAATTGATAGTGTAAAAAAATTCTACCAAAAAACACAACCAGATCTTCTTGCAATTGCTTTTGGAACCGCGCACGGAATTTACAAAAAAAAGGCTAATTTAGATTGAGATTTAGTTAAAAACTTTAAAAAAGACTATAAAATCCCGCTTGTTATGCACGGAACCAGCGGCCTTTCTCTAGAAGAAATTAAAAAAGCAATCAATTTTGGAATTAACAAAATTAATGTTGGCACTGACCTTTTAGTTAATTTTTCTAACGAAGTTGAAAAATATTTCCAAGAAAATCCTAAAAGTTATGACATTAGAAAAATTAATCAAAAAGGAATTGAAAAAATGATCCAAAAAGTGCTTTTTTACCTTGAATTATCATAAAATCTTATGATTTTATACTTAATTTTTTCAATTTTAATTGCCATTTTTCTGTTTTTGATTGCTGTTTTTCTTTGATTTTACCAAAAAAAACGCAATAAAAACTGATCAGATTTTAAAAAAGAGATAATTAGACTTGTAATTTTTATATTTATTGTGTTTGGTTTTGTCTTTATAATTTCAGGTTTTTATCTTTTTTTTAAAAAATAACCTAAAAATAAATTTCTAAACAAAGTTATATAAATTTAGCCATTTTCAAATTACTCTCAAATTTGAAAATGGCTGTATTTTATATTTGAAGAACAAAAAAATACTTAAGATTTTTTTGTTTGAAAACTACAAAAAAACCTATGAATTATAGGTAAATTAGTATATTAATTTAAAAAATTCAGACACTTTTTTGATTTCTCTCAGCAAAATTAAGTCTTATGTTAAAATATGGCACTTTTTCCGGTGGTTATCTCCACTCTAAAAAAATAAAATACCAAATATTTTGAAAAAAATATTTGGTACTAAATTATCTATTTTTAAAAAGTAATCGTTAAAATTGATCGAATTTTAGCAATTTTGTGACAGGTTTTCTATAATTAATCCATGAAATCAATAAGTAAATAAATGAAATTATAAAAAACATTGCTATTCATATTATGAAAATTAACATTACTATTTGTGAAGTCGAAGGATATATGGCATCTTCACCGAGTATTTTAATGTAAATTTTTGGAATTAAGGGGAGAGACACTGATAAGTTAATGACTAAAATTAGAAATGAAATTATAATTATATTTAATCAATGATAAAGAAAAATCTGCCATGTCTTAGCGCGAAGCGCCTTTAGGATTCCAATTAATTTTACTTTTGAATCAGTTAAATTTTTTGTATAAAAAATCGTTTGTATTAATAAAATCGCTATAAAAACAATTAAAATTGCTCCAACAATTAAATTTATAAAATTTTGTAAATTATAAGTTAATTTTGTTACACCTTTTAATGAGGAGTCAACATTATACTCTTTATTATTCTCAATAAAATTGTCAATATTATTTTCCAAATTATCATTTTCAAAATATAACCTTAAAATAATTGGTTCTATTTTTTTGGTCTGACTGGTTTGTGGATTGTCTGGTTCCCTGTTTTTGCTACTCTGTAATTCGATATCTTCACCGAATTTATGATGCAAAAAACTTAGGTTTAATTTTTTTGCATTAACTAAATTATTTATTCCAACAACTTTTAATGTTTTTTTATCTTTTGCACCAGTTAAAACGGCAATTTCTTGTCCTTTTGGTTCTTTGATATCTAGTTCTGTAGCTGCTTCTTTTGAAATTATAATTTCATCTATGTTTTCAATGTTTCTTCCTATTAAATTTTTTTGATCAAAATTGAACCTATTTTTAAAAAATTCACTTTCATCAATGTAATCAATATGTGCTCCTAACTTTCTTTTGTCATTATATTCAAAACCTAATGATGGGAAAGTAAAGAAAGGGATAATTTTTTTTATTGTTTTATTTTTTTCACTGAGATTATTAATGTCATTATCTGTGAAGGTTGTTAAATTTGTTTCTGATTTTTTGCTAATTAAAACAGAATCAAGTTGCAATTCATTAACTTTAAGAGAATTAGAAGCAGAAATATTTAAATTAAAAACACCAAATAATAATGTTCCAAAAATGCTTATTAGAAAGAGTATTACAAATAAAATGGTTGAAACTATTTTTGATTTATAATCTGCCAGAGTAAGCAATAAACCTGTTTTTAATTCTTGCTTAATTTTTGCAATTTTCGAATAGGAGGAACTCTTAAAAGAAACTAATTGACTACTTTTTTCATTGTTAATTGCTAAATTTTCTTCACTTTTGTCAATGTTTTCTTCGGAAATTTTCCCTTTTTCAATGCGAATGATTTTGTCAGCATATTTTTTTGCAAATTCTAAATTGTGACTGACCACTAATATTGTTTTATTTTCAGAAGCTTTAACTAATAAATCAAGTAAAGCAATGGAATTTTCATGGTCCAAATTACCAGTTGGCTCATCAAGCAAAATAAAATCACTTTTTCTTGATAAACTTCTTAAAAATGCAGCACGTTGTTTTTCACCGCCCGATAAATTTTTCGCTACTTGATCTAATTTGTTGCTTTCAATACCAATAGAATTCGCGGCTTTTTGTATTTCTAAGTCATCAGATTCGCGATTTAAAATGTGATTCGCTATTAAAATATTATTTTTTATACTTAATGACTCAATTAAATTAAAGTCTTGAAAAACAACATCAACTAATGGTTTTTTAATTTCAGAACCATTTTCATCAAAAAAGGAGATTTTTCCACTGTCTTTTTTTGTAAATCCGGCAATTAAATTAATTAGAGTGGATTTACCAATTCCAGATTTTCCAATTACAAATGTAATTTTATTTAAAGGAATTTCCAGATTTAAATTATTAAAAATAAATTTGTTATTAATTTTTTTAGTTAAATTTTCTATTTTTATCATTATTAAAATTTACTTTTTTCATCCATATAATGTGGGAATATGGTGGATCCGTAATTTGAATTTTTCTCGGGAATTAGCGGGTTATTTGTCGAGATTGAAGTATATTCATAGTCGTCTATCACTAATCCGGTTGCATATTGACCAAAATCTGATATGCTATAATTCCATCCAGTACCTTGATAATTGATTACTAATCTATCAGCATTGCTTTTTTCAAAAGTTTCTATTAATTCATAGGAATTAAATTCCAATTTTGCTGATGCTCCAATTTCAGCAGTTACTTGCCTTTTTTCAGTAGCATAAGCTACCTTACCATTTATTTCAAAAGACGGGGTAGCTAGTCCAGAAATTCAAGCATGCGCATTCAATTGAATTCGTTCAGGTTTAGAATTATAATAATTAGAAAAGTTGTTAGTTTTTCTGTACTTAATTTCAGTTGTTCCTATTCATGCAGCTTTATCTTGCCAAAATAATCCGCCCCAATATACAACTTGTTTAATACCTTTAATAAGAATTTCTAATTCTCCTTGATTGGTTATTCGGAATTTGTGATTTTCTTCAAAATCAATACCGTTTGGATTAAATATGGAAGACGGAATTATATATTGCCCCTTGTGATTTGATCTATAAATTTCTTTTAAAATACCCCACGCTTTTTTTGCTCTTAATGCTTTGTTTTGATAATAATGATAATATGAAAATGATTGAGGTTGTGAGTTTTGGTTTGTTAAATTTATATTGTTATGTACGCTACTATAGGAAAAAAATGTTACAGGAATAAGGCCAATAAATGCGAAGCCTAAAATTTTTTTTAATTTTGAAATAAACACGGATATGCCTTTCCAAAAAATAATGATGATAATTATCACTATTTTTTTTTTTTTTTTTATGCATTTGCTATTATACCATTTTTACAAAATATTTTTGCATTCCAAATTATTTTTTTAATTAAAGTTTATAATTTGCTAAGAAAGTAAAAATTATTTAATTAGAGTCATACTGATTTTTAATTTTATCTACAATAATTTTTTATAATTTTATAAAAAAGTTGGGAGTGTTTATAATTTTGTTTTTAAATGCGATTCTCCATTCTTTCAATTTGACACTATATTCTTGATTTTTTTGAAATTAATATACTAATTTATCGAATTTTTGAACTGATTTATTTATATTTATAGATTTTTTGCCATTAGTTGCTTTTTTGTGGTAATATCATTTTAGATATTAACAAAAAATTTAAGAGGATTGCTATGAAAAAAATTGCTAATTTCTTGATAATTGAACAAAAAAATGAAATTTTTACTGTTTATTTAACGGCCGAATTACAAGATGATCTTGGAACAATCGGATTTTTAAAATTTACGAATAAAAAACAACTAGAAAAAGGTGATGTTGTCGCTAAAATTGAAGCATCAAAAACTGTTTTTTCAATAAAAACACCCTTAAAATGTAGAATTATTGAACTTAATCAATTAGCTGAAAAGGATCCAAAAATTTTGAATTCGCATGAGTCAGACAAAAATTGACTTTTTAAAGCAAAAGATATAGACCAAAGTGAATTTGATGAACTTGAGGACTTTTAGTATCCTAGATCAAGCGATAAAAATCAAGAAAATCCTTGATTCAGCTGATACAATTGTTGTTGGAGTTGGTTCAGGACTAACAAGTGCAGATGGAAATAATTATTATGGATCAAAATTCAGTGATAATTTTAAAGATTTTATCGAAAAATACCATTTTTTAGATATGCTTCAAGCTTCACTCTATGATTTTGGATCATGAGAAACATACTGAGCTTTTCATAGTAGATTTGCGAAAGTTAATTTTTTAGATCTTAAAGAATCAGAAAGTTTTTTGAATTTGAAAAAAATTTTAGAAAATAAAAATTTTTTTATAATAACCACAAATTCTGATAGTTTTTTTGAAAAATCAGGATTTGACAATCAAAAAATTTTTTACATCCAGGGTAAATATAATTTAATGCAGTGCTCAAAAATGTGTAAAAATTTTTTATACCAGGATGATGAATTAATTCTAAAAATGGTACAAAATCAAAAAAATATGAAGGTTGATTATAATTTATTGCCAAAATGCCCAGAATGTAATGCCTTTTTAGAAATAAACAAAAGAATTTCGTTTAAAGGAATGGTTGAAGACCAAAACTTTGACAACCAAAAAGCAAATTACAATAATTTTATTGAACAAAATAAAGATAAAAATTTAGTTTTTCTTGAAATAGGGGTTGGATTTACAACCCCGCAATTAATTAAATTGCCGTTTCAAGAGATGACAAAAAAATTTAAAAATGCAAAATATCTAGTTATAAATCAGAAAAAATACCGTACTAACAAGGATATTCTTGAAAAATCCTATTTTTTTCATGAGGATATTAAATTACTTCTACAAAAAATAACAGAACAGGAATAAAAATGTACTTAATCGAACCAAAACGTAATGGAAAATGAGTTTTTGACGGTGCAATTTTGCTCGCAATTCAATATTGAGCAATCAAAAACTTAAAACTAGATGAAACAATTGTTTTTCCTTATATTTGTGATCCACATGTCCAAATTGGTTATTTCCAAAATCCAAGTGTTGAAGTTAACCTTGAACTTTTAAAGCAAAAAAATATTGAAGTTGTTAGACGCGATACTGGCGGCGGTGCAATTTATTTGGATAGAAATGGAGTAAATTTTTGTTTTTCATTCCCATATGAAAAAAATAAAAATTTACTCGGAAATTATGCACTATTTTATGAACCGGTTGTTAAAGTTTTGCAAAACTTAGGGATAAAAAATGTGCAATTTAGTGGAAAAAATGACCTTCAAATTGAAGGAAAAAAAGTTTCTGGGGCAGCAATGTCGCTTGTAAATGATAGAATTTATGCAGGTTTTTCACTTTTATATGATGTAGATTTTGACTTTATTGGCAAAATTCTAACTCCAAACCAGAAAAAAATTGAAGCAAAAGGAATAAAATCTGTTTCTCAACGGGTAACTAATTTAAAAAATAAGCTTTCACAAGAATACCAAAATTTTTCCATTTTTGAAGTGAAAGACTTATTTTTGACTGAATTTTTGAAAGTAAATTCAGAAGAAAAGTTTAAAAAATACGAACTTACTGATAGTGATTGAGTTCAAATTGACAAAATGGTTGCTGAAAAATACAAAAATTGGGATTTTGTTTGAGGACTTAGTCCAAATTATTCGTTCAACAGATCAATTAGAACAAAAGTTGGAACAATCACATTTTCCTTAGAAATTGATGAAGAAAAAATTAGCAAAATTAAAATTTCAGGTGATTTTTTCCCGAAAAAATCACTTTTAGAGTTAGAAAATTTTTTAATTGGCACAAAATTAACTCAAGATCAACTATTAAATCGGCTAAAAGATGCAAAATTGGATGATTATTTTAGTCAAAAGGTTGATGAAGAAGAAATTTGTAACTTACTTTTAAACTAAATATGAAAAACAAACTTTTTAAACCGTATCAAATTGGTAATTTCACATTAAAAAACCGATTTATTTTTAGTCCAATTAATCTTAATCTTTCTGAAATGGGCCAAGTTTGCCAAGCTGATTTAGATTTTTTTAGCGCAAGAGCCCATAGTGCACCAATGACAATTACAGGTGGAGTTTACGTTTGTAAATCAGGTAGTTTGTTCAAATATGGTCATAGTATCGAAAATGACAGCGATATTGAAGGTCTAGCAAAACTTGCAAAAGCAATAAAATCAAAGGGAAGTATCGCAATTTTGCAATTAATTCATGCTGGTTCTCACTCTGTTTCAAAAATTGAAAAAGATGGTTTTTGCTATGGACCTAGTGCTGAAAAGCGAAATTATCCTGTAAAATACAAGGTTTTTCGTCTTACACAAAAACAAATTCAAAAAATTGTTAGCCAATATGCAGATGCTTGTCTAAGGGCAATTAAGGCTGGTTTTGATGGGGTTGAAATTTCTTCAGCCCAAAAATTATTACCACAAGAATTTTTCTCACATTATACTAACAAGCGAAATGATAAATATGGCTGTCAAAATATTGAAAATAGATCTCGGTTTTTAGTAGAAATATTAGAAAAGGTACAAAAAACTATTTTAAAATCAAAAAATCCTAATTTTTTGTTAGGTTACCGGGCAACACCTGAGGAACGAAGAGGCGATAATTTAGGTTACACAGTCGAAAATTTCCTAGATTTCTTAGATTTAATCGAAAAAAGGGGGATAAAAATTTCTTACCTTGCAATTGCCGGTTGGGGTTTTGACGTTTTTCGTGACAAAGTTCGTTCAAAATCAAATAATTTTAACCGCTTAATTTCCGATGTAGTTTATGAAAAATTACAAGGAAAAATCCCGGTTATCGCTAGTGGTTCAATAAATTCCTTAGAAAAAACAGTCGAAGCTATTCAATTTTCTGATTTTGTCGGAATTTCCTCAGCATTTGTACCTGATCCTGATTTTGTTGAAAAAATTGAGAAAAATCAGCCAATAAAATTAAGTCTCGAACCAGAAGAATTTGAAAAATTAAAAATAAGTAAAAATGCCTTTAAGGAAATTGGCCATTACTTTGAATATGGCAAATCTTTGCCTGAAAATGCTCGAAAAACTATTTTAAATAATTCAAAAAAACCAGAATAATTTTTTTTGCGAGTTTCCCAGTTTGATGAGATAATCTTAAAAAAGTGTCTGTTTTTTGGGCACTTCCCAAATTAAAAACATAAATGCAACACATAGATATTTTTGAAATCGCCGTTTGGCGATTTTTTTTAAATCTTAAATAACTAAGTTATCATTAAAGACCTCTAAAGCGGATTTTCAATTAAAAATTTCCCTAGGCATTGAGTTAATTTTACTTATAGTATTTTGTAAATCATCATCACTAATTAGGTTAAAATCAAAACCTTTTGGATAAAACCTTCTAATTAATCCGTTGGCATGCTCATTGGAACCTCTTTGAAATGAAGCATATGGTTCTGCTTTATAAATTATTACTTTTAATCAATATGCCAATATCGCAATTTCCTCAAATTCAATCCCATTGTCACAAGTGATAGTTTTGATATGTAAATTATTTTCATTTGCAAGATCTTTGATGGCTTTATTGATGGTTCTGGGATTTTTGTTTCGCACTTTTTTAGCAAATAATTTTCTAGTTTTTCTTTCTACTAAAGTTAAGATATTATCATGTCCGCTAGCCTTTTTGCCAACTACTAAATCTAGCTCTCAATGTCCAAAATCTTGCCTAGAATCTATGGATTTATCACGTGCTCAAATGGGTTTTACATAACCTTCTGGAACTAATCTTTGCACGGCATTTCTGGTTCTTTTTCCGCCTTTTTTGTAATATTTTCTGAGTCTGTCACTCCTAACTAATACCCATTTATTAGTTTTAATTCAGTTAAAAACAGTCTTTAAAGATGGTCTTTCAATGTCGGGAAAATTTTCTGCTATATAAAAATATGTCGCCTTAACTCCGTGGACTTTTTTGTCATATTTTACTGCAAAAATTTTGCTAAATTCCTCATATTTTCCTAACACAACAAATCTAAAATAATACCTATGATAATATCTTTTTCGCCTTTTTGTTATTGCCAAATTAGCTTCATAAATTCCATATTCATTTAAATTTCTTTTAATTTCTCTTGAGACAGTTGAGGGTGCAACATTAAGTTGCTTAGCAATAAATCTAATACTTTTGTTCTGCTGCAATAAAAACTCAATTTTTACTAAATCTTCAAAACTAAAATGTTTAAATTTTCTTTTTTCCATGATACTCCAAGAATAAAAAAATGCAAGTATAATATTATTATACCATACGTTGCATTTTTATCTTCGATTTAGGAAGTGTCTGTTTTTTGGGCACTTTTTTAACTTTTTGGAAAACAAAGGAAAAATAACTATCAAAGCAAAAACACTAAATTTTAAATCTAACACTCACGAAAGAAAAAAACAACTACTATTTAAACTCAATGTAAATAGAAAACTCGTTTTTACTTAAATTGAGCCTAAAAAAATATATGAAGTTTTGAAAGAACAATAACCAAAAGCCCTAAATTTAAAGATTTCTAAACGGGTAAATTTAAGGCATTCCATTATATTTAAAAACATAATGGATAATTCGCATTTTCTGATTTTTTTATGACAAAAACATAACTAATTCCCCTTAATTCAATATCAAATTTATTAATTATTCTCAAGTGACTCTAATTATAACAGAATTTTTTTCTAGACCAAGCATTTTTTTTTTTTTTTTACAAAAGGCTGATTTTAAAATAATAAAAATTAAGGCTTTAGCTAAAAAAACACGGATTTACCGTTATTTTTGTATATTTTTATCCACTAAAAAGTGAATATAAATATGAAAAAAGACCCGTAAAATCGGTGTTTTTTGAATGTAAAACCTTAATTTTTATTGGTAGCATTTGATAGCATTTTAAGTAATTTTATGGTATAATTATACATTATGAAAAAACAAAAATTAACTAGGTTGGTTTAGTAACGATGTTGCAAAAATTAAGACAAAGGGTTGAATTTAACACTTTAGATCAGCAAATGATACTTAAAAATCACGATGATGTCCCTAGCGATCCAAACATTTGGAATAGATATGATTTCTACTTTGATATCTTAATAAATCACTAATACGTTGCATTTTTATCTTCGATTTAGGAAGTGTCTGTTTTTTGGGCACTTTTTTAACTTTTTGGAAAACAAAGGAAAAATAACTATCAAAGCAAAAACACTAAATTTTAAATCTAACACTCACGAAAGAAAAAAACAACTACTATTTAAACTCAATGTAAATAGAAAACTCGTTTTTACTTAAATTGAGCCTAAAAAAATATATGAAGTTTTGAAAGAACAATAACCAAAAGCCCTAAATTTAAAGATTTCTAAACGGGTAAATTTAAGGCATTCCATTATATTTAAAAACATAATGGATAATTCGCATTTTCTGATTTTTTTATGACAAAAACATAACTAATTCCCCTTAATTCAATATCAAATTTATTAATTATTCTCAAGTGACTCTAATTATAACAGAATTTTTTTCTAGACCAAGCATTTTTTTTTTTTTTTTACAAAAGGCTGATTTTAAAATAATAAAAATTAAGGCTTTAGCTAAAAAAACACGGATTTACCGTTATTTTTGTATATTTTTATCCACTAAAAAGTGAATTTCTGCCATCAAACCAGGAAACTCTGGAAAAAGCAAAATAATTTTTTTCTTTGAAAAATTAACAAAAAAATATATAATTATACATTTATTAATTATATATTTTTTTGTGTGAAGTAATATGATTGTTGATTTAAAACTAATTTTTGAAAAACAAAAAATTTTAGATAAACTTTTTGCTGAATATAGTTATGGTAATGATTTAATCACAAAGGTTGATCACCAATGGCAAGATAAGGTAATAATTGCTGCCATAGTCGAAATTGCTGAATTTGCAAATGAAATTGAAAGCTTTAAATATTGAAAAATTAACAAAAAGTCTAATTTTGATAAAACTATCGAAGAATTTGTTGATGCAATTCATTTTCTTGTTTCAGCCGGAATTCATTTTCAAAGCCAACAAGTTTTTGAAACAAAATTTGTTCAAAACAAAGATATTAACGAACAATTTAAAAAAGTCTTTATTTTAGCCGCTGATTTTTTGCATAAAAAGGAAAAAGAAACTCTTGTTAATTTGTTTGAATATTTCCTTGGTTTTATTGAAATTTTGAACTGAAATATTGATCAAGTAACTCAAGCTTATCTGGAAAAATACAATAAAAATCTTGAAAGAATTAAAAATCAATATTAGATAATAAATTTTTCAAAATATTTTATTTTGAAAAATTAAACGGCACAAGACTCGCAAAATTCATAGTTTTCTGAATCTTCAAGGACATCTTGGCGAATTCTTACATAATAAATTGACTTGCAACCTTTTTTAAAGGCATGAATATATGCTTTATTTAAATCTCTAGTTGTTGCTTTGTCAGTTAAAAATAATGTCATTGAAATTGACTGATCCACGTGTTTTTGGGCTTCGGCAACGATGTTAATAATTGGAATTGGTCCAAGTTCGTATGCTCCTTTTTGATAAAAGTCATATGTTTTTGGACCTAATTGATATGAAGGAACATAAATTCTTCCTAATTTTCCTTCTTTTCTAACTTCAACAGGGGCAACAACCGGCTGGAGTGATGGGGTGCAAGAATTAAGATAGGAAATTGACCCAGTTGGAGCAATGGCCATTAAATGTGAATTGGCAATTCCGTGAATTTTAATTTGCTCTACCAGTTCAATCCAGTCTTGACGGGACGGAATTGCAACTTGATAGTCTTCAAAAAGTTGCTGAATTCTAGCGGTTTTTGGTACAAAAGTTGAGCTATCAACTTTTGTATATTTTTCAAAATATTTGCCACTGGCAAATGTGGTTTTTTCAAAACCAGCAAAAGGACCGAATTTTTTTGCCAATTCTAAAGAAGACTTAAAAGCAGAAAATGCTAGACAATAAAAGAAAATATTTGTAAAGTCAAGAGCTTCTTCTGAGTCATACATTATTTGGTTTTTGGCCAAAAAACCGTGTAAATTCATAGCTCCAAGTCCAATTGCGTGGTTTAAATTATTCCCTTTTTGAATTGAAGGGGCAACTGAAAGATCAGAATTTCTTGAGACACTATCAAGTCCGACAATTGAATAGTGAACCATTTTTTGAAAATCTTTACCTGATTCCATGGCTTTGTCAATATTTAGCGAACCTAAATTACAGCAGATATCTTGGCCAATTTCTTTAAAACTTAGATCAGGAAAATAAGAACTTGGAGTTGAAGGTTGAGTGATTTCTGAACATAAATTTGACATTACAACCCGATCAGGATGAGCATTTGCATCATTAACAGTGTCTTCAAATAAAATATAAGGATAACCGCTTTCAAATTGTAGTTCAGCAATTGTTTGAAATAATTTTCTTGCTGAAATGAAGGTTTTTTTAATTTTGGGATTATCTAGCATTTTGTAGTATTCTTGGGTGATTGAAATGTCACTAAAAGGTTTTTTGTAAAACTTTTCGGTATCATAAACAGAAAAAAGTGCCATTTGTTCGTTGTTTTTGGCCAGTGTTAGTGTTATATTTGGGATTATAACGCCCAGAGAGAGCGATTTTATTCTTATTTTTTCATCAGCATTTTCCCTTTTTGTATCAAGGAAAGACAAAATATCAGGATGGTGAACATTTAAATAAACAGCACCAGCTCCTTGACGTTGTCCAAGTTGGTTTGCATACGAAAAAGAGTCTTCAAGTATTTTCATGACAGGAATTACGCCTGTTGCTTGATTTTCAATGTTTTTAATTGGTGCCCCTAGTTCACGTAAATTTGTTAGCAAAACACTAACTCCGCCACCACGCTTTGAAAGTTGCAAAGAAGTTGTAATTGCCCGCGAAATTGATTCCATATTGTCTTCAACTCTAATTAAATAGCAAGAAACAAACTCTCCTCTTCTTAGTTTTCCTGCATTTAAAAAAGTTGGGGTAGCTGGTTGAAATCTGCCTAGCATTATTTGCTCAAGAATTTGCCTAGCATCTTCAAAATTTCCGTTAGCCAAAAATAAACTATTTAACAAAGCCCGGTCAGGAAAATGTTCTAAATATGTTAAATTATCATCAGATTTTAGGGCATATGAAGAATAAAATTTAAAAGCACCCATAAATGAAGGGAAAAAATGATTATAACTTCAAGCTTTTTGATTTAATTCCTCAAGTTGTTCAAATGAGTACTGATTTATGACTGCAGGGTCATAATAATTTTGGCTAAGCAAAAAATTAATTCGGTCTTTGAACGAATTAAATACTTTAAATCGAGGCTCAATATGTTCGCTAATATATTTTTGCCCGGCTAAAATATCAAATTTATATGCATCTGGATTTTTTGAAAATAATTTGGCCTTTGCATTTAGGCTAATATAACTTTCAGAGCTGCTAGAACTAAAAGCGTGATTTTTGTCGTGTGTTTTCATTTATTTTTCCCAAAAATTATTTAATATTGTCTTAACATTAATAACATCGTCAGAAGTCCCTAAGAGCTCAAAGTGATATAAAAAGGGGACATTCAATTTTTTTGACAAAACCGGGCCAGCAAGAGCATATGTATCGCCAAAATTAGTATTTCCAGAGGCAATAACTCCTTTGCAAAATTTACGGTTTTGCTCATTATTTAAAAATTTTATTACCGGTTTTGGTACCGAACCGCTTGTTTCACCTTTTCCGCCGCTGTAAGTAGGACAAAAAAGTACATAATCTTGATTGACTTGAATTTGAGAGTCAATATCAATTGGAATTCTTTGATTTTTAAAGCCTAGTTTTTCAATAAAACGGTGAGTATTATTAGAAATTGAAGAGAAATAAACAAGAAAAATTTCGCCTTTAGGTTTAGAATAATCACCTAATTCATAGGGTTTTTTGTTGTTTTCCATTTTAAAACTCCCAGTCTTCATCTTCAGTTTCTTCAGCAAGGGCCATTACATAAGAAGAACCATTTCCTGAGAAAAAATCATGATTCTCGTCTGCCCGAGCTGATAATTGACTAAAAACTTCAGGTTCAATTTCAGTTTCTTCTTTTGTAAAAGGTGAGTCATATCCTAAATTTTGTAAAAATTTGCCAGCATTATAAAGACTAAATTTTATTGCAGATTCAGCAATTCCAACTTCAGAATATAAGTCATATAAATAATCTTTTTCTAAGTCAATTAATTTATAAAGTAAATCAAAAACAAAGTCTTTCATTTCTTTTTGTTTTTCAGGACTTAATTTTTCAACTTTTCTTTGATATTTATAGCCTGAATAATAATTGTGTATCACTTTGTCACGTAAAATTAAACGAATTATATCAGAAGTATTTGGCAGTTTTGATCTTGAAGAAAGGTAAAAAGGGAGATAAAAACCACCATAAAGTAGAAAACCAGGCATTAGTGCGGCAGCAACTTTTGATTTTAAAGGATCTTTTCCAACATAAAAAGGGATTAGAATTCTTGCTCTTTTTTGTAATTTTTCGTTATTTATTACTCAATTGTGTGCCTCTTCGATTTCTTCACTTGAACAAAAAGTTGAAAAAATTGAACCATAAGAGCGAGCATGAACTCCTACCATAAAAGCAAAATTAGCATATATAACTTGCTCGTGATCGGTCAGAGAATGACCAATTTGGGCTACATCGCCAATTGTTGCCTGAATTGTATCAAGCAAAGTTAGACCAGTAAAAGTTCGGGTTACAAGTTGTTGTCATTCTGATGACAGACTTCTTCATGATTCTAAATCGTTTGAAAGCGGAATTTTTTCTGGAATTCAGAAATTTTGAACTACACGGGTTCAAACTTCTAAATCTTTAGGATCATTGATGACATTTCAGTTTACTGACCGCATTTTGCCTGAAAAATTATTATAGGCATATTCCAGAGGCGAAACTGAAAGGTTATAGTAATCATTTTTTTGTTTAATTTTTAAATTGTTGTTTTCTTGACTCATTTTTCCACCTCTAAATAGCTCTTTAAATAATTAAAAAATTAAATGGAATATAATTTTACCAAAAAGAAAAGTCTTTTAAGAAAATTTTTTTTCAAAATAATTTTTTTTTTTTTTTTGACACAAAAAAAATAAAAAAACCCTATGAATTTATAGGATTTTTTTATATTTGTGGGGTAAATAAATTAAAAATTTTATTGTCAATTCCTGCCAGCTTTGGAAAAAACTAAGAAAAAATAATTTTAAAGACAAAAACAACAAAATTAGACTTATAAAGTTGTTAAGGTGTTGCCAAATGCAAAAACAAAACCGCCAACAACAAAAATTACACACAAAAAAATATGGGCATTGTATTTTGCTCTTTGTCAAGCGGGTAAAAACATTTTTGTCTGTTCATAAGTAAAATGTTTTTTGCCCGGATTTTCTCTTTTTCAATCTTCCATTTGAAGTTCTTTGTATTGTTGAATTTTTTTTCTTGTATATTTGTGAAATGAAATTGAAACTATCGCAAGAACAAAGAAAATAACAGAAAGACTAATTAAAACTGGTTGTGGAAGATCTATTAGTCTAATTCCAGAATAAAAAGGGTTTGTTCGCATAATATAATAATTATAATGATTTATTTTATATTTTAATGTAAACTGTTGTTATTAATGTAAAAAAGTAAACTTTTGCCTTTAAAAGTTTACTTTTTAATTTATCTATTGTTTTATTAAAAAATTATTTAATGAATTTTTTAATAAAAAGATTATTTAAGGTTGAGACTGTCTCAACATTTGTTGCTAAAGTAGGTGAGTCATAAACTGCAAAACCTTTGAACAAGATTTGAGTTGGAGATGAGGTTGGGGCTGTGTTGGTTTGAGTTTGAGCTTCAGTTCCACCAGATGAAGTTGTAGAAGTTGCTTCAGCTTTAGGACCTAAATGAGTTCAAGTTAGATTTTTACTATGATCAAAATGACCACCTAAAGTTAGGTCTAAAGTACTAGAAATTCTTTGACTGTAAGGGTTTTTTGCTTTTGATGAAGTAAGTCAAATTGTCCATTTATTTTGATTTTTTATTAAAGTTAAGAAAATTAGATCTCCATCTTTAATAAAGTCAAAGTCATCAGCATCTTCTTTATTTACATTAGTTTGTCTGAAAGGATCAGGAGCGGGCACTCCAAAAACTAGTTGAATTATGTTTTTTGCCTCAGCAGTAGACCCATTATTTGAACCACCGCCACCGCCGCCATTAGAACCAGAAGTTGGTTCTTCAAACTGAAGTCGAGTGTCGGCTTCACCATCAACTCCAGAAATTAAAGCAACAATTGAATCAACCTTTGAACCTCCGTTAGAACCCGGATTTTCATCAAGACCTAAGGCAAATTTCTCAGTTTTTCCATCACCTAGTTTGGTTTTCTTAATAAAAATACCTTTACCGTCGCCAGATGCGATTAAATAATGTTTTTTATTGTCTTTAATATTACGCGGTTGGAAAGCTAAAAATATTACACCAGATTCAAGAATTTGTTTCTTGGAGTCAATAGCAGTAGTTGCGGTTGTGGTTGTAGGAGTTGTTGTTTCTGTTATTGGAGTTGGTGTTGGAGTTTCTGTTGTTGTAGTAGTAGGGGTTGGGGTCGGTGTGCCTGTTGTGGTTGTAGTTGTTGGTGCTGTGGTTTCAGTAGTTGCTACTGTTGTACTTGCTTCAGTTGCCGTTACAGCCGCCGCTTCCTGTGGACTTGCCGGAACCTCCTTAATTTCAACAGCTTTTTTTACTAATAACCCATCTTTAGTTGCAACATTATCTTTATCATTTTCAAGATCAATTTTTACATCGCCACGGTTAAGTGGTTGTATTTTTGTAATTTTATCACTTCCATCTGTTTTTTGATTTTGACGAAAATCAAAAAATACGGTTGGATTATAACTTCTTAGAACATCATAATCAGCATCATTTTCTAATTGTGTGATTGAGAAAATAGCTTTAGGATTTGAATCTTTTTGTTCTGTTTCAGTTTTTGTTCCAAAACTAAGAATTACATCAATTTGACTATCAGATTTTGTAACTACTTCTGCTTGATAATCAGTTTGACCAAGTGCAGAATAATTAGATTTTTGTAAAAATGCTCAAAGTTCAACACCTAAACCTTTAAAAGTTGAAACTTCATTTGTTTCAGTTTTAGTTTCAGTAGTTGAATCATCATTAGTTTTAGCAGTTGAATCATCTTCGAATGCTGTTGTTGATGAGGTTGTTTGGGATCCGGTTGTTGAAGTTGCTTGCGCTCCGGTTGTTGAGGTGGATGTGGTAGCTCCAGCTCCGCCTGCGCCTCCTGTAGCCGCTGTGCCACCTCCGGCTGCTACTGCCTCTCCTGTTGCAGCTCCAGCTCCAGCAGCTGGAACACCGGTTGATGGTTGAGAATCTGCTGATTGACTTCCAGTTGTTGCACCTTCTTCAGGTTTTTTCTCACCTTCTTCTGTTTTTTTCTCACCTTCAGCTGGTTTTTCGCTACCACTGTCTTTAGAAGTAGGCTCAAATCTTGGTTTGTTTAGATCTATATATTTTTGCAGAGCGCTAGCACTTTCAGGCTCCATTCCAAGATCTAAAATGAAAAGTTTTTTGGCTACTTCGGTAAAAGTTTTTTGTTTTTTAGCATCTTCAACAACTTCTGAAACAAGAGATTTAACATATTCTAAAGTTAATTTTGGTCCATTAGGATTTTCTTTGAATTCAAAAGTTTTAGCTAGAGGATTAAAGTTTTCAAACTTTGGATCTTGAGGATCAATTTTGTCTAAATTTGTAAAGTCTTCTGAATTTTGTTCTAAGACAGCATTTAAAACTTTTCGCTGATTTTCATCATAATCAAGTTGAACTTCAACATTAGATTTTGAAGAACCAAGATCAACTAAAACAAATTTAGAATCATTTCCTTTTCCTAAACTTGCAAGCGAAGATTCAAGAACTTTTGGATAATTTGACTTAACAAATTCACTTTCAAGGTAAGGAGCTTCAATATTTAGTTGTTTTTCTATTTGAAAATCAACCTCAAAAGAAACTTTATTTTCTTGTACAAGTTTATCTTTTTGCGCTTGGGTTAAATTTTCTGCTAATTTAATGCTGTTAATTTTAACAAAATAACCATCAAGTCCAGGAACTTGGAATTTTTCAGACTTTAAATTGAAAAAAGCACTTAAATCTTGACGGTTTATGTCAACTTTGGCATTATTAGCTTGTGAATTTTGACCTGAATCTTGGAAAAGTTGGGTTGAAACTTGGCTTTGTCGTCCATTTTGTTGTGAGTTTTGCGTAATTTTGCTCAAGACTGTTGCGAGATTAACGGGGTTATTATCAGTTTTGTAGACGATTTGGGCCAAACTTAGATTATCTTTGACAAGTGCAATTTGAACTAGTGGTTTTAATTGAACAAAATCACTAAATTGTGAAAGAATTTTTTGCTCAACAGCTTTTACATCATCGCTTAATTTTTTAATTCCTAAAATTGGAAAGTCAAATTCTTTGATAAGTTTGCCGCTTGGATCTTTTAGCTCAAAAGAAATTGAAAGAGTTCCGGCTTGATCGTTAAGATTTTTGAAAACTAAGTTTTCAACTTTCATTAGACTGTCAACTCTTTTGGTATCTGAATCGCCAACCATAACTATTTTTTCTTGTTTAGCTTTTTGGTTTTCAACTGTTTTTGGTGCTAAAACATAACCTTTTTCCAAAATTGAAGGTAGACCTAAAGTATTAACTAAATTATAAGCCAGTCCATTTTGGAATAAAGCATCAGAAAAAGCTTGTGATTTTGAACGTGTTCTTTTATAAAAAGCTTGAAAGTCATTATCAAGTTTAAAAGCAACTTCGGAAGCTACTAAATTGGAATTTTTTGTGCCTGTTAGCTCTAGTTTTGACTTTTCAAGATCAATTTGGAATCCAACTAAATCGCCATCAGCCTTATCACTTTGGGTAAAACCTTTAAGGTCAGTTTGTTTTGAATAAGTAAGTTTGAATTGATCTGAATGAGCATAAACTACGACATTTTTTACTTCAGTGCCAGAAGCATTTGCTTTTTCAATGTCTAAAACTACCCGAAAATTGTGTTTAGTTATTGGACTAAAGTCATATGCATTTAAAAAATTAAATGCATATGAAGGGTTTTTAGCCAGTGAAAGGGCTGTTTTTGCTGATAAATCTTTATACTGGTCATGTAATTTTAGATTATTAAGAGCATTAATAAAATCTTCTTCGCTAAAGGTGGACTGAGTTTTTAAATTGACAACTTCATTTTTATCAACGTTTCCAAAAATTTGTGAACTGTATGAACGCTCAAAAATTGTTAAACCAATAGGAACTGCAACGATTGTTGTAAGAATTGCGGTGATCGAAAAACCTGTTGAAATTATTGTTTTTATACTTTTTGACTTATTTTCTTTATTTAACATTTTTTTCTCCTTTAAAATGGTAGAAATTTTTTTTATTATTGTGTATCGTCTAGTGCAATTCTAACTTGGAAACTAAGACTTGACTTAACTGACTGACCAGTTGAAGAACCTTCAGTAGTTGGTGTAGTTTTTTCGATTTGCAAATTCACAACTTTAAATCTTTGCGGACTGATTTTATCTTCATCTATTGAAACAACTGAGAGTTTGAGATCTTTATTGTTTTCTTGGATTTTTTCTTGAATTTCTTTGAATACTGCAGTTTCTTCGAATTTTTTACCTTCAGTATTTTCAGTAGAATCACCTTTTTTGAGCTTGTCAAAATCCTCTTTTTTGAGGTAAAATAGCGAAAATGATGGTGGAATACTTAAAACAGCTTTGTTTAATTCATCTCTTTCAGTTCTTTGAGTATCTTGTTTATTAACTCATAAATTTAAGTCAATTTTTGGAGTTTGATATTTAGCAACACCAGTTTTTTTGTCAAAAACCTTGTAATAATAAGTTAATTTATAGTCCTCAAGTCCAGAAGGTGTAGTAAGAGTTTCACTAGTACCTGAAGATGAACCTGTTGAACCTGAGTGTTTTTCAAAAACAATTTTATAGTCTAGATCACTACCTAATTTTGATCAAGCGTTAAAGTTGGTTAATTCTTTAGCTTTAAAGTAAAATGCTAGCAATAAATCTTTTAAAGTGCTAAGTGGTTGTGTTTTTTCACTAAAGAATTTTTTGATTTCAGCTTGAATTGAAGTTTGAGTAGTTGAATCTGAACCACCAGCGCCACCTCCGCCGCCAGAACCGCTACCATTACCAGCTTTTAAAATTGAGGAGCTTTGTTTTTTCAGTGCTTCTTTAATTTTTTTAGCAGCATCTTGCAATGTTTTATAAAGATCATCACTTGTTCCTGAACTTGTTTCAACTTTTACAGGTGAATATTTATTTAATTCAGTAAAAATATCGCTGTCATTAATTAAAGTATTTGTTTTTTGCCAAACAGTTTTTGGTAAAAATAGATTAGAAATTCAACCACGAGAATCAAAACCTAAAAACTGGTTGTTAAAATCAAGTGAATAAACTGGGTTAGTTTCAGTTGTATTAAATTTAACATCTGAGGCAATTTTGAAAATATTGTCATCTTTTATATCATTTAGATTAATTGAAGCATTTTTATCAACTAAACCGTTTGCTTTAGCAATTTCAAATAGATAATTTAAAACTTGAGCAGGTTCCATTTGGATTAAATACGCATAAAAGGAAGCAACATCATACTCATTTTTGAAGAATTTATCAGATTTTAATGATTTTATTTTGTAATCTGATGCAATGAAATTATTTTTCGTAAAACTAGCAAAATCTTCGAGTTTAGGGAATTTTTGCTGTCCAACTCAAGCTTTTAGCATTGACTCATTTGCATCAAAATCATATGCATATTGGAAAGGATTTCCGATAATTTTCTTAATTTCTTCAAATTTAGGAGCTTTTGATTCAGTAGTTTGTCCGGTTCCTTCACTAGTTGAACCAGTTGTACTAGTTCCAATTAAATTTTCTAACTCAGTTTTAGAAATATAAGCTGTTGTTGACCCGATTCTAATTTGTTTATTTTGGGTAGTTTGCGCACCTGTTGTTGAAGCAGAAACAGAAACTGAAGTTGGTTGAGAAGCCGAAGTTGTAGGTAAACCGTCAAGATTATAGAATGTTTTCCGCTCTGTATCTAAATTAGAAGAGAGATCTGTAGTTCCCGCTGAACCAGTTTGTGTTCCAACCTTCTTGAAATTAGGAATTTCAAAAACTGAAGTTTTAGATCCTAAAAGTTTGTTTTCTGAGTCACCAAAAAAACTTGAATAAAGATTAATAACAACCGGGATTTCAAGGTTTGAATTGTCTGTATTAACGCCATCTTTTTCTTGTGCTTTAGAAAGATCTAAATAAAAATCAACACCTTGAGGTTGTTTTTTGTCAAAATACTGATTAAAATCACCAAAATCAAGGGAAATTGGCTTAATTAATAATTCAGAATTTATTTTATCTACTACTTCTTTAGATTTTTCTCTAATAGAAGAATATATTTTTTTATTAAAACTAGCTAAAAATTCATTTGTAGTGCGATTTGAAATTTCAAGATATTTGACTAATTCCTTTGTTTTATCTTCAGGTTCAGCTGGAGTAGTTACAGAAGGTTGTTCTGTGCCAGATTCTCCGTTAGTTTGCTGATCTGTGGTTGATCCAGTTGATCCTGTTCCTGAGTCGGGTGCTCCTGCGCCTGCCACTCCACCTGTCCCAGTTGATCCCGCGTCTGTTCCAGTTGTTCCTGAAGTTGCTTGTTGCCCAGTTCCTCCTCCCGCTCCTCCTTCAGCTTGAGCTTGAGGTTGACTTTGGGTAACTTCAGAGGAAACTTGAACTAGTTGCTTAATATCTCCAGAACTTAATAAGCTAGCCTGAGCTTGAACTTGAGTATTAGTAACTGGCTGACTTCCAACTTTAAAATCAGTAAATTGTAATTTTCTAAGTGAAATTTTTGACAAAATATCGTCTACATCAGCAAAATAAGTTGCCTGTTTAGCTTGTTTTTCTTCACCTTGGCTTGACTCAGAACCTGAACTAGCCTGCGGAACTAAATCAATTTTTTCAAGCAATTGGGCATCTTCAATATTAAAATTTTTAAGCACAAATTTTGCATCATCACTTAATTCAGCCTTAACTAAAAAACTTGGAACTGAATTTGGACCAACTGAAATAAAATTATTAGTTCCAGGATGTTTTTCTAAACTAAAATTGTAAATTGTTCCTTGTTTAAAAGTGAAAAAATTATTTTTGTCAAAGTTTAAATCGTTAATTATTTTTTGAAAATCAGGGAAATATTGACTTATTTTTTCAACAGCCTCGCTTTGAGTTCGGGCTCTATTAATATCAGCGGCAAAATCTTCTGCACGAGTTAGCGATGCAATTTTTTGATCAACTAAACTTGGATTTATAACACTTGAGCTAAAATCTGTTCTTCTTAGATTTTGGATATTTTCTTTGAAACTTTTGGTGATTTTTTCTAAGTTTGAATTAAATTCGGCAAGAGCAAATTGTGAACGTTGTGCAAATGACACCTTTTTTGAAATAATGGTTGAAAATGCTGTGTGATTGTTATCAACTTGGTGCTTTGCACGAAAACGAAGCTCAAAACTTTGATCATTATCATTTGGAATTAAGTCAATAAATTCTAAAAATGGCTTATTTGGTGCAAAAGTTGGCTCAAATTTACGTAGTTTGGAGTTAACCTGTGTGTAAAAAGATATAAATTTATTTAAATCTGTGCCAGCTAATAATTTTCCACTTTGGTCAAAAAGTTGTGATTTTATTTGGCTGTATGTGGTAGAATCATCAAAGACATCAGATTTAAAGGCAACATTTTGGACTCGCGAAACTAAACTTTCTAATTCAGCTCGGGGATTTTCTCCTGTATAGCGAATTCGAGTTACAAGCCCAATAGTCGTTGCAAAAATAGCAACACCGCCAACAGCGGTTATTGCTATTGCTAATCTATTAGTATTTTTAGGCATATATATTTTTCCTCTATGTGGTTTTTAATCAAATATTTAAAATTATAGCACTACAATGGTGTTTTTTTATTATTTTATTAAATAAAAAAGTAAAATTTACTTCATTTTACCTTTTAAAAGTAAATTTTACTCTTTTTTTAGTATTTTTTTACAAATTTTTGCGACTTTTTAGAGTAAATGGATTATTAACTTTTTAATTTTAATGTCAATAAAATCGGCAAAAATAGAAAATTTAAAATAAATAGACTAAATTAATAAACTAATTTTTGGGCTCTAAAATTATTTTACTTTTTAAAATTTTTGAAAAAACCAAGCGAGATTGTATTCGCGCGGATTTTCCTGAGTTTGACAGTTTGATGGCAAAATTTACTTTTTAGTCAATATAAATACAAAAAATGCCCGTAAATCCGCGATTTTTGAGGCTAAAATCTTAATTTTTATTGTTTTAAAATCGGCCTTTTGCAAAAAAAAAAATGTTTGGTCTAAAATAAAATTATGTTATAATGAACCTCACTAAGAATAATTAATAAATTTTGAGATTAGAATTAAGGGGGAATTAAGAATGTTTTTGTCATAAAAAAATTTGAAAATGCGGCTTTTCCATTGTATTTTCAAATATGATGGTATGCCTTAAATTTAACCGTTTAGAAATCTATAAATTTAAGGCTTTTGGTTATTGTTCTTTCAAAACTTCATATGTTTTTTAGGCTCGCTGCAAATAAAACGAGTTTTCTATTTGCATTGAGTTTAAATAGTAGTTATATTTTTTATGATTTTTGTTAGTGTTTTAAACTAAAAAAGTAGTTTAAAAATTCATAATTTTGCCTTTTAAGTTAAAATTTTAGCTTTTTTAGTTTGCTTAGTAGTAGATTTTTCTTTCGTGATGGCTAGATTTAAAATTTAGTGTTTTTGCTTTGATAGTTATTTTTCCGAGTTTGTCAAAAAAGTTAAAAAAGTGCCCAAATAATAAACCAGGACACTTTTTTAGGATTATGTCATCAAACTGGGAAACTCGGGATTTTGAACCTTTTAGTTTTAATGTCAATAAAATCAGCAAAAATAGAAAAGTTTAAATAAATAGACTAAATTAATAAGCTAATTTTTGTGACTTTAAGATTATTTTATTTTTCAAAATCTTTGAAAAACCAAGGAAGACTGTATTCACGCGGATTTTGAGCATTTAGTCTCATTATCATTGATGATAAACTATATTTACTTTTTAGTTCAAGTGGTTTTTCATTTTGTCAATTTATTCCAAAATAATTATAATTTGCCGTTGAATAATTCCAACTTTGTAAAAATGTAAGTGGTGAACCTCCATTAATTGTTGAAATATACTCATCATTTGGCCCTAATACTCCAGTTCCGGAATTACCAGCGTTAAAATATGATGGAGTATAACCTGTTTGATTCAAAATAGTAACATTTTGTTGATCTGAATTAGCCCTATTAATTATATATCCACTTTGTTTTGCATAAGGAAATCCATTCATTCCAAAATGTTTAACATTTTGACCAAAAAATGTTAAATCTGTTTGACCATTTGAATTTAATTTTAAGTTAGGTAATTTATATCAATTTAATAATCAGGCTGCTTTTTGGAACTCACCGCTTTCATAAGCCGCTTTAATTAAAGGTTTAATATCAACAATTAAAACAGTTATGTCAACATTTTTTGGATTTTTTCCATCTACATCCGGTTGTTTAATACCAGTTCAAACTATCCAAGTAGGAACATTTTTGACGGCGTTTGGTCCACCTCAATAGCTATAACCGCCATCAATTGAATTAGAATAATATTTACTTGCAATAGCCATGTAACGAGTATTTGATAAGGAATGAGTTAAATCTTTACCAAAAAGAGTATTTAAATCAAAACTTGCGCCACCTTCGACGTGATTATTTGTGATTATGTAAAATTTACCATCATCTGGGTCATTATTTACTTTTGCAAGCATAGTTGCACTTCCAAAACTAAATCCAAAGGTTCTAGCTAATAAATTTTTTGCTAGTGGGAATTTTTTAGTATCTCAAGATTTATGTAAAAATTCTAAATCTTGTAAATACCCTTCATGTAATTTATAAGGAACATTTTGATTTGGATTATATTTTTCTAAATTGTAAGCATCTGAATTGGTAAAGAATGAAATTGGTTGTTCTTCATTAGTATAGTCAATATTTTTATAATCAAACTGATTTGTTTTAGAACCAAAATCTTCATTTTCAAGCGAATTTGTGTATTCAATATGAACTCTTGCTCCGGCTTTATGTAAAATAAAGGCTTTTTTTGGATCAAAAGTGTCAAATTTTGAACTATTATAGAAGTCGGCGCCTTTTTCAACATGGTTAAGAACATTATCAACTATTAAACCAAGATTTGAATTATTTAGTCATAATTTAAATTCAATCCCTTGATCTTTGATATATTGAGCACTTAAAGTAAATTTAAAATTCTCAAATTTTTTCCCTGAATTTTCAAAAAATACATTTTTGGTTTCTTCAGTAATTGCTATTATTTCGCCCTTTGCTAATTTTTCAAAGTCAAAAACAAAATCATAACCACCTTTAGTTGGTTTGTTTTCAAGCAAGTCCATTCCGCCGCTAATTCGGGTAAGTCTTCGGGTATTTTGAACTAAAGCATTTCCAAATAATTGCAGATTTATTTTCCGGTTTTTAGGATTATTTTTTAAAAATGTTTGAGAAAAATATTTTTCTTTTAATGTTCATTTAGCTGTCTTTGTAGAATTATCGTAATTTCAATATAAATCTTTATAATAAGGTTCAATTTCACGACTTCTAGTTACTTCATTTCCAGAATCAAATAAAGTAACTAATGGGTTTTGTGTATCTAAATCTATATTGGCCTGAATATTTTGGTTATTTATATTTGTTAAAAAATATCAAGTTGATCCTTCAACAGTATATTGCCCATTAACATATTTTAGACGGAAATATAATTTATTATTGTATTTTTTTGTCTCAAGAAATTGTAAATTTTCTTTTGAAATTTTGAAATTATTATACTGAAGTGCTTGTTCTTTGATGTCAAAAAGATCTTTAAAATTGTTGTTATTTAACGCGTTTCTTGCAAGTGAACTATTATTTTTTAGAACAAGATCAGAATATTTGATTTTATTTAGAATTACTTCAGGATAAAGTTTATTTTTATAATCGTTTTCTAGGTTTTGTAATTTTATGACTTTGTCAGAACTATAGCGGATATTTGTGTTTTTTTTGTTAATAAAACCAAGTTTAAAAGTCATTTCACCTGGTATATTAGTGGTTTTAGCATCATAATAATAGACAAAATAATTGTTTAAAATTTTCGAAGTGTCAAGTGTGACTTCAGGATCAGTATTAAAAAATATTTGCTTCTCGACAATTTTTGGTAATTTTTCACTATTTTTTCCACTTTTTTTGTCTTCACCCTCAAGTTTAACTTCTTCATTTTTAAAATTATTTAAATCACTATTTTTAGTAGTTTCATTTCTAGCTTTTATTTGAAGTAAGTAATTTAGCTTTGATTCAGCTTTTTGTTCAACAATATCAGCTGGGTCAATTAGTCTATATTTTATGTCTATTTGCTCTTTTTTATAAAATTCACCGGTCACTCTACGATAATCAAAGTGGCGACTATTAATTTGATCAATTATTGATTTATCATCAGTGGAAATTTGATTAGGTTTTAAAATTGCTTTGCCATTACTTCTATCCACTTGACCTGTTTCTTCTGGAATAGGTGCAAAATCTTCACTGGTGAAACTAGACCCATTTTTAGGCTTAATATCGCTATAAGTAGCTGGCAGTCAATTTGAAAAACTAATGGCTTTTTCAGTTTTGAACACATCAGTACGTTTAGTTCCTTCAACAATTAGAGGAAATTCCAACCCGTTAAATTTGTACCAAAAGAAAATTTTTGCCTCACCTTTTAAAATGTTTGTAGAAATAACATCTTTTGCAAAAATTTCAAATTTTCCAATTTTAGCAAATGTATAAAGGTTGTTAAGTGAATTAATTATTTCTGAACTCGTTTTTCCAGCTAGTGAAATTTGACCGTGGGTATGATCTATATCGTTAATTTTTGTGTTTTTAAATAATTTTTTACCAGTAGGATCACTTAAAATGTCTTCAATTAATGATAAATCAGCTTTATCACGTGGTGATAAAATTGGTTTTAAGAAATCTTTAGGTGCAAATTGTAGAATTTCTTCTCTAGTGTGTTGGCCATTTTTTATTAATAATTTAAGCCAAATACTTTGAGTTGTACTTGAGGTTAAAACTCTTCTTTTTTCATTATCAACATCAAAAGTTGAAAGTGAAATTGTCGCATTTCTAGGAATTTCGTAGTTAAAAAATTGTTTATCTTTTAAAATTTTATCAAAAATTTTATCAAGGTCGGACTTGCTTAATTCATCTGGATTTGCTGGGTTTTCTGAACCAAATTCTGAAACTTTTACAACTTTTGGCTGATCTTTAAGAGTTTTAAATTTTTTATTTGCAGCAATTTCCCCTGTTTGTTGCAGCGATTCTAAAGCTGGTTTTAATAAATATTTATAAAATCAATAGCTTCCAACCCCGCCAGCACCTGCAGGCTCTTGGAAACTCCAATAATAAGCTGATAGGTCATTTGTCTTTGTATAATCATAATCAGCATATTCAGAATCATTAAGGTAAGTTTGATTATAAAAGCTGGAGTTTTTGAAGTTTTGAGTATATCCAATTTTTACTGGCAAGTTTTCTTTTTGTTTAAAATTAACTGGGTTCTTGGACTTAACAATGACTGTTTTAATAACTTGGTTATTAAATTTAATCTCTAATTTTAAAGATATTTTATTATCACTGGTAAAGGTTAATTCAGGTCGCTCTGGTAATGCAACATGGAAAAAATTTCCGATTGTTTGTTTTGATTGAGAAAAATTTTCTAAAATAAATTTTTTTACGTCTTGCTTAGGGAAGTCTTCTTTTTCAAAATCAAGGAACGAATTATAGTAAATATCAAAATAGTCATCAAGAAAATCTATGTTTAATGAAGAGATTATCTTGTTTAAGTCAACATCATCATTAGAAATTAAAAGTTGGGTGGATAAAATCGTTGAATGTGAAGGGTTTTTTGTTGAAGTCGCCTCATATTTAAGGACTAAAATATTTTTGTTGTTACTATCTAATGATAAGTCTAATAATTTGAAATTTATTTCATCATTTTGTGGTTGTTTTAACCAAAGATTTGCATTTTGAAGGTTAAAAGAAGCAGAAGTAAGATATTTTTTTATACTATGACGGTCAAGTCCTTGGTCATCAAGACTAATTTTTAGGGCTTTTTGGGCCTCTTGTTTAAAATCTGATAAATTTTGTGCAACTTTTACCGGTGGTTTTTCTTGCACAATTTGCTCATTTTGCGCTTTTGAATTTAAAATTGTCTGTGAAAATGAACTGACTAAATTAGCAAAATCATCAGCAAATCCGGGCAAATTTTCACTATCAATTTGATTAAGTCGGAGATTTTCGTCTAATTTTTCTTTAATTTTGTTATTTTTTTCTTCAAGTTGTTGCTTATTTGTTGCAGATGTACTTGAGTTATTCAATAATGATTGAGAATTTTTCACTTCAACATTATATAAGTCAAGCGAATCTGCTAATTTTAAAATGCTAGAACTTATATCTTTAATATCAGAAACTAATTTTTTTGAATCTGCTAGTTTTTTAATATTAGAAATAAAATTTGAACTAAATTTGCTAGGTAATAATTGATTTTCCAAAGTTTTTTTAGCTTCTTTTAGCTTAACATCACCATTAAGACGTGCTATTTCTGATTTTACATTTTCATAGACTGTTAAAGCATTAGATAAAAAATATTTTGTATTATTGGAAATCTCATCATTTAATACAAGCTTATTTTGTTCATCTAGAAAATTTAAGGAACTCATTAGATTATCTAATTCTGTTTTATTTTCAGAATTTAAATAATTAGGCTTATTTTCTAGTTCTATTTTTTCTGTTTTCAATGAAGACAGAAGTGATGCAACATTTTCTAAATCCGAAATAAATTCCTTAATTTGACTAATTTGTGATTCAGTAATTGAGTCATTTATTTTTTCTTTAAAATTACTTTGAACACTTTGGGATAAATTAGCGGCATTCTCAACATCTGAAATAACAGATTTCTTTAATTCTTGTAGTTTTTCATTTTTTTGTGCTGACTCATTAACAATTTTTTCTAAATTAGTTTGGATACTTTTAAGATTTTGAATTGAATCAGTCACATTGTTAATTAAGTTATCAGAATTTATATTTGAATTAAAATTTGTAATTAAATTATTGAAAGCTTCATTTTTCTTAGTTGAATATTCATTTTTTATTGATTTAATTTGAGTGATAATATTTTCCAAAATCATTAAATTTGAGGTGAAATTTTCAATTTCTTCTTTATTATCATTTTTATATAAAGTGGTAATTTTGTCATTAATTTGCGCACTTAAGGCTTTAAGATTAACAAGGTTTGCGTGTTTTAAAACCGTATTAAATCAACCAAAAGTTGACAGTTCCTGACTAAGGGTCTCATTAGTTTTAGTAATTTCTGCGTTTAATTCACTTATTTTGGCTAAATACTCATCCAATTTAGTATCAAAATTAGATGAATTTAGAATTTTTTGATTAAACGATTCAATTTCACTTTTTAAATTATTGTATTTATCCTCGTTAACGCTAAAAGACTTATCGATTGTTTTAGATTTAAAATTAGACTCGAATTTTCCAAACAAATCTAATGTTGATGAGTATTGTTCTACAAATTGAGAAAGTTTAGGCATATATTCTGAATTTGCGAAATTTTGTGAGGAAATATTTAAGGAATCTTTTATTTTATTTTTAATATCTTCAGGAAAATTTGGATACTGAAGAAAAAAATTATCTACCTGATTTTTTTGAAGACTTTTATTTGGATCGGTGTAATTTTGAAATGAATTTGAGTTTGAGGTTGAACAAGAGGCAACAACAAGTGAAAAAATACCAACCCCGAATAAAAATATTGGGTTGGTTTTTGCTTTTTTTCTGTACATTATTTTTCCTATTTCGTGAGAGTTTTAATTGATTAATTAATTATATAATTATATAACAAAAAATTAAAAAACCTATATATTTCAATTTTAATTTGTATATTAATTTAGTTTTGAACCATCCTTTTAAATTCTCATGGCACTTTGCGGCTAGAATTAATCAGTATTGAATGCCAAAATTTTGATAATGTGACTATTGGCTATCAAAAAATAAGTTCATTCATTAATTTGTGTGACGATTAAAGACCTTCAAATCACTTTTCATATAAAAACCAAGCTTTCATATAGAAAATATAAATAAAAACAGTGAAAACGATATCATTGATAAAAAGCTAGTTGTTTGAATTTTTTATGTAATTTATTTTAAAAATATTTGATTTTTTATTTTTTTAAATTTTTTTTCATTTAATAAAAAAATGTATTTAAAAAACTAAAAATTTGTTATAATTTTTTTATTAATTAAATTAATAATATGCGAGGTTGATCATGAACAAAGTAAGATCTAAATTACTGACCTAATAATTGCGTACTTTTCGATATTCACAATAACTGCTAAAACCTAAAAAACAAACACAAATATTAAAAACTAACAACGGTGAACTCAATATTAGTGTCAAATATGTCGGTATGTATTGATTTTTATACTAAAGAGCTTATTAATTGCCTCAAAAAATATGAGCAAAGTTCCTATCGAATCATTTAATTCCAAACAAGAGGTTTATTTAGATGATAAAAATTGAAAATTTATCAAAAAAATTTAACAATAAAACTATTTTTAATTCAATAAATCTTGAGATTCCATCAAATAAAATAACCTTTATTGTTGGAAAATCAGGAATTGGGAAAACCACCCTGATTAACTTAATTGCCGGCTTTACAAAAAAGGATAGTGGCCAAATTTCATTTTTTAAAAATGGTAATGAAATTGAAAATCCTTTGGTGGACGTTGTTTTTCAAGATTTCAACTTGATAGAATCACTTTCAATTAAAAATAATATTTTAATTGCAAATCATATTCTAAATCGTTATGTTGAAAATAACCAAATTGAAAACGAAGCTAGTGCAATTAACATAAATAGTCAAAAATTAAATCGATTAGCTAAGAATTTATCAGGCGGTGAAAAGCAAAGAGCTGCATTTTTAAGAAGTTCATCAAGAAATGCCGACTTTATTTTACTTGACGAGCCTACAGGGAACTTGGATAAAGAAAACTCAATTGCATTGCTTGATTTGTTAGTTAAAATATCGCAAAATAAGACTGTTTTAGTTGTAAGTCATAATTTAGAACTTGCAAAAAAATATGCTGATCAAATTATTTATGTAGAAAAAGAAAATATTCAATCAATAGAAAATAAAGATAAACCACAAAAAAATCTTCAAATATCTACGAATAATTTTTTAGCAAATTCTGAAAATAAAGTATATAAAAAACCGTCTTTTTACCAAAAAGCAAAAGTCGCCTTACTTTTGTCTTTTGCTGATTTTAGATCGAAAATTACTACTTTTATTCTTGTTTTGGTTTCATTTTTAGCAATGATTTTTGGTGTAGTTTTATTTATTAACTTAAATATTTCCGCTAAAAATATTAATTTTGACAACGTTGTTCAATATAATTTAGACACATTAAACGTAAGTGAAAAGGGGCTTTCTTCCTTAAATATTAATGAATTAGAGAAACTTAAAAAAGAAAACCCAAAAATAGAGAAAATAATACCAATATATACTCATTTACAATCATTTGAATTCAGTTATGATGATAAAAAAGTTTCAACAGGCCCAATTTTCCCCGTTGATGAGTCGGATTTTTTTAAAAATAGATTCGCTGACATTATTAAAAGCCAAAAATTTAATAATAATTTTATATCTAATCAAGACGAAGTTATTTTACCTGAGAAAATTATTAATCAACTTCAAATCACAAACCCAATAGGAAAAAAAATAAAAATTTCTTTTTCTAAACATTTTGAAGAAGTAAAAATTGTTGGAGTAATTGAAGAAAAAAGTTTTGATCAACCTTTGTTGTCTTTAATCCATACAAATAAATTAAAGACAACATTTGAAAAGGGGTATAAAGAAAGATCCAAAAATTTTAATAGATTCGATATTTTGCCAGATAATTATTATTCTCTTGACTCTCGCACTTCAGGAACAGATGACAATACGACAATTATTGATCCGACTATTACGAAATCTTTTTATCAAAATTCAAGCCAGGCAAATTCAATAAATTTAACTAAAGGTAATTTACCTCAATCATTCGACGAAATTGCAGTTAGCTCTAATATTACTAATAAAATTGGAAAACTAATAGAAATTAATACTACTTTTCGGAGCTATTATATTTTTAAAGTTGTTGGTATTTTTGATGCCGATAAAACTACTAATAATACTTCAGAAGAACCAGAGAATATAGTAATTTTTAACAGTGAAATCGAAAATTTTTTCAGCCAAGTACATCCTAGTGAATTTTTAGTCTTTTTTAATCATGAAAATCTTTATAATAATATTCAGGATTTTTTAGATAAATATAGTAAATCTGGTGTCGAACGTTATTATTCCACCTCTGGAGGGATTGATGAACTAAGACATTCTTTATTTGCCTCTCAATTTACTTTGATTGCGATTATTTTTGCCTCAATTATAGTTCTTGGTATTACTTTATTGATTTTTATTAGCGTTTATGCCGTAAATCTTTCTAATTTTAAGAAAAAATCAATAGCAGTTTTAAAATCGCTAGGCGGAAAAACGTTAGAAATTTTCATGTACCATTGATTAAATTTAATAATTATTAGTGTTTTTGTATTTTTTGTAGGTATAATTTTATCTACTTTGATTGTCCCAGAAATTTACAAAATAGTTCTGAATCAAAACTTATTTCAGCCAGATTATTCGCAAATTACCGTAATTTTTGTTTTAACTTGGTTAATTAGTTTTGTTTCTATGTCATTTATTTACCTATTAATTTCTTATAAAACATATCGAAAAGATGTGGCAACTTTGTTAAGATAATCTAAAATCACATTCGTGATTTTTTATACTTATATAAAAAAGATATAAAAGTTTTTTAATTTTAGGCCTGAGGAAAAATGATAAAAATTCAAAATTTAACAAAAAAAATTGATGACAGATTTATTTTTAGTTCACTAAATCTTGAAATTCCTTCGAACAAAGTAACTTTTGTAGTTGGCGAATCAGGAATTGGCAAAACAACCCTTATTAATTTAATTGCCGGTTTTACAAAAAAAGATACTGGAAACATTTCTTTTTTTGATGAAAATGGTTCTGAAATTAAAAAACCATTAGTTGATGTTGTTTTTCAAGATTTTAATTTAATTGAAAAAATTACATCTAATGATAATATTTTAATAGGAAATAATGTAATAAATAAACTTTTAGACAAAAATGCATTAAATCAAAATGCAAATTTAATGTCGATAAAAACTGAACAACTTGAACAAAAAGTAAATAATTTATCTGGCGGCGAAAGGCAAAGAATTGCAATTTTACGTTCACTTTCACGTGATAGTAGTTTTATATTGCTTGATGAACCAACAAGAAATTTAGATATTGAAAATGCAAAAATTGTATTTGAAAATTTAGCTAATATTGCCAAAAATAAAACTATTTTAGTAGTTAGTCATAACCTTGATTTAGCAAAAAAATATGCCGACAAAATTGTTTATATTGAAAAAAACAAAATTTCTGAGGAAATTTTTGACAAAAATGGCCAAAATCAGTCCTTAATTACTAAAAATACTGCCAAAAACAGCGATTTAAACTATCAAAAAACAGCTAAAAATTCAAAACTTTCGAAAATTAAACAGGAATTTAAGACAGGTTTTCTATTAACAATTACAGATTTTAAATCAAAACTTACCTCAAGTATTTTATTTTTATTGCTTTTTTTAACAAGTTTTTTTGGGACACTATTATTTGGTGTCTTAAATTTAAATATTAGCAGCACTAATTTGCAAAACACGATTGAATATCAATTAGATTCGGTTGTAATAACAAAAAAATCAAATGCAGAAATAAACACATTTTCTACTAATGAAATCACAAAAATTCAAGAAAATAACCCAAAAATTGTAAAAATTGTTCCTATTTTTAGCTTTCCTAAGGTTACTTTCACTTATGGCGATAAAACAGAGTTTGATTCTTCTGTTGACTATATCGATGAAAGTGATTTTTTTAAAAATAGATTTATTTTTGACAACAAAAATTTAGTAGGCAGAAATATTCAAAACAAAGATGAAGTAATAATTTCAAAATCACTGGCAACAAAATTTAATATAGAACAGCCAAACAATCAAAAAATTAGTGTCTCAAGTTTTCGAAACACAGCCGTAGATCTAAAAGTAGTTGGTATAAGTAGTTTGTCTACTTTAGACAGACTAAATTTTAGCTTTTTACATCATAAATTTTTTGAACTAGCAAAACCTGTCCAAAAAAACAACGGCTCAAATGAAAATCTTAACAATAATAAGCCAGAAAAAGACAACAATAAGCCAGAAAAAATTGACCCTTGAGTATTGAAACTTTATTTTAATATTGATGATGATTTAGCAACTAATATTGAAAACTTTGCTAAAAACAACAAAGAATTTGAAACCCAATCATCTCTAGGTGGTATAACAAAATCAATATTAAATACACAATCATTTACAAATATAGTTATTGGTGCTATTTTAGTTTTATTTATTATAATTTTACTAATTCAGACAGTCTTTTATGCCAAAAATCTGAGTGATTCAAAAATGAAATTAATTGGAATTCTTAAGGCACTAAATGCTAAAACCTGACAAATTTTCTTTTACCATTGGCTCAATATTATTATAATTTCGCTCTTTATTTTATTTATTAATTCAGTTGTTTTCATTCCGTCAATGGGAAAAATTTATACTGCAATAATTGGTCAAGATATTTTACTACCCTCACTGAGCCAAGTTGGAGCTTTACTTATAATAATATGACTTATAATGTTTGGATCTATTTCGGTAATTTACCTAATAATTTCTTGACTAAGTTATCGTAAACCGGTAATTAAATTGCTAAAATTTGAGCAATTCTAATTTTTGAATTTGACTTGTATAGTTAGGGCTAAATTTTATCTAAATTTGCCAAATCTCTTTGTTATTCATTATAAATTCCTAAAGATTTAAAGCTTTTCAAGGCTTAATTCTTTAGGAATTTTTGCTATTTAAAAGGCAAAAATTAGTTGCTTTTTGCTTAAATCCTGAGTTTCCAGTTTCCCGAGTTTCCCAGTTTTAAGACAAAAATTCACTTTTTAGTGAATAAAAATATGAAAAAACACCCGTAAATCAGTCTTTTTTGAACGTGAAACCTTAATTTTTATTAATATCATTTAATTACATTTTAAGTAATTTTATGGTATAATTATAAATTATGAAAAAACAAAAATTAACTAAGTTGGTTTAGTAACGATGTTGCAAAAATTAAGACAAAGGGTTAAATTTAACACTTTAGATCAGCAAATGATATTTAAAAATCGCGATGGTGTGCCTAGTGATCCGAATATTTGAAATAGGTATGATTTTTACTATGATGTGTTAATAAATCAGTAAAAAAATTGTAATTAACTTTTACCAAAAAACTTAAAAAAGTCCCTAAAACCGGATACCTTTTTAAAATTACCTTATCAAGCTGGGAAACTCGGGTAAATCCTGAGTTTCCAGTTTGATGGTAAAATTCACTTTTTAGGAATGCAAATATGAAAAAATACCCGGATTTACGGGTATTTTTGAGGTTAAAATCTTAATTTTTATTATTTTAAAATTAAGCCTTTGCAAAAAAAAAAAAAAATGTTTGGTCAAAAATAAAATTGTGTTATAATGATTCTCACTTAAGAATAAATTAATAAATTGACGATATTGAATTAAGGAGGAATTAATTATGTTTTTTGACATAATAAAATAAGTGCAAATTATCCATTATGTTTTTAAATATAATGGGATGCCTTAAATTTAACCGTTTAGAAATCTATAAATTTAGGGCTTTTGGTTGTTGTTCTTTCAAAACTTCATATGTTTTTTAGGCTCAATGCAAATAAAAACGAGTTTTCTATTTGCATTGAGTTTAAATAGTAGTTGTATTTTTTATGGTTTTTGTTGTTTTGTCCATAGCTTGATTTTGCGGTGTTTTAAAATAGGTAATTAATTTTTAGCAAAAAAGTTAAAAAAGTTCCCAAAACCAGACACCTTTTTAAGATTAGCTCATTAAACTGGGAAACTCGGGAAAAATTAGTTGCTTTTTGGTTAAATTAATATTCTAATTTGTCCTATTTATTCAAAATTTGTAAGCTTTTTTAGAAATTATTCTTTATCTGTGTCGCTAATTTTGATATTGTATTCAGATAATGACTCAGGATTTATTGATGAAGGTGAATTTAGCAATAAGTCCAAGCCTTTTGAATTTACTGGGAAAGCAATAACATCACGAATTGAGTTTGTTTGTAATAAAATCATAATTAGACGGTCAAGGCCAAAAGCAAAGCCTCCATGAGGTGGGACTCCAAAATTAAAAGCTTTTAAAAGGCTGCCAAATTGAAGGTTAATCTGATCTTGATTAAGACCTAAAATTCTAAAAATTTTACTTTGTAATTCAGAATTATTAATTCTTATTGAACCAGAACCAAGTTCAAAACCATTAAGCACAAGATCATAAGACTGAGCGCGAACTTTTATAGGGTCAGTATCTAAAAATTCAATATTTTCAACAACAGGCGCTGTAAAAGGGTGGTGAGCAGAAGTTATTTGCTGATTTGAATCAAGTTCAAAAAGCGGTCAGTTAATAATTCAGGCAAATTTAAATTGATTTTTGTCAATAATAAGGTCGTATTTTTGTGCTAATAAATTTCGTAAAGCCCCGAGAGCTAATGATGTTTCTTGATAATTATCAGAAATTAAAAATAAAGTTCCATTTTGATAATTATTCTCTAATAGTCAACTTTCAAGCTTAGATTTCAAGACAGATTCATCAGTTTTAAAAGAAAAATACAAAATTTTTCCAGACTCAATATGAATGTATAAAAGTCTGTTTGCATTATGTTGTCTTATTTTTTCAGAAAAAATTCGGTAATCTGCTTTTGAAATTAAAACATTTTCAAGAAAAATTCCACGAGTTTTACCTTGAAAAAGTGGGTCTTGACCATCAAGAAAATCAAGTGAAAATAATTTATTTTCAAATCGCAAGTCAGGTTTATCGGTTCCATATTTGTCAATTACAAAATCATAGTCAAGCCGCGGAAATTCAATGTTTGAATTAGAGTAAATTTTTTCTCACAAATATTTTATAAGGTTTTCAATTTGATTGGAGATTTTTTCAAAATTACTAAAACCAAATTCTAAATCTAGTTGACAAAATTCAAATTGGCGGTCCTTTCTTAGATCCTCATCACGAAAAACACGGGCAAATTGGAAGTATTTTTCAAATCCAGAAACCATTAAAAGTTGCTTATAAATTTGAGGTGACTGCGGTAAGGCAAAAAATTTTCCTTTTTGTCGAGTAGGAACTAAAAAAGATCTCGCTCCTTCAGGTGTTGATTTTGACAAAATCGGAGTTTCAATTTCAATAAAATTATTTTCAAAAAGGAAAGAGCGAATATAGTGAAAAACTTTATAGCGAAAAGTCAAATTTTTCTGCATTACTTCACGGCGTAAATCTAAAAATCGGTATTCCAAACGTAAATCTTCATTGGCGTGAGCTTCATTATGAATTTCAAACGGAATTGGCTGTGAAAATGAAAGTATTTCAAAATTTATTGCGTTTATTTCAAGATCACCGTTATGAATTTTTGTATTTGGATTGCTTCTTAGTGATAAAATGCCTTCAACACGCACAACAGATTCTTTTGAGTATTTGTCGACTTTTTTGGTATTTTCATCAATAATTACTTGAAAAATTCCGTGATAATCACGGATTACCACAAAGGTTTTACTTTTAATTTTACGAATATTTTGGACTCAGCCTTGAATTGAAACTATATTTCCAATTTGTTCTTTGGATAAATTTTTTGAATTATACATGAGTTTCTCCGTCTATAATTGTTCTTAAAAATTCAAAATCAATATTTAAAAGTGAAATTACTTTATTAATAGATGTTTGCAGATTTTTGATTGATATTTGGCCAGGTTGTTCGTCTTTTTCAAAGAAAAAAGCAAATTTTGCGCCTGATTTTTTTGCTTTTTGAAATCCATCTTTAATTGATAAGGGCGATTTATTTAAATCAACCTGAAAATTTTGCTCACGAAGTAAAATTGCAAGTTCAAAATTTTTAAGAATTTCATCTTGACTAAAGCCGATTAAATAAAAATCTAAATTTGTTAATTTAGTAGGGGAATTAGATTTAAAAATTTCTATTAGACGCTCAATTCCAAACGCAACCCCGATACTTTTAAAATTAGCCATGCCAAATTTTTGTGGCAAATTATTATAACAACCTCCACCAGCAAAAGTTAATTTTGAACCTAAAATTTTGTCATTATCAATAAATTCAAAAACAAATTCATCATAATAATCAAGTCCTCGAACTAAAGAATAATCAACCACGTAATTAATTTTAAATTTTTCAAAAATTGAAATTATTGAATTGAAATTTTGCTTATCCACAGTTGATCAAAAGTCGCTTATTTTTGGAGCTGATTTAACAAAATCTTTAGAAGATTCTATCTTGTCATCAAGAATTCTCAAAGGATTATTCCTGAGCCGTGATTTAGAAATTGGCTCAAGTTTATCGATATATTTTTCAAAATATTGAGTTAAGGCTTTAGAATATTCTTGTCTTGTTTGTGAATTTGAAAGGTAATTAATTTTAAGTTGGTAGTTTTGAATTTTAAGATTTTCAAGAATTTTAATAACTAAAAGAATAACTTCTAAAATCTGTAAAAAAAATGACTCTGGTTTATAGTTAGTAATTTCAAATCCGGCTTGATAAAACTGACGAAAACGTCCTTTTTGTGGTTTTTCATAGCGAAACATGGGACCAAAATAAAAAAATTTTTTTTCAACTTGGTGCAATTTATGCTGTCAAATTGCTCGCATAATTGGCGCAGTTCCCTCGGGTCTTAAAGCTAATTGTCGATTTGATTTATCTAAAAATTTATAGAGTTCTTTAGTTACTACATCTGAATCTTGACTAGTTTTTTCAAAAATTTCTGCATACTCGAAAATTGGTGTTTCAATATATGAGAAATTAAATTTTCTAGCATATTGGAAGAAAATATTGCGGATTTTTAGGAATATTTCACTTTCTTGCTCAACAATATCATAAGTACCCTTAGGACTTGAATTTAAGAATGATTTCATTTTTAACCTTTAATTTTAAACCACAAAAAATTTTACAAAATAAAAACCAAAAATTAAAATAGATATTTTTTAGTAATTATTTTAATTTTTGGTTACTTATTTTTCATAGTCATTAATACTTGCAAATGTTTGTTCATGAACTTTTTGGATATTTCAGTATTTAGCGTTAATTCTTTTTTGTTTTTTATAGTTTCGATATGCTTCTAATTTATTTCATATTCTAGTTGCGACAAATAATGAAGAATATGTTCCAATTATAACACCTATAAGCATTGTTAAACTGAAAACTACATCAATTGACTCATAAAAAATCATTAAAACTATGATTGTAAAAATTGTTGTTAGAGATGTAAAAATAGATCTTTTAGCTGTGTCTTTAATTGCCTCTAATGAAATTTGGTTAATTTTTTCACTTTTGTAAACATCAACGTGATTTGTTTCACTAAATTTTGTCTTAATACGGTCAAAGACAACAATTGTATCATTTACAGTATAACCAATTAGAGTTAAAATTGCAACAACCAAATTTTGAGATATTTGAATTCGAGTAATAATAATCGCCGAAAAGACCATTAAAACATTAAATAATTGAGAAAGAATAATTGCAAATGAAAAAGTTCACTTAAATCTAATCAGTGTAAAGATACTTACAAAAACAAGCGCCAAGCCAACTGAAAGTATTGCATTGAAAATTAATTTTTGTGCTTCTTCATTTGAAATTGAATAATTGGTCATTCGAATATTTGAGAAATTGCTTTGAATTTCTGAATTAAGCGTCGAAAGTCTGGAAGCTAAGTCTAGTTGTGTTTTGACTTCAATATTAAAAATAGAAGATGATTCATTTAACGGATTTAAAATTATTTGCGAATTTGTACTATTAATATTATGTGAATTTAAAAAATCAATTATTTTATTAGCTTTTTCTTGATTTATCAAGTCAAAACTTGAATTTGAGGTTTCAATTAGCAAGTTTGTACCACCACTAAAGTCAATAGCTAAATTAAAGCCTGAACCAAAAGACTTATAAATTCCAGCAAATGTTGCAAAAACCACTAGCGATCCTACAAACAAAACAAGCGGAGTTCATCTAGAATATTTATAAATTTTTTCATAATTAATTCTTGAATAAACTGATTGGTAGCCTCGTTCATATTTTTTCAAGTAATAATTTTTTATACCTAAAAGTCAAAATCTATTACTTTTTTGGAAATAATCAGCCTTAAGAATAAAGCTTGTGAAAAATTTTGTAAATCCAATTGTAACTATTAGTGTAAAGACAATTGAAAAAATAAGCGTAATTGAGAAACTTTTTACATTTTTTGTTCCAAAAAAGAACAAAACAAGTGCGGCTATCAGTGTTGTAACATTTGAGTCAATAATTGCATTAAAGGACGTTCGATTAGCTTGGGAGTTTGCTTTTATGGCCGAATTACCGGCATAAATTCTCGACTTAAATAGTTCAAAGCTAATGACATTTGCGTCAATATTCATCCCAATTCCAACAACAAGCGCTGAAATGGTTATTGGAGAATATTCGCCTCGAACAATCGTGAAAAAAAGTAATGTCAAAAAGACATAAAGTGAAAGTGAAATTGTTGCAACAATTCCTAAAACACCGTAATTTACAATCAAAAATAGCGAAATTATCGCAATTGCTAGACCAATTGCGATTCATCCAGCAATAAAGGCTGACTCAGACTTGGTTTTGCTAACAAATGAAGCTGACAAAAAATCTAATTTATAATCAGCAGTCCCATAATTAATATCGAGTGCTAATTGTTTTGCCTCTTGAGGAGAAAAATTACCTGTAATTACAAAGGATTTTCCATTTAAAGCTTGACTAACTGTTGCATCGGAAATTAAATACCTTTTTGCATCAATTTGGAATTTTTTAAGTGAAGGTTGTAAAATTTTTCGGTCTGGCAAAAAATCAGGGGTAGTTTTTTCACCAACGTGCAAAAAATTATATATATTTTTATTAGCTTTTTCTCACTGAAGGGGGAATTTTTCTTGGGCAATTTTTTTAAGTTCGGAAATATTAGATCAAATTAAAATTCTGTTTTGACCACGGGGCAATTTTGAAATATGTTCAGTGGCTTTAGTTCACTCTAATTGAGCATTGTTGTCTTTTAATTCGATTAATACTTGATTACTTGATGGATTTTGGGGATTTGGCTGTGAAAGGGCAGAACCTGGAGCAAACGGAACTAGCCAATTTGACTCATCACCGTTTTCAAGACTAAGGTTTGTTTCAAATTTACCGTCAAAAAAAAGGGGATTTGTATTAACATCTGTAATTGTCAGTGTTGGTTTATTAACAATTTCTTCAATAAATTGCTCTAATTCACGGTTATTTGATATTTTATTACGTGAAATTCTTATTCGTCCTTCACCTTCGGTAAAAACGTTGGTACCATTCAAATTAGCCCCGCCGGTTAAGCGCTGGAAAATAGCTGAATCTGCCTCCTGAACAACTTTTGAAGATGGAATTTTTCCGTCCAAAGTCTTAACTTGAACTAAAACCTCAGCTCCACCACCATATTCGATTGAGCGATTGATGTTCTGTGAAATATAATAATTTGAAACGAGAAAAACACCACTTCCAAGAAAAGAAAATGTTAAAAAAGCAAGAAAAAAACGCTTTCAACTATTAAGCGAAAACAACCTAGCGAAAAAACTACGTATTTTCATGACTTCCCCTTCTATTAAATTTAAAATTATACCATGTTTTGCTTAGCAAATGCAAAAAAAATTTTTTTGCAAAATGCTGCCTGTTTTTAGAATATTCCTTATTTTTATAGTATAATTTCTATGTTTTTTGAGAAATGTACAAGAAAATTAATATTAAAGATCAACAAATTTCTGAGCTAATTAACTTAGAAAGTCAAAGACAAAACGACCAAATTGAGCTAATTGCCAGTGAAAATTATGCCTCTCAAGATGTTCTAAGCGCAAATGGAACAAGTTTGAGCAATAAATATGGCGAAGGTTATCCTGGAAAACGCTATTATGGTGGCTGTGAGTTTATTGACAAAATTGAATTAATTGCAATTGAACGGGCAAAGCAACTTTTTGGGACAAAATTTGCAAATGTCCAACCCTATTCAGGCTCAAGTGCAAATTCAGCCGTTTTTGCCGCACTTTTAAAACCAGGAGACAAAATTCTTGGCCTTGATTTAAGTTCAGGAGGCCATTTAACTCACGGTTATAAAGTTAATTTTTCTGGAATCTTTTACACCGGAATTAGCTATTTTCTTGACAAAAATGAAACTCTTGATTATGATGAGATTGAAAAAATAGCGCTTGAGACTAGGCCAAATTTAATAATTTGTGGCTATTCAGCTTATTCAGGTTTGATTGACTTTGGCCGTTTTCGGCAAATTGCCGACAAAGTCGGAGGCTATTTGCTTGCTGACATTGCCCATATTGCCGGGCTTATTGCTGCAGGCGTGCATCCTTCACCAGTTGGAATTGCTCATGTAATAACATCAACAACCCAAAAAACTCTTCGCGGACCTCGAGGTGGTTTGATTTTAACAAATATTGAAGAAATTGCAAATAAAATTGACAAAATTGTCTTCCCTGGAATTCAAGGCGGTCCACTTTTTAATACAATTGCCGCAAAAGCTGTTGCATTTAACGAGGCCCTCCAGCCTTGATTTAAAGATTATTGTGAGCAAATCGTGAAAAATGCCGCTTTTTTTGCAAATGAATTTGCAAAAAAAGGTGCAAGAATTGTCTCAGGAAAAACACAAAATCACCTTTTTATTGTTGATGTTAAAAAAACCTATGATCTAACAGGTAAACAAGCACAAATTTTACTTGAGTCAGTAAATATTATTACAAATAAAAACACAATTCCAAATGATACTCTAAGTCCTTTTGTAACTTCAGGAATTCGTTTTGGCACTCCAGCGATGACTTCTCGCGGTTTTAAGGAAAAAGAATTTGCTATTCTTGCTGAAATTATTGATTTTGTCTTAAGAAAGAAAAATTTAAATCCTAGTGAAATTGAAGAAATTAAACTAAAAGTTCAGGAATTAACAAAAAAATTTCCGGTTAAGTCTAGTTACTGAATTTAAAAAAAATAAATTATTTTTTGTTTAGCGAAAATCATCTCCATTTTTAAGAAGATGATTTTTTTTGACTTAAATTTTTAGTTAATATCTTTACCTGAATTTGACAGTTTGATGCAAAAATTCACTTTTTAGTGAATATAAATATGCAAAAAATACCTGTAAATCCGTGTTTTTTGAGGGTAAAACCTTAATTTTTATAGTTTCGAAATCAACCTTTTGCAAAAAAAATGCTTGGTCTAAAAAAAATTTCTGTTATAATTAGACTCACCAAGAATAGTTAATAAATTTTGAAATAAGAATTAAGGGGGGCTTAGTTATGTTTTTGCCATAAAAAATCAGAAAATGCAAATTATCCATTATATTTTTAAATATGATGGAATGCCTTAAATTTACCGTTTAGAAATCTTCAAATTTAGGGCTTTTGGTTATTGTTCTTTCAAAACTTTACATATTTTTTTAGGCTCAATTTAAATAAAAACGAGTTTTCTATTTGCATTGAGTTTAAATAGCAGTTGTATTTTTTCTTTCGTGATGGTCAGATTTAAAATTCAGTGTTTTTGCTTTGATAGTTATTTTTTAAATAAAAAAACATGACGTTAAAAAAATGCCATGTTTTTAAGTATTAATTTTTAATAAAGTGTTTTAGAGTCTGATTAAGAGTTAGAGGTTGAACCTGTTGAAGTTCTTGAAGCTGAAGGGGTTGAGTTTGTTGAAGTTGAAGGTGAAGAAGAAGTTGAGTTGCCTGAAGTTGAAGGAGTTGACGATGATGATGAAGTTGATCCTTTACCTGTTAACTTCGGTAAATCCACTAAAACTTTCGCAATATCAAGATTTGAAACAAAGCTAGAAATAATGCTTTTAATTATTGAAGGGAATGTGATTTTTGAGTGGTTTTTAGGATCTTTTGCATTTTTTTCTAGATCAGCTAATACCTTATTAAGTGCAACTTTAACTATATCAGTACCTTCTTTTTGTAGATAAGGTGTAGCAAATTCTCCAAGTAATTGTAAAACTTCTGCTAGAGATTTTTCTGATGCTGATTCAGGAATAAATTTAACAAAAGAACTAGCTAGTCAGTGTCCTGATTTTTTAACTAAGTCTTTAAAATCCAGTTTTCCAAAAATATCTGAACTTAAAACTGATAACATTGAAGCAGCCAAATCTTTTTTATCGTCCTTCATTAGAGCGGCTTGGGTTTTTTCAAATTCAGACTCTTCATTAATGAAATCATTTTCAGATTTATTATCATTTATTTTTTTCAATAATTCTTCATTAGTTTTTGCAACACTTGAGAGATCAAGAACATGTTTATATGTTAAATTTCCTGAAGCATTATCAGTGAATTTTGTAGATTTTTTAATACTATCAACAACAGCACCAGCTTGGGTTTGATCGGTTGCTAATTTTAGCAATAATTGCTCAGCTATTTTTTTGTATCCCTTAACTTGAGGGTGAATATCAAATTGTGTTGCTCCTAATTTTGTGTCAGAATCATTTCAAATTTCTGCGTCAAATGGATCAACGTAATTTACACCAGCTTTTTGGGCTGTTTGGCGAATTGCAGTATTAATTTCGGTTGTAACTTTTTGGAAATAATCTTTTTCTAGACCAAAATCATTAGCAAAAAGGTTACTTAAAACTTGAACTAAAAGTGAGTTTGGCAATTTATATGCAAGTAAATTTATATGTAAATTAGGATTAATTTCCTTTAATTCTTTTAAAAGCTTTTCTAAATCTGCTTTAAATTCTGTTATTTTGGTTGAAATTTCGTTTTTTATATATTTGGCTATTTTTGGCTTTAAATCCTCTTTTTTCTTAGGAGTTTTCTTAGGATCAGCGGGAGTTGTTGTTTCTTGAGTTGTTGCTGGAGCTGATTCTACAGTAATTTTATCTAATTCTTCTTTAATTCCGGATGTTTCAGGAGATAAAAGGGAGCCAAATTTAGTTGCAACTAAGAAAATATCATTAGCGCCAAGAGTCATTGTCAAAAGATTAGCGTTTTTAATTTTCTGAGTTAATTCAGGGTAACTTGATTTATTAAAATTGCCAAAAACGGTAGATAAATCATTAAATTTTGTATTTTGATCGTTATTTTTAGGCACAAAAGGATTATCAGCGACTTTTCCAGTTGGGTATTTTGTAGGATTAATTAAATTAAGTCAATTTTTTACTGTTGCACCAGAAAAGGCCAAATTATCATATGAAACTAGCGAATCTTTGTTTAACTTTTGCAAATAGTGAGCAAAAAAGGAAGGATACGAAAGGCCACTTACGCCCCCCCCTGAATTAAGTTTACCTTGAAAATCGCGATAAGTTTCTTGATTAAATCCGGCGGTAACAGAATCACCAATGGCTAAATATTTAAATGTTTGTAGTTTTGCTGAATCCTGAGAAACACATGCAACAAACGTTACTGCAGTAGCTATTGGCAATAAACCTAATGATATAAGTTTTAATCTTTTTCTAACGGGATAGTTTTGAACATTTTTGTATTTCATACTGTTTCCTTTCGATTTTAGTTGAATAACTTAACAATTATACAAAAAAAAAAAAAAAACAAAAGAACAAAAAAATGTAAATTAGTAGAAAAAAGCCCGCTTTTAATTCGCGGGTTTGATGTTTTTTCTATAAATTTAAGGCATTTTTGATCAAAATTGCAACAAAAAATTAAATTGAAATTAGTCTTTGCCCTAGTTTATTTACCGGTATTTTTTTCATATTTGTATTCACTAAAAAGTGAATTTTTGCCATCAAACTGTCAAACTCAAGCATTTGTTTAACTTCAACAAAAGGGTTTATAAATTTTTGCAAAAAGGGGTTAATAAATTTAGCATTGAAAAGTTACTTGCATGTTTTAGTCAAATAAATTTAATTCAAAATAAAAACCGCGAAGTTAATCGCGGCTTTTATACAAAAATATTCTAAAATTTAGAGACCAATTTTATTGTTTTTTGCTTGGTAATGATTGACCAACTAGCACTGGGAGTTGATTAATGTTTTGTAAAGGAACTTTAAATTGGAATTCTTTTTTATCTGACTCGTGAAGAATAACAACGATAATATCTCCTATGCGAGACAACGAAACAGTTCCTCCCATTTTATTTATTTTGTCAATATAGACTTTTGAAGTGTATTGAAATCCATGGTCCGAATGAATAACAAAATCTTTATCTATAGACCTAAATGTCTTTATATTACCCATAACTAAATCAAGATCATTGTTTACAGATAATTTAAAATCTCTGATTTTTTTAGTTTTATGCTCAATTATTACAGACAAAAATACATGGTTTTCCTTAACATCTCTGGGAGCTTTTATATATGTAACATCAGTAGCAAAAATATTTCTATTTAATTTATCATTGTAGTCGCGTTTAACAATATCCGGTAGTGCGAATTTGGTGTTCTTAATTTCGCTCTTTCTTCTTTTTTTTCTAATTTTGCATACTAAATTCAATCTTTTTAAATGTCTTCCAAGAGTTCGAGGGTGAATGTTAATATTATATTTCATAGAAATATAAGCACTCAACCTTAGGCGACCATATCTACCTTTGTTATCAAGAAAGGATTTTTTAATTATTGCGTCATTTTTGTGTTCTTTTACTTTTATAACTCTAGTTTTAGATTTTGCCACTGCTTGTCTGCACACATTAAAAATTTTTGCAGATTTGCTGTAGGGAATATTTAGTGTTTTGGCTTCACTAAGTTTTCCTGATTTTGATTTATCTTTGTTGGTTTCGTAATATCTCTTAGCTATTTCTATTAATTCTTCTTTTGTAAATTCGTTTCAATCGGGTTCAATTTGTTTTTTAGGTTTGCCAGTCCCTGGCTTTCTTCTTGCACCCTTTTTATCTAATAATTGGTCTTGCATACCATTATTATAATACCGAATAATTTTTTTGATTCTTCGAACTAATTGATCTCTGGTTATAAAATTTGTATCTGGCGAAATATCATTTATATAATTTATTGTTTTTTTTAATCCAAATTCATTGTAAATTTTATAAATCATATCAAACTCGTCTTTTTTAAAGTGTCTTGACATTAGTATTCTCCGTTTTGTTGCATTTGAAAATTTAAAAAAGCTAACACTTTGGGTGTTAGCTTTCTCCTTAAACTCGGACAAAAAAGCCAACACCTTAGTGTTAATTTTCTCTGTCCTGGTTTAAAATCCGTGTTTTTTGACTCAAAGTCTTAATTTTGATTATTGTAAAATTAATCTTTTGCAAAAAAATGCTTGGTCTAAAAAAAATTTCTGCTATAATTACACTCACTAAGAATAATTAATAAATTTTGATATTGAATTAAGGGGGACTTAGTTATGTTTTTTGTCTAATATGTTAATTTTCTCTGTCCTGGTTTAAAATCCGTGTTTTTTGACTCAAAGTCTTAATTTTGATTATTGTAAAATTAATCTTTTGCAAAAAAATGCTTGGTCTAAAAAAAATTTCTTTCATATGTTTTTTTAGGCTCGACGCAAATAAAAACGAGTTTTCTATTTACATTGAGTTTAAATAGTAGTTGTACTTTTTATGATTTTTGGTAGTGTTTTAAACTGCTTTTTTAGTTTGCTTTACTCGATTAGTAAGTGGATTTTGCATTCATGAGTGTTAGATTTAAAATTTAGTGTTTTTGCCTTGATAGTTATTTTTCCTGAGTTTGCCAAAAAAGTTAAAAAGTGCCCAAAACCGGACACTTTTTAAGATTATCTCATCAAACTGGAAAACTCGGGAATATTAATTTACTTTATTTTTCTAGATCTTTTAATTTAAAGAAAACTTAATTACAATTAATTTCAACAAAAAAACAAAGGTTTTAGAATTGACCAGTTTAAAAAAGAAACTAATTACCGTAAAATTTCAACTGAAATTTTAGGCTAAAAAAACATTAATTATTAGGATTTTTTACTAAAAGCGATATTTCTTGAAATATAATAAACAGATTCGGCAAGTGTAGGGTGGGTAAAAGCTGAATTTTGAAGGTCTAGAATTGTCATATTTTTGGTTATTGCTAATGCAATTTGGTTAATTAAAGTTGCTGAATCTTCAAGAAAAATAGTTGCTGATAGAATTTTATAAGTGTTTTTTTCGTAATTAATTTTGACAAAACCAATTTCAAAATCTAAGTTAGCATGTGCTCTTGGCAAATTTCTTGCAAAAACTTGCGCTGTTTCAAATTCGATTTTTTCACTTTCTAGCTCTTTTTCACTTTTTCCAACAAATGAAATATCTGGATTTGTATAAATTGCAAACGGAATATTGGATTTTACAAATTTTTCGTCAGATTTTTGGTGCAAAATATGTTTTGCAACAACATCTCCATGTTTATATGCGCTTGTTGATAACATCATAATTGCATTTAAATCACCAATTGCATAAATATTTTCTTCTGAAGTTTGGAAAAATTCGTTTACTTTTAAAACACCATTGTCATATTTTTCTAGATTTAACTCAGAAAATGAATCATTATTAACAACTCTGCCAACTGCAAGTAAAATATTTTGAGTTTTATGTTTAGAAACCATTTCGCCTTGTTGAATAAGTAAACCATCAGTTTCGTATTTTAAAACTTTTGCATTTGTTATGACATTTATTTTATCTCTTTGGATAATTGAATTAACAGCGTCTCTTATTGATTCATCAAAATTGCCAAATAATTGATTATTTGATTCAATTATTGTTATTTTTTTGTCAAAGTTAGCATAAAAACTAGCAAACTCAAGGGCAATAACTCCACCACCAATTATTGTTAATTCATCAAAATCGTGATAATCTAAAATTAAATCATCAGAAGTATAAACATTCGCTTTTTCGATGCCTTCAATTTGTATTTTTCTTGGTCTACTTCCAGTTGCGAGAACTATTTTGTCTGCATAAATTTCGTTGTTTTCAGCTTTAATTATATTTTTAGAAACTAATTTTGCTTCTTGGTTAAAAACAGAAACACCTGCACCATCTAGGGCACCTTTGATTGCTTGTTGCAATTTTTTACTGTTATTGCGTGCATTTTCAAAGACTTTTTCTAAATTAAATATGTGACTGGATTCAAAACCGTATTTGTCAGAATTGGACATTAATTGTCTTATTTTTGCAGACTTTAAAATTGTTTTAGTTGGGATGCACCCTCTATTTACACAAGTTCCACCTAAGACATTTGATTCAAAAAGTGCGACATTTTTGCCGTTATTAGCTAAAATAGCAGCCAAAGAGTATCCGCCTGGACCACCACCAATTACTGCAACATCAAATTTTTTCATATGTTACTCCTTTTTTCAAGTTAAAATTAATAAATTATGAACAGCAAGCTTTTTAAATAATTTTAAAAAAGAATGCTTGCCTAGTTAAATATTTTACAGCAAAATTGTAAAATATTTAATTTATTAAAATTAAAATCTATTTTTAATAAATTTTAATAATTTTTTTTAGTAATTTTAGCACCAAAAAACGCTTGTTTAGCAATAGTTGCCAAATCAATTATTTAAGAGAAAAATTATACAAACTTAAATTTTTAATAGCCAAATTTCTTAATCATTTTAGGGTCATTAAACCATTTTTTAGCAACAGCTACTCTGTTTTTTAGGACAACTTTTTTACCAAAAATTTCTTCAAGTTCTTTGCGAGCATTAGTACCAATTTGTCCAAGAACTGAGCCAGCTTTACCGATTATTATTGGCAAATGGGATTTTCTACCGACATAAATTGTTGCATCAATTCGAATACAATTTTTTTCTGATTCATCAAAATTGTCAATGACAACAGCGGTTTGGTGTGGAATTTCATCATCAACATTCAAAAGTATTTGTTTTCTTATTATTTCTTTTGCAAAAAAACGCGAACTTTGATCAGTAACATCTAAATTATTGAAAAAATGATTTGACGGATAGGCATATTTTTCAATTTGGCTTAACAAATTGGTTCGTAAATCCTCAAAATTAGTTGAAAAAGGTAAAATATTGTCAAATTCAAGTTCAAATTCTTTCATTTTTTGCGACTGTTTTTCGAAAGTAAACTCGCCATCTTCAATATCAGTTTTAGTAATTATTGCAATTTTGTTTTTAATATTTGAGATTTTTTTAGCAAAAGCCTGTGTATTTTCATCAATTGGCTCATTAACTGGGTGTAAAAAAAGAACAAGATCTATTCCCTCGAGTGTTGAATTTATCGCGAAATTTAGAGAATTACTTAAATTATTAATTTTATTATGAAAACCGGGAGTGTCAACAAAAACTATTTGAAGATTGTCTTTATTATAAATTGCGTTAATTGCATCTCTAGTAGTTTGGGCTTTTAGACTAACAATTGAAACTGGAAATTGAACAATCGAGTTTATTAGTGAAGATTTACCTGAATTAGGTTGACCAATAACTGCAACAAAACATGTTTTTGTATCCATATTTATAAAAAATCCTTCTTAAATTGCAAAGGGAGAAGTTGATTTAATTTTTTCTCAATAAATTCTGCTTTTGAATTATAAAGAAAAATGCTAACATTTTCAGAAAAAAATTCAACAAAAACTTGTAAACATTGACCACAAGGGACAATAAACTTACTAGATTTTGGGCTATAAATATGAATTTCTTTAAAATTTTCAGGATTAACTCCTTGGGCAATTGCTTGAAATATCGCTACTCTTTCGGCACAAATTCCTGCAGGATAAACGGCATTTTCAACATTTATACCTTCAAAAGTGCGTCCTTGTTTTGTTAGCAAAATTGAAGCTACTGCAAAATTGGAATAAGGACAGTAGGCATTTTTGCTTAGTTTTTTTAGGGATTCAAATATTTGTTCCATTAGCGAAAAATCTCCAAATTTTTTAAAATGTTCTCTACTTTTTCGTGCATAAATTTATTATTTTCATCATTATCATGATCCAAACCTAGTAAATGATAAAGGCTATGAGCAAAAAGGTATGAAAATTCGCGTTTTTCAGTATGATTATAGTCTTTTGCCTGTTTTTGAATTTTTGATGGTGTCATAAAAATTTCGCCTAAAAAATGAATTTGCAAATTATTTTCTTCAATTTTCAAACCACTTGGGAATGATAAAACATCAGGAACATAGTCTTTATTTTTGAATTTAAGGGCTAGTTTTTGGGCCTTTTCTTCACTTATTAGCATTAAATCTAGATTAATTTCACCTTGTAAATTTTCATTTTTTGCAAAAATTTCAAAAATTTTTTTAAACAACTTTAAAAATTTAAACTTAACCTTACTTTGATTCTCAAAATTAATTAGAATTTTCACCATTTACATTTAATTTTATTCTATTTTGTAAAAAGATCTAAAAAATTACCTGTATTTTTTAAGAAAAGAACGGCTGGCAGTTGAGTTTTTGGTTTTAATAACAGTGATTTTGTGAACTCAATAACAAATTCATTCTGTTTTACATTAACAATTTTTGTAATTTCAAGTCTAACTACTCGGTCCTGAAATTGAAATTGGGCAAATGAATCTTTATCCATTAAATAATATATGTCTGAATTTACTGTCGCAAATGTTTTATGTTTTTCATCAATTTCTAAAATAAAATTAACGGTCCTGTAGGTTTTTATCTGAAAAAAATAGTAAAAACTTGCGCCCATCAAAATTAGCAAAAAGACACTAATTATCATTGTTATCTTATTGTTTTGATATATCTTTGATGTCAAAAGTTTCTCCTTGGTCAATTACATATCTTTTTGAATGAGAGATCTCGATAAACATTGCATTTTTTTGGTAATTTGAGATTACTTTCTTTAAAAATTCAAAATTTTTTTCATCGATGTTTTCAAAAGCTTCATCTAATAAAATTAAGTCAAAATCTTTGGTTAAAAGTTGCAAAATTGCGATTATTTGCTTTTGACCGCTAGAAAAATTTGAGCCATTGTTAACAAATTTTGAGTCAAGGGAAATTTGCCATTCATAAAGCATTTCCTGAATGTCAAATCGTTGAAAATTATTAATTAAATTCTGAATTTTTTCAGGATTTTCATTTGTTATAAAAGAAAGAACGCTAATATTAGGGAAATAATTTTGCGATTTTATGTAGCAAATTCGCTTACGCAACTCGTTTTGGTCATAATATTTTAAATCAAGATTATTAATTAAAAAATCACCGTTATAAACAATTTCCTGATTTAAAAGTCGTAAAAATGTAGACTTTCCGCTTCCATTTTTTCCAATTATGTGCAAATTTTCTTTTATTTGCATTTTTTCAATATAAAAAAGTGTCTTATTTTTATAATAACTCACGCTTAAATCTTTTAATTTTATGTCCGAAATTTTTTGGTGATATTTACCGGTTGTTTCTTTTTCAATATTGAGCACAAAATTTAAAAGCTCAAATTCCTTTAAAAAAATCGGCAAATTAGTGACTATATTAACAAATGAAGAAAGCGGATTAATAAAAAAGCTAAAAAAACTTAAAAAAAGTAGTAATTCGCCAATGGATAATTTATTATCAAAAATTCAAAAAGAGGAAATAACCACAATTAAAATCGGCGCTATTGAAAAAAGAAAATTATTAAAACTTGATAAATAACTCTCTTTTTTCCAAATATTGAATTCTGTCTTTTTATAACGGTAATATTTTTCATCAAATTGATGCTTTAAATTTTTATAAACATCATCACGCTTTAAATTTTCAAGGGAAAAAATCATGTCATTTGTGCTTGTCAAACTATTTAGTTGATCTTCCATTAAAAATTGGTGATTTTTGGAGATACTTTTTCGCACAATTATGCTAATAAAAAGGTAAATTATGCCTATTCCAATAATTAAGCCCAAAATTTTAATGTCTATCCACAACAATATAAAAAATGAAATTAAAAAAGTAATAACTTCGTTGAAAATATGATAATAAAAACTGGCAGAAAAAGCTGCAAAACTTGGAATTAAATTAATCCTTCTAATGTAATCATGATTGTCTAATTTTAAAAGTTGAAAATTTTTACCTGTTTTTAGAGCGTTAAAAAAACGATCAAAAATATCTTTTTCGATTTTTAGTTCAATTTTATGAATATATATTTTTTTAATAATGTCCTGTAAAATTCGCCAAATTACAATCCAAGCAAAGAAAAGACTCACTTTTATGACAAGACCTAAATCTTGTTGGGGCAAAACCTTGTCAATTATTGTTTTCATGAATAATGAAGATAAAAAATTACTAACTGCAGTTATAAAAAATAAAAAAATAAGATATCAGTTACTTTTTGACTCAAGGAAAAACCACCAATTATTCCATGACTTATCTTTTATTTTTGATCTTTTATATTCAGGATCTTTTTGGGCAAAAATTACAACATTTTGGAAAATTTTTGCCATTGTTTCAGCTTTGATTTTTACTTTTCCTTTTAAGGGATCGATAATTTCAAATTTTGATTTTTTTACTTTTGTCAATAAAACATAATGATTTAAATCCCCAGTTTTAATTAGAATAATCGTTGGTTTTACGATGTCTAAGGTTTTTAAATTCTCATAAGGACCACCGTAAGATTCAAGAATAATTCCAAATTCCTTTGCCAATCGCTCTAAATTAGCGATGTTTATCCCGTCATTTGAATAAAAAGCTTTTGTTTTTAAAGAGTTTATTGATATTTTTTTATCATAAAAGAAATGATAAATTGATTGAAGAACCGCCAATCCACAATCTTTTAAATCCTTTTGCAAAAATACTTTCATCTTCTGCCCTAATTGTTGTAAAATTAATTAAAATATTAAAAAATAGAAAAATTTAGGAAAAACTAACAAAAAATTATGGAACAATACAAATTTAATCGAATTTTCTTAATAGTAACTGATTCGCTTGGAATTGGGGACGATGGTTTTCAAGACGTTTTTGGCGATTCGGGCGCAAATACTTTATATTGTGTTTCAAAAACTGGTGAATTAAGAATTCCTTTTTGAAAAAAAATGGGAATTTCTAATGTGGCTAAAATCGAAAATAGTGGCAAAATAAATAAAGAACCACTTGCTTATGTTTCAAAAATTATCGTAAAATCAAATGCAAAAGACACCCTCGCGGGTCATTGAGAAATGATGGGAATTGAAACTGTTCAGCCTAACCCAAATTTTGATCAGGGTTTTCCTAATGAACTAATAAGAGAGCTCAAAAAAGCCTTTGATAATCGAGAAATTATTGGCAATAAATCAATTAGTGGGACTGTAATTTTGTCAGAATTAGGACAAAAATCTATCGATGAGGGCAAAATAATTGTCTATACCTCACCTGATTCCACTTTACAAATTTGTGGTCATGAAGAAACATTAGGGCTTGAAAATCTATATCGCTATGCAAAAGCTGCAAGAAAAATTTGTTCTTCAAGGCCAGAATGAAACGTAGCTCGCGTTATTGCTCGCCCTTATATTGGTCAAAACGGAAAATTTACACGCACTTTTAACAGACATGACTATGCAAACACACCGCCAAAATCAATTCTTGATAGATTACAGCAAAAAGGAATTGAAACTATAGGAGTCGGTAAAATTGGCGATATTTTTTCAAAACAGGGACTTGATAAAATTTTTGGACCTGACAGTGATGAAAATAATATGGATATCGCAATTGATATTGCCTCCAAATCCACAAAAAATCAATTTATTTTTGTGAATTTGGTCGAATTTGACTCAAGTTATGGTCACCGTCGCGATATTATGGGCTATTGTCAAAATTTAAATAATTTTGACATTAAACTAGCAAAATTAGTAAATACACTAAAAGATGATGACTTATTAATTGTTTCTTCTGATCACGGAAATGACCCTTGTTTTCCCGGCACAAATCACACACGCGAGGCTTTACCACTAACAATTTTTTCAAAAAAATTCACATCAAAGTCCAAAAAATTAAAAAATCCTGTTGATTCGCTTGCAACTATCGGAAACATAATTGCCAGAAATTTTCAAGTTGAGCTAGCGGAAATAGGTGAAGATATTTTTGACTCTTTAGAATAATTATTCCTTGAATTTACAGTTTTAAATATTTTAATTTCAGAATTTTTCCAATAAAAGGGCTAAATAATTGCTACAAATTCTTTTTAATATATTGAAAAATGATAAAATTTTATTAAATTTAAAGTATAATTTATTATTTTTTTATAATTAGTCAGATTTAAACTCAATTATCTAGTCAGCAAAAGCAAAAAAGTGGAATAAAATGAATCATTTAAACAAAAAAAATTCGGCAAAAAACCAAAAATATAGGAATAAGAAAAAAAATACTCTTCCTTATTTTGATCTAGAAGCAAAGGAATTTGCACACGTTTTACAAAAGCAACGCTCTCTTTTTGTAAGTTCGCTCGACTGTAATAGTTCTAAAAATTTACCTGGTATTTCAAGTCAAAATGACACTCAAGATGGGGTAAAAAATTGTGACATCTTGAGTGCTCCAAGTTGTCAACATAACAGTAATTTAATGAAAATAACCTATGAAAATCGAGCTTTTTGCTCAAATAGTCAGTCAATAAATTACCAATATAAGCATACTAAAATCTCTGAAGACGACGAAGAAAATAGTTGCCTTGAGTTTCAAAGTCTATCCAAACAACGAATTAAAAGAATGGCTAATATTTCAATTATTTATGGCTCACAACTTTTTGATCAAAATATTGACATTGATGAAATAAAAAATAAGTATTTTGAAGTCACTTTTGATCAGTTGAAAATACTTACTTTTGTCAAGAAAAACTATGTTTTTTTGAAGAAAGTCATTACTTTACAGTTAAAATCTAATTGAAGTTGAGATAGAATGTTGCCATTAATTCGATCAATTTTGCTTTTGGGAGCTGCTGAATTATTTTTCCAACCACGCCGAATTATTTTTAATGAGGCTATTGAAATCACTAAAATTTTTAGCATTGAAGGTGGCGATGAATTTAGTTTTGTAAATGCTGTTTTGCAAAAAGTATACAATTATTATGAAAACAAGAATCTTCTTAGACCTCAAAAATAAACATGAAATAAAAAGTCATATCAAAATTGAGACTAAATTTTGAAAATATAAAAAAATACTTGGAAAAAAATTTAAATTTTTATTTTATAACCTTTCAAAAATTTTAGAAATTAGTGTTTCAAATCAACAATGTGCTCAACTTGATTTAAAATTAGTTAATAATATTTACAAAGTTGAAAATTGAATTTCATGCATGAAACAGTTTTTAAACTTAAATTTATTTTCAAACTTAAGAATTCATAAAAATTTAGCAATTTTTTTGTTTTATAGTTGACAAATTTACCTACAAAGATTTAAATTCAGACAAAAATTATTCGATTTTGAAGACCGTCGAAGAGATGCTTTTAACAATTTATCGCTTGAATGAATAAAAACTGATCCAAATTTTAATATCAAACTCATTGAAATTTTAAGGAGATGAAAATAAATGAACCTACTTAGCAAAATTCTAAGCATGGGTTTTGAAAAAGCTGAATCATTAATTAAAACTGGTCATGTAAAAGTCAATAATAAAGTATGCCTTCTGCCAGCATATAAAATTAAAAATTTAGACCAAGTGACAGTTGAAATAAAGGAAAAATATGTCTCCCGTGGCGCCATAAAATTGCTTTGAGCTTACGAAAAATTCGGACTTGATTTTAATAACAAAATTGTTCTAGATATTGGCTCTTCTAAAGGTGGTTTTACACAAATTTGCCTTGAAAAAGGCGCAAAAAAAGTTTTTGCTCTTGATTCAGGTTTGAATCAATTAGATTATTCTTTAAGAATTGATCCTAGAGTTTCAGTAAAAGAAAAAACCAACATTAAATATGTTACAAGCGATTTTTTTGATGAAAAAATCGACATAATTGTTTGCGATGTTTCCTTTATTAGTCTTAAAATTGTTATTAGTGTTGTAAAAAATCTGTTAAAAAAAGGGCAAAGTTTTATTGCTTTATTTAAACCTCAATTTGAGGCTAGCTCAAAATATGTCCAAAAAGGTGGTTATGTTTCGCCTGAATTTCACGAGTTTTTAATTAACAGGCTGGTTGAATTCGCTAAAAATGACTTTGATTTTGTTAATTCAACTAAATCACCAATTAAAGGACTAAAATCAAAAAATATCGAGTATTTTTTGCATTTTATCAAGAAAAATGACTAATTATAAACAATTTTTTCCTTTTTTAAATAAGGTAACTTATTTAGATTCTGCGGCAATGACGCAAAAACCAATATCTGTAATTGAAAAAATTAACCATTTTTACACAAATTGTGCAGTTAATACACACTCATCAAATTCAAAAATCGCCTTTGAAAATTTACAGATTTTAAACCAAACTCGCGAAAAAATTGCAAAATTAATTGATGGTTTTGCCGAAGAAATTATTTTTACTTCTGGAACAACAGAATCAATAAATCTTTTTGCTAACATGATTAAAAAATCCATAAGAAGGGGAGATGAAATTTTACTTTCACCCTTAAATCATTCTTCAAATCTACTTGTTTGAGTCAAAATTGCTCAAAAGGTGGGCGCAAAAATTGTTTATAGCACAAAAATAGTTGACAAAATTTCACCAAAAACGGCTGTTATTGCTATAAGTCAAGCAAATAATTCAATTTTAGTAAATCTAGATTTACCTAAAATTTGAGAAAAAGCTATAAAAAACGGCGCTTTTGTAATAAATGATGCAACACAATCAATAAACTTTCAAAAAGTTAGCATGAATTTTTGCCACGCATTGGCTTTTAGTTCTAATAAATTTTACGGACCAACTGGATTAGGTGTGCTTGCAATAAAAAAATATTTGATAGATTGACTAGAACCTGTAAAATTTGGAGGGGGCATAATTCGAAAATTTGACAGCAAAAATTTACTTTTTTATAATGATTATCGCAAATTTGAAGCCGGGACACTAAATTTTGCTGCAATTTGGGGCTTAAATGCTGCTATTGATTTTATAAATGAAATCGGGATTGAAACTATTTATAAAAAAATTAAAATTTTGGCCGACTATTTATATGAAAAATTAGAAAAAATTGATGATATTGAAATTTTTTCAAAAAAAGGCGACCATATTATAATTTTCAATATTAAAGGTTTTAGCGCTCAAGATGTTGCTTCATACCTAGGAAATAACGATATTTATGTTCGAAGCGGGAATTTTTGTGTACCGTTACTAAAAAAAGTGCTAAAAAATGATAGTTTCATCAGAGTTTCGCTTGGTTTTTACAATGATTTTGCTGATATTGACGACTTAATTACCAACCTAGAAGAAAAGAGGTTTTTAGATTTTGTATAATGATTTTATTATTCGACGAAATATTATTGTCGATGCTAATGAAAAATTCAAAGAAAAAAAACGAATTTGTAAGTCAACAAGCTCTGAGATGAATAATAACTGTGACGATTGGGCTCAGTTAGACTTAGAAATTATTGGTCAAAAAATTAAAAAAATACAATTTTGCGCTTCAGGTTGTACACTTTTGCTCGCAAGTTGTTATTTATTTGAAAAAATTTTAATTAATAAAACCATAAGTGAAGCGCAAATTTTGCTTGAAAATTATGAAGAAATGATTAAATCTCAAAAAATTATCCCAATTTTAGGAGATTTAAATGCACTTTTTATGGTTAAAAGTCACCCAAACCGAGTAATCTGTATTAAACTACCTTTGTTTTTGTTGCAAAAACAAATTGAAAATCATGAAAACAGTTAGAATTCATAAATTTTTATCGCAAATGGGAATTGCCTCCAGACGAAAAGCCGAAATATTAATCAACGAAAAACGAATAAAAATTAATGGTAAATTTGCACAAATAGGCCAAAAAATTTCTGACCTTGATGTTGTTGAGTTTGACGGTCAAAAAATAAATAAAAAACCAAAAATCGTCTGATATGCGCTAAATAAACCAAAAAATTATATTACAAGTCGAACTGATCCACAAAATAGGCCAACAATAATGGAATTTTTTGATAAAAATTCCTATTTGTTTCCAGTAGGCAGGCTGGATTTTGAAACAACCGGACTAATTTTGGTAACAAATGATGGCGAAATTAGCAATAAATTACTTCATCCTAGTTCAAAAATTCAGAGAACATATTTAGTCAAAACTGATTTTAATTTAAATGATGAGGAAATCAACTTTTTGAATAACAATGAAATTTATTTAGATAATGTAAAATCTGTTCAAAAAGTTCAAAAAGTTGCCTCCCGGACATATATTGTCAAAATTTGGCAAGGTTCAAACCATCATGTTAAAAAAATTTTTATATCTGTTTCCAAAAAAGTTCTTATGCTCCGAAGACTGAGTTTTGCAACTATTGAACTTGGAAATTTAAAACCAGGTGAAAAACGTAAACTGTCTCAAGCCGAAATTTTGTCACTAAAGAACATTTTTTAACAAATTAAATTTTAGCTAAGCAACTATTATATATAATTATCAGTGTAATACTTAAATGAAAAACGATTCAACTATGGAAAAAAATAATTTTGTAATTGTTAAACCAAAGAAAAAATTTTTTAATAAAAAAACCTTTTTATTTGGTTTGTCAGCTTTAGTCTTTTCAATTGCCGTAACAGTTTTTATTCTCTTTACTTTTATTTTTAGGTTAGTTGATGTTGAAGGTAACTCGATGTTTCCAACTCTACAACACGGGCAAAAAATTTTTATTAATAGAGTAAAATCACCAAAAAGAAACGATATTGTCGCTTTTAATTACAAAGAAATAGTTTTAATTAAAAGGATTTTAGGACTGCCAGGGGATAAAATAACTGTTAAAGATAATGAAATTTACATAAATGATAAAAAAGTTGCAACTTTTATCAAAAGTGCAACTTTTTTGTTCGATGGAATAGTGCCTGAAAATAAATTTTTTGCTGTTGGTGATAATTTGGAAAACAGTAGCGACAGCCGAGATTTTGGATTTTTTGATCTAGGTGATGTCATTGGAATTTTATAGGGGTTAGTGCTACTTTATATAAATTTGTTAATTCATAAATATAGACAACTGTTAAAATAAAAAAATATAATTTTTTTACAAAATATTATGAAATTATATTTTTTTATTTTTTACTTTCTTGTTTTTGAAGATCATGATATAATTTGTTAAAAATATAAGAACAAATTATAAGGAGAATTTAATGAAGGTAACAACCAATTTTATCTGTTTTGGCAATTTTTGCAGATCATAGTGATTTAACCAAAAACAAAATGGGTTATTTTGAAGATTTGAAAAGCATCGGTCAGGCACTCCTAATTTTAAAAATATGTTAAAAGCTAGCAAAAATACTTACTTTATTGGAAACTAAAAGAAATTAGAAAAAGCAGAAAAAGCAGGTTACTATCAGATTTATATCAAAAAATTTAAATTTGTAACTTTTGATAATTCTGTTGAAGATAAATTAGCACTTCCTTATTTGGTTAATGATGAAAAATAAACTAATTCTTACTAAATTTTTGGGAACAACCCTTTTAATTCCGGCATTTTTTTTAACTTCCTGTGGAAATTTAATTACTTTTATTACTAAACAGATTTTTAACATAGATGACGGAATTAACAATCCAGAAAATTACAATTCTTACTATTTTTTAAATTTACTAGCAAAACATTATGAAGAATTTAATACAAAAAACGGTACTTTTCCAGCCCTAAATTTGTTTTATAATCAACCAGAAAAACAACGGGACAACATTTGATTCCTTCGCGAACCTGATGATCTAATAATTGAAAACTTAGAACAATTTCAAAAAAATATAGTTGATAGAACTGAAGAAATTATAAAAAATAATCCTAATTTTGCAAATGTTAATACTTCTGAACTCAAGTCAGAATTTGAAGACAAATTTCTAAAAGGAGAACTTCTTGAAAAAGTCTTAGAAAAAAACAATATTATAATAAACGAACATGTTAGATATTCATCGACAACTCGTGTTACCTACTATTATTTTGAAGAAAATGGTTTTTCAAGCATTACAGCCACAAGATTTGTACCAGATTATGTTATAGATTCAAAATTAATTGAACCTGACAGAGTTTTTGATGATTCGCCTTTTTTTAATGTTATAGTCTATCCTAAAAATAAAACAATCACCTTTAGGGACATTGACGAAGGAATTTACACCGACGATAATGATAACATTATAGATTATAAAGAACAGAAAAAAAAGAAAATATCAATTGAACAAGAAGCTAGAAAAATTTATAATAAGCTAGCAAAAAGGTACAATTTGCCAAAAAACAAGATTAGTACTTCTTCCCCCTTTTTTATGTCTAGTATTATCAATTTTAGCCAAAAAATTAATAATATTAAAACTTTAAAGCCAAAAATTCTTGATTTAATTACAAATAAAATTAATCCTTGATCTAACAGTTTTTTACCAAAAAAACATGCTATTATTAAAAATATTGACGAATTTAAGACAACAATTATTGACCGAATTTTAAAATTGGATCCTAAATTAAAAATTGACCAAAATGATCTAATTTCTGATTTTCAACAGAAATTTTTAAAGGGCGAAAAACTTAATGAATTTCTAAAAAATAATAATATTTTTATTTACGAAACTTGAGAGCGAATTGGTTATGAACCATTTTGAGGAAGTGTTCTCCAGCCCATATCGACTCCTACTAATTTTTCAAAAAGAGTAGAATGAGAAAAATTGGTTCTTAGAAAAACAGAAAATAATAATATTTTTTTGACAACAATTTTTCAAACGGATTTAGCACAAAATTTTATTACAATCCCTGAATCTAGTTTTCAAAAAGCGGCCTTCCAAATCTTGGCTTTTCATAAGAATAAAAATATCGTTTTTGATAAAAACGTTAGTCGACTTGAACTAATTGAAGATTTAAAAAACAATTATTTAGATAAATATGAAGAATCAAAAAAGAAAAAATGACTAGATAAAAATTACATATAAGTCTGAATTAGTAGAAAAATCAGGCAAATAGTTTTTTTCTATGATTTTGACTGCACCACTTTTGCTAATTTTTTCTCTCATGTTCATTTTAAAAGATTTGGATAAATAATTTACCTAATATAAAACTTGGGCTTTTATATGATAAGTAACTTTTAAGGACCTGGTTTAATTTTATTTTCTTTTTTATGGCAAAAGGTCAATAATTTATTGTGAGAATTTTAAAATTTTTTAGAATATTGAAAATTATTAATAAATAAAGCTCATGATTATTAGTAATAATTTGTTAATAAAAGTATAATGATAAAATATTTATTTAAAAGTATAAGTCGGGTTTTCAATAAAAAAATTAAAGTGATAATAAAATGAATATAATTAAATTAAAAAGCCAAAAGATGTTATAATTTTTATAAATAATTTTAATTGGGTGTGAAAAATGAAATTAGCAAAATTTAAAAAAATAATTTTATTATTGGTGTTTTGACCATCAATTTTTTTAATATATCACTCTTTTCTTATAAATTTTGATACTAAAAAATATTGATATGCTTCAAATTTTAGTAATAAAATCGATATAAGTGAGCCTTTTGCCAAACAGTTAAGTAACTCGCCAAAAATTAATGATTTTGATAATCAATTCGAATTAAAACTATTGTTAAACCCTGATTTCTTGAGTACTGAGTCTAAAGAAATTAATAATTTTAATCTTGAATTTATTAAAAAAATAGAAAAATCAGGATTAAAATTCAAAGAAGCTAAGAGCAGTAAAATATTACCAATTGTATGGTTTTATTTTGATACCGAGAATGATAGAGAGTTTTTTGTAAAAAATTCAATGGAAAACTCGTTCATTAGTCGTTACATTGTATATAAAAATGAAGGAGATAAAAAAACAAAGCCTTTAAGTTGGTTTCATTATAATAATCAATTTCTAAATGGTTACAATTATTATTTACCTAAATATTTATTTCCTAAAAGTCAAATTGACAAGTTTAAAGAATCAATGTCAAAAAATATTAAGATTGTTAATTTTGAAGAACAGGCTAATAAGGATAAATTAACTTACAAATCACCACAAACAAAAGTTGGTGCAATCGAAGTTGAGCATGAATTTAACTATGATTTTAAGAGTTATTTTAATGATAATAACATTCATATTAACGACTTGGGATCTACTAATAAGTGAATTAAACCAATTACAACGAAGTATGATGAAAACGAACCATATCATTCAACTTTAGTATCGTTAATATTAGGTAGTAAACTAGGTATTGATACCAAGTCAACTTCCTATTTGTCTATATTTACTACTAACAGTCAGTGACAAAAAGCAATTGAATGAATGGTTGAAACGAATAATGTTAGGGTAATAAATCACAGTTATGGGGCCACAGGAAAAGATTTTTACGATTATAAAGAAGACGCCTTTTTTCTTGATTTTTTAGCAAGAAAATATGGTGTTATTAACGTTTTTTCAGCTGGTAACGGTGCAATGGAATATTCTGATGAGAAATACGAAGACCACCCTTGAATAGATAAAAAAAAATTATCTTTAAATTCTATAGTTGTTGGCGCACTCGATGATAATTCTGAGCCTTGAAAAATTACCAAAAACAAAATTGCTGACTATTCAAATTATAAAACTGGCCAAGAATATTATGAATTGGCCAAACCTTTAGTCGTCGCTCCCGGGCGAATTTATAATCCTGTTACTAATCATTTTAAGGATGATTTTGTTAATGGAACTAGTTTTGCAGCCCCTATTGTCACTGGTTTAATATCAACATTCCTAAGAGAAAAACCAAATTTAGATAATGATGATAATAGACTAATAGCATTAAAAGCGATTTTATCTGCTTCAGCAATTTCACCAGATCATAGTGATTTAACTAAAAAGAAAAATGGTTATTTTGAAAAATATGGCTCAGGCACTCCCGATTTTAAAAATATGTTAAAAGCTAGTGAAAATACCTACTTTATTAGTGACCAAAAAAAATCAGAACATGAAACAATTTTTACTAGCAAACCATTCTGAGTAAATTCAAACGACAAAATTAAAGCTTCTTTGTCTTGAATGTTTAATGCCGGTCTTTTAAAAAATAAAGTAGCCGTGCCTGACAAGAGCAACTACGTAAGTTGATGATGATTTTTAACACCTTTTACTCCGATTGGTTTACCAGTTGCAGGCGCCGCTGCTATTTTAGATGCTAAATCTAAGATTAACCAACATAAAAATGACTTTGACAAATGGTTAGAAACACATATTAATTCTGAACGTTTAAAATTAAAAGCTACTAAAGAAAATCAAAATGGCAATTTTGTTTCAGATTATGATTTGTATTTGCAAAAACTTGATTCAAATAATAATTGAGTTGATGTTTCTTGGTCAACAAGCTCTAAAAGCAATGATGAATTAATTGATTTTAAAGCGGAAAAATCAGGCCACTACCGGCTTTATGTGAAAAAATTTAAATCTGTAACTTTTGATAATTCTGTTGAAGATAAATTAGCACTTTCTTATTTGGTTAATAATGAAAAATAAACTAATTCTCACTAAATTTTTGGGAACAACCCTTTTAATTCCGACATTTTTTTTAACTTCCTGCGGAAATTTAATTCATTTTATTGATAAAGAAATTTTTAACAAAGATGACGGAATTAACAATCCCCAAAATTACAATTCTCACTATTTTTTAAATTTACTAGCAAAGCATTATGAAGAATTTAATGCAAAAAACGGAACTTTTTCAGCCTTAAATCTGTTTTATAATCAACCCAAAAAGCAGCGGGACAAATTTTTATTCCTTGGCGAACAAAGTAGAATAACAATTGAAAACCTCGAACAATTTCAAAAAAATATTGTTGATAGAACTGAAGAAATTATAAAAAATAATCCTAATTTTGCCAAAATGAATACTTCTGAACTCAAGTCAGAATTTGAAGACAAATTTCTAAAAGGAGAACTTCTTGAAAAAGTATTAGAAAAAAATAATATTATAATACGCGAACGTGTCAGATATTCAAGGCCAACTCGTGTTACCTACTATTATTTTGAAGAAAATGGTTCTTCAAACATTACAGCCACAAGATTTGTGCCAGATTTTGTTAAAGAAGGAGAATTAGTTCAACCCGATGTAGTTTTTAAAGATTCGCCTTTTTTTAATGTTATAGTCTACCCTAAAAATAAAACAATCACCTTTAGGGATATTGATGAAAAAATTTATGCTGGTGATAATGATAAAATTATAGATTATGAAAAGAAGAAAATATTAATTGAAACAGAAGCTAGAAAAATTTATAATAAACTCGCAAAAAAGTACAATTTGTCAAAAAACGAGATTAGTGGTTCATCCCCCTCTTTTATGTTTAAAATTATCGATTTTAGCCAAGAAATTAATAATATTAAAACTTTAAAGCCAAAAATTCTTGATTTAATTACAAATAAAATTAATCCTTGATCTAACAGTTTTTTACCAAAAAAACATGCAATTATTAGAAATATTGACGAATTTAAAACAACAATTATCGACCGAATTTCAAAATTAGATCCTAAATTAAAAATTGACCAAAATGATCTAATTTCTGATTTTGAACAAAAATTTCTAAACGGCGAAAAACTTGATGAATTTCTGAAAAATAATAATATTTTTATTTACGAAACTTGGGAACGAATTGGTTATGAACGATTTTGGGGAACAGTCCTGCAACCCATATCGCCCCCTACTAATTTTTCAAAAAGGACTGAATGAGAAAAATTGGTTTTTAGAAAAACAGAAAATAATAATATTTTTTTGACAACAATTTTTAAGACGGATTTAACACTAAATTTTAATACAATTCCTGAATCTAGTTTTGAGAAAGTTGCCTTCCAAATCTTGGCTTTTCCCAAGAATAAAAGCATTGTTTTTGATAAAAACATTAGTCGACTTGAACTAATGGAAGATTTAAAAAACAATTATTTAGATAAGTATGAAGAAAAATAAAAAGAAAATGCAAAAGAAAAAAACCATATATAAGTTTAAATTAGTAGAAAAATCAGACAAATAATTTTTTATTTATAGTTTGTGGTAAAAACTCTTTTGCATTTTAAGCAACCATTTTATAGACTTCTTTTACTTCTAAAAGTAAAAAACCTAAAAAGCATAAAGTTAAAATCTAAAATAATAAACTTGCTTTTGCTGTGCAAAAAGCAAGTAAAACAAGTTGTTTTTGCATCTAAATTAATACAATAATTTAGATATTTTTAAAAATAAATTATCTAAAAAAATTAATCTAGTGTGATTTTTTGTCTACCAATATGCATTAAAAATCACTTTCGGCAACGAGGCAAATCTAGACCGCTTTTATTTATAAAATTTTTATTTTTGCATAAAATCAACAAGTTTTCTTCAATTTCTGAATCAATTAGCGAGGGTTTTAGTTCTAAATCTGTTATGAAATTTGGATATTGTTCAGAAATTATTTTGTATGCTTCAATAAAAAGATCACTAATATTTAGAATTTCTCACCTTATCAAACCAATAATAGCTAATTTTACGGCTAAAATTTGATCGTCCATTTTTGGCAATAGGATACCTGGGGTGTCAAGAAAAAGAAATTTATCATAGCTAATTCATTGATTATTTCTCGTTATTCCCGGTTGGTTTCCTACTTTTAGCTGTGATTTTGTGATTAAATTTATTAGCGTTGATTTTCCAGTGTTAGGTACTCCGACAACAAAACATTTTAGACTTGGCGAAAAAAATTTAGTTGAATTTTTTTCTTGTTTTATTTTAAAAATTTTATTTAAATATGATATAATTTCTAATCTAGCTGAATAATCTCGCAAATTTACAAAGAGAACAAAAAATTTTTTATCCGTAAAAAATTTTTTTATTTTAGTGAATTTGTTTTTATCAGCTAGATCAATTTTTGTTACTATTACTAGTGTCATTTTTTGCTTTGCAATTTGCAAAAAATTCTCATTTAGACTAGAAATAGGACATCTCCCATCCACAACTAAAATAAAAAGATCTGCTATTCGCGCTTTATTTTCTATGTCATTTATGCTTTTTGCCATATGGCCTGGAAATCAATTTATTTTCATGCAATAAATTATAAATCTTTTTATTAAAAAAGTGGTATAATTGTAAATTGTGGTCACGTAGCTCAGTAGGATAGAGCACGAGCCTTCTAAGCTTGTGGTCAGAGGTTCGAATCCTCTCGTGATCGCCATTTTTTTATTTTTAAAAATAAAAAAAATAAATAAAAAAATTTTGCTTTTTCAAAAAATAGTGTATAATTATTAATTGGAGAAGTAGCTCAGCTTGGCAGAGCGCTACGTTTGGGACGTAGTGGTCGCAGGTTCAAATCCTGTCTTCTTCACCATTTGGGGGGGTAGCTCATCTGGCTAGAGCGCCTGTTTTGCACGCAGGAGGTAGAGGGTTCGACTCCCTTCCTCTCCACCATTGGCTCTATAGCTCAGTTGGTTAGAGCGTCCGGTTCATACCCGGAAGGTCATGAGTTCGAATCTCCTTGGAGCCACCAATTTTCATATAATATATAACAAAATCGCCTGGATCTATAGCTCAGCGGTTAGAGCATCCGGCTCATAACCGGTTGGTCATTGGTTCGAATCCAGTTAGATCCACCAAAATGGGCAATTACCCAAGTGGCTGAAGGGACTAGTCTTGAAAACTGGCAGGGGTGTGAAAGCCCGCGGGGGTTCGAATCCCTCATTGCCCGCCATTTATTTTAAAAAAAAAATCTTAACACAGCGGAGTAGAGCAGAGGTAGCTCGTTGGGCTCATAACCCAAAGGCCGTAGGTTCGATTCCTACCTCCGCAACCAAGGTCTAGTAGTAAAGTGGTTAATACGCCTCTCTGTCACGGAGGAGATCGCGGGTTCGATCCCCGTCTAGACCGCCATGGCTCCGTAGCTCAGTTGGTAGAGCAACGGTTTGAAGCACCGTGTGTCACTGGTTCGATTCCTGTCGGAGCCACCATACCTAATTGCAAGCTCCAATAATTTATAAGTAGTTATAATAAAAATGTCGTAGATTACGGCATTTTTTAATTTTTAATTTTTTTTTAATATTTTTTAGTTAAAAAAAATATTTATCTTGTAAAATTTAGTATTTATTTTTATGTAGAGAGAAGGTATTAACAATTTTTTACCAAAATCCGGATTTTTATCTTTCCCTTACTGTAAATTTACTAATTTTCCTTTTAATTATTCTAGCAGTTCCGGTTTTAATAGTATTTTTGATTGCAATTGTTAAACCGCGAATTAAACGAACGTCAAATATTTATCTCTATTCACTCAGCACCGGTCTCTTGTTAATGGTTGCAACAGTTGGACTTATGCAAGAAGGGTTTAATGGCGCTGAAAATTTCGCTCATAGCTATGGTGATCTAGAAAATTTATTTAAAATTCTAATAATTGGCGGTGGCTCAATTTTAGGTCTGACAAGTGTTTTTATTGCCCGTTGATTTTTTATTCGCATTTTTAAAAAAGATTTGCATCTGGATCACAAACAGCACGATCATAGCGATCATATTGTAAATTTTTCTGACATTGACAGTCCAAAATCTGCTTGACTTGCAATTTTACTTCTACTTTCACACCGAACAATTGATGGATTTATACTAGGATCTGTCATTGCCAGAGTGACTGCAGGAGAGGAAGTTAATTGATATTTAATTGGAACTTTTGTTGCTCATATGTTAATTGAAATTTTAATTATTCACTATCGGCAAGTTCAATATGGTCAAAGTATCAAAAAGTCCGTAATTTACAACCTAATTACAACGTTAATTTTAATTCCAATTATTGTAATAGGTGCTTTTTTGAATAGATTTTTTATTCAAACTGGTTGACTAATTCCATTTTTCAATGTTTCTGGTGGAGCAATTTTGAGTTTTGTGGTAATAATCGAATTAGTTCCTGAATTTATTCACCTCAGGAATAATTCCTCAAAACAATGGCATATTTCGCTTATTCTTTTTGCAGCCGGAATTGTTTTTGCTTTAATTCTTTTAACTCTTCACCAACACTAGTTTTTGAATAGTGTAACTTAATTTAGCAAGTTTTTTGCAAATTTTTAGAAAATTTCGAGCCTTACAAAGCTCGTTTTTTTATTTTTTAAAGGAATTTTCTTGAATTATTAGGACCAAAATTTTAACTATTACAGTTTTAGTTTTATTATAAAAATGCTGTATTTTACGACACTTTTTTAGTTGAGTGCTGTTTTTTATCTAAGGTTTGAATTTCAACTTTCGGTTCAGATTATTTTTGTAATCAAAACTAAATTGACTATTATCTAAATTAAAATATTTTTTTAATTATGTTGGCATACATAATTAAAAAAATTTTCGAAGTTTTTCAACCAAAAATTCAAAAAAAGCCGCAAATTATGGTATAATTTTAAAATTAGTATTGCTTTTAAAAGGAAATATATGATTGAGGACAATAAAAACCATAAAGATAACGAAGAAATCAAAGAAATTGATTCTAGCTTAAATAGTGACGATGACAAATCGGATGACTCAGACAAAATTTACGAAGTTAAACCAACAATTTTAGAAACAGTAACTGACAATATTGTTCCAATTAAAATCGAAGATGAGATGAAAGTTTCATTTCTTGATTATTCAATGTCAGTTATTGTTTCAAGAGCTCTACCTGATGTTCGTGATGGACTAAAGCCTGTTCATAGACGAATTTTATACACAATGAGTGAACTTGGAATAACTTCAGGAACTAGTTATAAAAAATCAGCTAGAATTGTCGGTGATGTTCTTGGAAAATATCACCCACATGGTGATGCTTCTGTTTATGATTCAATGGTTCGAATGGCTCAACCTTTTTCACTACGCTACCCGCTTATCGATGGGCATGGTAATTTTGGTTCAATTGATGGCGATGAAGCTGCGGCAATGCGTTATACTGAGGCACGACTATCAAAAATTTCTAATAAAATGATTGAAGGTATTAAAAAAAATACTGTAAATTTTAGGCCTAATTATGATGCAAGTGAAATGGAACCCGAAATTTTACCAGCAAGATTTCCAAATTTATTAGTTTCAGGGGTTTCTGGAATTGCTGTTGGGATGACCACCAAAATTCCACCGCATAACTTAGGCGAAATTATTGAAACTTTCATTACTTTTGCAAGAAATCCAAATATTGACATTAATGAATTAATTGAGACTCTTCCTGGTCCAGATTTTCCAACAGGTGCAATAATTTCAGGGAAAAAAGGGATAAATCAAGCATATTTAACCGGAAAAGGTACTTTTTGAATTAGATCAAAAGCAAAAATTGAACACTTAAATTCAGGTAGATCACGAATTATTTTTTACGAAATTCCTTATGAAGTTAAAAAACCTTCTATTATCGAAAAGGTTGCTTTTTTAGTAAAAAATAAGAAAATTCTTGGAATTAAAGATATTCGTGATGAAAGTACTCGGCACGGAATTCGTGTTGTTTTTGATATTAAAAAAGGATTTAATCCTGAAGTTATTTTAAATAAACTTTATCACAGCACCGATTTACAAATTAGTTATTCAATAAATATGCTTGCACTTGTAAAAGGTGTGCCAAAATTAATGAATTTAAAGGAAATTTTATCTCATTATCTTGAACACCAAAAAGAAATTAATCTTCGCGCACTGAACTTTGACCTGGAAAAAGCTAGCGAAAGACTTAATATTTTAAGCGGTTTAAAAATTGCTATTGAAAATATTGACAATGTAATTGCTATAATAAAATCTTCAAGCTCAGACCAAATCGCTCAAGAAAGATTAGCTCAAACTTATAATTTAAATCCTGTGCAAACAAAAGCAATAATTGACATGCGTCTTGGTCGGCTAACTAGTTTGGCAATTGAAAAATTAATTGGCGACATTGAAAGTCTAAAAATCGAAATTGACGAAATTAAATCAATAATTGAATCACCTGAAAAACTAATTGAATTAATTATTACCCAACACAAAGCAACCGCTGAACAATTTAGTGATCCACGAAGATCTGAAATTATTACCGAAATTATACGACTTAATGAAGAAGATTTTATCCCTAATGAAAAAGTCATTATTTCTCTGACACAAAATAACTATGTAAAAAGGTTAAATTTAGAAGAATATAGGCTACAAAATCGTGGTGGCTTTGGTGCCTCAGTTTCAAATTTATACAAAGATGACGAGCTAAAATCTGTTTGCATTACAAACACCCACAGCGATCTTTTAATTATTTCTTCACGGGCTAAAATTTTCAAACTTCGGGCTTACCAAATTCCTGATAGCTCAAAACAAGGAAAAGGTCTCCCTTTTTTAAATCTTGTACATGTACAAAAAGATGAAAATATTAGCGCTTTAATTCCTTGAAATCAACAATACAAAGATCATTGACTTATCACAGTTTCTGCTTTTGGTTATATTAAAAAAACGGAACTTTCAGAGTTTAGTTATATTCCAAAAAATGGAAAAATCGCTTTAAAACTTGTTGAGGGTGATTATTTAAAATCAGCCTTTATTGTGCCAGCAAATTCTGAAATCAATATTATTTTAGCCTCATCCCAAGGACTTGTAAATCGTTGACCAATTAAATTATTACGAAATACCGGTCGGGCTTCAATCGGTGTTAAAGGAATTGCTCTTGAAGAAGGACACGAAATAGTTGGCGCTTGTTACACCTTTGGCAATGATTTTGTCTTTAATTTAAGTAAACATGGTTATGGGAAAAAAACTCCTGTTGAAGAATATCGACTAACCGGAAGAGCAACTAAAGGACTAAAAGGTCTAGACGACGAAAAGGCTGGTGATCTTATTTTTGTCGGCACAATTGGGCCAGATCAGGAAGCAATAATTATCACTAAAAGAGGTTTTGCAATTAGAATTGATCTTGATAGCGTCCCAATAATTAGTCGTAGGACAAAAGGGGTAAAATTAATTAAACTCAAAGGTGAAGACGAAATAAGTTTTGTTACTTTAATTAAAAAAGAAGCAAATTAGTCTATCAATTTTTGGCAAATCGCTAATAAATTCACAGTTGAAGAAAATTTAAGTAGATTAAAATTACAGAATCTAAGACTTTAAAATCCTAATTTTGAATTTTACAGTGTAATTTAGACGCTGATTTAAAGTCTTAAATTCATCCCTTTGTCTTAATTTTTGACATCCAACTGGCAAACACAAGAAAAATAACTATCAAAGAAAAACACTGAATTTTAAATCTAACCATAATAAAAGAAAAAATACAACTACT
>VZDP01000001.1 GCA_009756935.1 Mesomycoplasma ovipneumoniae | reverse complement strand
TAATAACTTTCACAAAACCATATTCTCGTCACTATTTTATTGCGACAAAAATCTTGTTTTTAACATTTTTTGGACTTATTTGGTCAGTTTTTATTGATTTTTTACTAATAGGATTTTATTTAATTAATTATTCATTTTTTGACCAAGTTAATACACCTTTATTATTTGGTTTTTTATCACCATTTTTCTCATTTACTATTTTTGGCGGAATTACTGTAATTGTTAGTCACAAATTCAGTTCAAAATCATCACTTGCTATCGCTATTTTTTCATTTGCACCTTTTATTTTAATTGGCTCAACAACAGCTTTTAATTCAACCTCAAGCATTAATAGATTTGCTGAAATTCTCAATTTAGAACATAATGGCTATGATTCAAAAACAATTGCTGATGTTGAAAAATTTTACTTAAACGACAAGCAAGATCGCTTTTTTATAATTCCAAAACAAGTTGACAACCCTAATTTTACCGATCGACAAATAAATTATATTCAACAAGCATGAAATGACTCTTCAGCAGCAGCCCAAATTTGGCAGGTGGCTTCTTATTTATTAATTCCTTATCAATTAATTAATATTTTTGAACCAAAAGACCGTGATGCAATCGAAAATGCTGCCGGAAATCAGGATAGTTTTCTTAAAAATTACATTTATGCAAACAATTTAGAATCAAAAGAAAAAAATTATCTTCTCTCAACAGTTCCAAGTCTTCAAAGATACAAACTTTCAAATAACCAAGAAGTAATTTTAGTTCCCGGCGCTCTTAAAAATGACTCACATTTTGAAGATCTTGAAAATCGAGAAATAATTTATGCTAATGAAGATGCTTCTAATTTTGATAAAATGCTTCCACAGGACTCCCAAACTTTCGGGCTAACATCTGATCTTGTTGGTAAATTAAAGTGAAATCTAATAAAACAAGTTGTTTCATCTGAAGTTTTTAGCAAATACGCGCGCACATTTTTCGAAAGCTTTACAGAAGAAAATACCCAAAAAGATATTCTTGAAAAAATTTCTGCAGCAATTTCAACTGATAAAGAACTTTTAGATTTAGTTGATGAACAAAGTGTTGTTCTTGCGAAAAATCCGGACATAAGCCAAATTGAAAACCAAGTTCAGAAAAAAATATATTTAGCTACCTCACTCATTTATTGACTTTATTTTAATAAACAGAATAGCTTTGTTCTTAATAATTTATTAAAAAATGACAAAAATAATTTTGATCCAGCACCATTTTTTGTCAAAATTGACCAACAAAATTATCAAATCGGCGGATTTTCATCATTTAGTGCCGAACAAAGACTAGTTGACAACAAAGTAATAAAGAGATTTAATTTAGCAAAAAGTAACAACTTTTTATTCCAACCAGTTTTACAAATTATGGAAATAAAATCTAATCATCACGTTGTAATTAAAAATTTCTACCCGCTGATTTGAGCATTTATTTCAATAATTTTAGTTTATTTTATCTTTCGAATTTATACTAGAAAGGGCAAAAGTTAATTACCTATTTCAAATGTTTGCATCACTAGGAGCACCATCGCGATTTTTAAATATCATTTGCTGATCTAAAGTGTTAAATTCAACCCTTTGCCTTAATTTTTGCAACATCGTTACTAAACCAACTTAGTTAATTTTTGTTTTTTCTCATAATGTATAATTATACCATAAAATTACTTAAAATGTTAGTAAATGCTAGTAATAAAAATTAAGATTTTAAAATCAAAAAACACCGATTTTAAACCAGGACAGAGAAAATTAACACTAAGGTGTTGGCTTTTTTGTCCGAGTTTAAGGAGAAAGCTAACACCCAAAGTGTTAGCTTTTTTAAATTTTCAAATGCAACAAAACGGAGAATACTAATGTCAAGACACTTTAAAAAAGACGAGTTTGATATGATTTATAAAATTTACAATGAATTTGGATTAAAAAAAACAATAAATTATATAAATGATATTTCGCCAGATACAAATTTTATAACCAGAGATCAATTAGTTCGAAGAATCAAAAAAATTATTCGGTATTATAATAATGGTATGCAAGACCAATTATTAGATAAAAAGGGTGCAAGAAGAAAGCCAGGGACTGGCAAACCTAAAAAACAAATTGAACCCGATTGAAACGAATTTACAAAAGAAGAATTAATAGAAATAGCTAAGAGATATTACGAAACCAACAAAGATAAATCAAAATCAGGAAAACTTAGTGAAGCCAAAACACTAAATATTCCCTACAGCAAATCTGCAAAAATTTTTAATGTGTGCAGACAAGCAGTGGCAAAATCTAAAACTAGAGTTATAAAAGTAAAAGAACACAAAAATGACGCAATAATTAAAAAATCCTTTCTTGATAACAAAGGTAGATATGGTCGCCTAAGGTTGAGTGCTTATATTTCTATGAAATATAATATTAACATTCACCCTCGAACTCTTGGAAGACATTTAAAAAGATTGAATTTAGTATGCAAAATTAGAAAAAAAAGAAGAAAGAGCGAAATTAAGAACACCAAATTCGCACTACCGGATATTGTTAAACGCGACTACAATGATAAATTAAATAGAAATATTTTTGCTACTGATGTTACATATATAAAAGCTCCCAGAGATGTTAAGGAAAACCATGTATTTTTGTCTGTAATAATTGAGCATAAAACTAAAAAAATCAGAGATTTTAAATTATCTGTAAACAATGATCTTGATTTAGTTATGGGTAATATAAAGACATTTAGGTCTATTGATAAAGATTTTGTTATTCATTCGGACCATGGATTTCAATACACTTCAAAAGTCTATATTGACAAAATAAATAAAATGGGAGGAACTGTTTCGTTGTCTCGCATAGGAAATTCATTAGATAATAGGGAGGCTGAATATTGATTTTCAATTATAAAAAGTGAATGCTTAAACGAGTTAAACTACAGCAAAATAACTTTTGAAGATCTGAAAAAAATAATTACAGATTATATATTTTGATACAACAATTATAGAATTCAATCGATTTTAAATTGAAAAACACCACAGCAATATGCTATGATGTTATAATAATATTAAACTGTTAATTTTCTTTGCCCTACCGGATTTACGGGTATTTTTTCATATTTTTATTCACTAAAAAGTGAATTTTTGCCATCAAACTGTCAAACTCGGGAAAAAATAAAAAAAAATGGCAAAAACAATTAGTCAAGATAATTTTTACCTTTTTGAACCTCAAAGCAAGACAGTCCGCTAAAATCAAGTTGGCGATAAATTTCGTATGCCACGATAACAACAGAATTTGCTAAATTGAGCGATCTAGCATGAGGTGACATTGGAATTCGCAAGCATTTTTCCTTGTTTGATTTCAGAATTTCAATTGGAATTCCAGTTGATTCTCTACCAAAAATGAGGAAAATCTCGCTATTATTATTGCTAAATTCGGTTTTAAAATCTATTTGCGAATAAACTTTTTGGCCATAACGAGTTATAAAATAAAAATTTTTTGTGCTATATTTTTTTTCAAAATTTTGTCAGTCACTGTGAATTTCATGTTGAATTTCAGACAAAAGAATTCCAGCCGCTGGCCTTTTTAAGTGTTTTGGATCTAGATCAAATGCAATAGGCTTTATTATATGCAATTTCATATTTAAAACAAAACAAGAGCGGATAATATTGCCTGTATTTGGGCCTATTTCGGGCTGAAATAGCACAATGTTAATCATTTATAAACTCCAAAGTGGTAAGATATGTTGAAATTTTTGAATCTTCTGAACCATTATTTTTGAGAAAAAGGTCATATTCAATCTTAATAAATTCAGAATTTATTTCTAATTTTGTTAAAAGAGTATTGACTATAAGTTCCATTCCGTTAGTAATAAACATATTTTCAACATAGTTATTTAATTCAAAAAATAAAGTGTTTTCACCAGAAAATACTGTTAAATTTTTGTCAAAAATTTCAAATCTTATCATCATGTTATTTTCAGGATTTTGCGTTTCATAAACATCAGTTTCCGTGTTATTAATTATTTGCTTTGAAATGTAAATTGTGTTGATAAATTCGACCATTTTTTTGTCTTGGTCGTCAATAATAGTTCTAAGAGAAAATCTTACTTTCATTTTTTAAGCCTTTTTTGAATTATTTGCGGACCTAAAAGTCAAATTGCCCTTGCTAATTCAGGACCTGATTCAGCTCATGTTGTTGCCAGTCTCAAAGGTAACAATAAATTTTTACCTTTTATATTTAAGGTTTGGCCAATTTCCTTAATTAAATTTTCAATTTTTGAAAATTCTCAGTCATTATAGTCAATTTTTTGTGCAAAAAGTTGAATTGGTTGCTGATTTATTTGGTCAAGTAAATCGATTATTTTTTGGCTCATTGAGTCTTGAGGTTTTGTGAAAAAATCTAGATTTTCAAAAAAGTCGCTGTATTTTACAGCACTTTTTTGAAATGTTTCAACAAAAAAGCGATTTCATTCAGAGTTTGTTTCAAGGTTTAAATGCGGTAAAATTTGGTCTGTTTCCATTTTTGAAATGTAAGATTTTGAAAATCAGTTTAATTTTTCTGTATCAAAATATGAAGGCGCTTTTGAAAGTCTCTTAAAATCAAATGCTTTAATTAATTCTTCCTGCTCAAAAAATTCGCGAGAATCAGCGCTAGTTCAACCTAAAAGTGCTAAAAAATTAAAAATAGCATGGGTATGATAACCTTGATTTTTATAGTCCTCGATAAATTGGAAAAGTGATGAGTCTCTTTTTGATAGTTTTTTCCCGTTTTTATCAGTAATTATTGTAAGGTGACCAAATTCTGGCTTTTCAAATGAAAAGGCCTCATAAAGCGCAATTTGTTTTGGAGTGTTTGAAATATGCTCTTCTCCACGGAAAATATGAGTGATTTTCATATCATAGTCATCAACAACAACAGCAAAATTATATGTTGGAAATCCGTCAGATTTTATAATAACTCAATCACTAATGGCTGAACCTTCAAAGCAAATTTTTCCGCGAACTAAATCATTTCAGCAATAATTTTTGTTTTTATCAACAGCAAATCTAATAACAAACTCGTTATTTTCTAGACGTTTTTGCTTTTCAGTCTCAGAAATTTTAAGTCAGTTTTTGTCATAGCGAAAACTAAAAATACCTTGTTTTTCTTGCTCTTTTTTTTGCTCTTCAAGTTCGCTGGCATTGTCAAAAGCATAATATGCAAAGCCTTTTTGAACCAGTTCTTGGGCTAATTTTTGATAGCGATCAATTTTTTCTGACTGACGATATGGACCATATTCTGAAATTGTGCCAGGTTTTTCGTCTGGAAAAATTCCAAGCCATTCTAAATTTTCAACCTGGGAACGCTCGCCGTCTTTGATATTTCTTTGGGTGTCAGTGTCTTCGATTCTTAAAATAAAATCGCCACCGTGATGTTTTGCAAAAAGATAATTAATAAGCGCAGTCCGAGCTCCACCAATGTGCAAAAATCCAGTTGGTGAAGGGGCATAGCGTGTTCTAATTTTCATTTTTTCCTTTCAATTTTTCGATTGCAAAACTCAAATTATCCTATAAATTTATAGCATAATTTGAGTTTTTTTGCCAATAAGCAAATCTTGGTTTTTGATTTATATCATTTTCAATTTTGAATTCAGGAAAATTTTTTTTGAAAAAATTGACACTATCTTTGTCAATTTCAAAAAAAATTCAACCTTTATCATTAAGAAAATTATCGATTTGGTACATTATTTTTTGATAAAATGAAAAAGGCTCCGGTTCAGAAAATAATGCACCTTCAGGTTCAAAATTAATAACTGACTCATCAAGTTTTTGCCTTCTAAGATAGGGAGGATTTGAGACAATAATATCAAATTTTTGGCCATTAATATTGCTAAAAAGGTCAGATTTTACAACACTTACATCTAAATTGTTGTATTTTGCGTTTAATTTTGTTTGCAAAATTGCCTCATCGCTAATGTCAACCAAAGTAATTTTTGCACCACTGAATTTGGCAAGAGCAAGGCCAATAAATCCTGAACCACAACACAAATCAAGAACAAGACTATCTTTTTTTATGACTTTTTTTACTTTTTGCAGTAATTCTTGCGTTTCATAACGGGGAATAAAAACTTTTTGATCTAAAAAAATTCGAACATCTTCCATTTCAATAAATCCAATGATTTTTTGGACTGGATAGTTCATTTCTAACTTTAAAAGTTCAAGTTTGGAAACTTCTAAAGGCAAATTATAACGTTGTTTTTCCTTTAAAAGTTCCAATTTTCGACTATTTATCTCCATAGCTTTGCAAGATTAACTCAGCTCTTTCTTGAGATAATAAGGCTTCAATTATTGGATTTAGACTTCCTTGGATGACCGGTTTTAATGAACAAGAAAATCCTATTCGGTGGTCGGTGAGGCGGTCTTGAGGGTAGTTATAAGTTCTAATTTTTTCAGAACGAGCTCCTGATCCGGCAAGTTTACGAAAATTAGCTTGTGTTTCAAGTCTTTTTTGAACTTCCAAGTTATAAATTTTTGACCTCAAAATTCCCATAGCGATTTCTTTGTTACCAATTTGGGATCTTTCATCTTGAGAAGTCACAACAATTCCGGTGGGAATATGGGTAATTCTAACAGCCGAATCGGTGGTATTTACAGACTGACCGCCTGCCCCTGAAGAGCGATAAGTATCAATTTTAAGATCTGAAAGGTTAATTTCGACTTCAATTTTACTATCAATTTTTGGCATCACGGTAACTGTGGCAGTTGAGGTGTGAATTCTGCCCATTGTTTCAGTTTCAGGAACTCGTTGAACACGGTGGACACCTGATTCAAATTTAAGTTTAGAATATATATTTTGACCAGAAATTTGGAAAAAAATCTGTGAAAAACCGCCAGCAAGTGCAAGTGATGAGCTAAGAACTTTAACTTTTGCCCTTTGGGAATCAGCTCATTTTTGGTACATGCGAAAAAGATCACCAACAAAAATATTAGCCTCATCACCCCCAGCAGCCCCGCGGATTTCAACAATTACGTCTTTATCGTCATTTTCATCTTTAGGCAGCATTAAAATTAAGAGTTTTTCTTCGAGTGCTTCAATATTTTTATTGGCAGTTGCAATTTCTGATTTTGCTAACTGTTGTAATTCTGGGTCTTTTTCTTGACTAAGAAGTATTTTTGCATCTTCAAGTGTTTGCTGATTTTTTAAAAGTAAATCAAATGTCAAAGAAATTTCTTCAATTGAAGAAATTTCTTTTGCGATTTCTAAATATTTTTTTTGATTATTAATTACTTCATCAGTTAGTAAAAGCTGACTTAAGTCTTGATATTTTTTGTGAATTTTTTCTAAAGAGTCTAAAAATTTTTTTTCCATTGTTAGTCCACCTACGTTTTTATTTTTAAAATTTTAAATTTTTTATAAATTTTAAAAATAAAAGTTAAACATCGGCGGTTGCTTGAGGATTTTGATTGCTAGAAAATTTCAACCAGCGTGCTGAGTGAGCTAGTCTTTCAATTTGGGCTGGATCCTCGAGGGAAAAAACTTTTTTAGAAGTTTTGTCCAAATCAGTTTGAATATCTTGTGTTTGGGCAAGTCATTTGGCTAAAACTGTCGGATTATTGTCAATTTTTACACCAATTGGGTCAAATTGACCAATTCCTTTAACAAGTTGATTTCTCCCCGGAACTGTCTGCGGGAAATATCCTCCCCAAAAAATACCGATAACTTGGTTATATTCATTTACAACGAGCGAACCAGACATTCCACGTCCACCACGAAGTCCAGGAAGCGAAATTGAAGTCGCCCCTTGGAAAGATTTAGGAGAATTATCTTGTTTAAACTGATTTTCTTTTTTTAGCTCATCGACTGTAACAAATGAATTTTTATTGTCAGTAATTCAGGTAAATCCACCTAAAAAACCACCTAAATAAGCATGCAGTGGTAGTGCTGATTCAATTTTTGAGGTCTTAAGTTGGCTTGCTTTTGTAAAAGTAGGGAGAAATTTATTTGTTACTAAAACATCAAGTGGAGCTTCGTTGTAATGTCGAACAGCATCGGGAATATTTTTTATGTATGAATCCTCACCGTCACTTAAAAAATCTAAAAAAGGAATACCAATATTAAATGGATTTTTTATCTGTTCATCATCAGGGAAAGTTACTTCAATTATTGCAATATCGCGAAATTCTCCCTTTACGGGCGTATCTAGGCCGATTGGATTAATTTTTAAATTATTTCAGAATTTTTTTGACTCAGAGTTTATATACTGAAATCCTTCAGGTGGTAAAAAATCTCTGTTTGCTTCAGTTTTTGAAATTCGATCAAAACGACGGAATAAATTAGTATCATCAAAACTAATGTCATCTAATTTTTGCAAATTTCCATCGAGTAAATAAGAAAATGAATAAATTTGATCCGGCTTGTTAATTAAATCTGAAACAACGTGCAAATTTGTGGCAAGATAATAAGTGTTAGTAGGTAAAAATCTTCCTGGATTTTCAGGGTCAGGTTTTAATTTTCGATCAAAAACTCAAGCTGTTCCTGAGGTAATTCGGGTTGTATTTGAATTAGTTCTTGGGTCAAAAGCATTTGAACGTAACTGAATTACCATCGATCTTGAACGCAATGAGTCATTAATTATATTTTTTCCAAGAACTTTTGCGCCAAAATCTTCAATAATATTTTTGCTTTCATTAGTGTTGGTAAATTTTACGTTAATTTTGTAAAAGTCTTCAACTGAATTACCAAAGTGAAATGAAACTCCTGACTCATCAATTTTAAAATCAGCTAATCTACCATAACTATAATTTAATTTTTCAAAATTACTTAATTCACCAGTATTCTTAAAAAGTGTCGGTTCTGATAGTGTTTTTTTGACTGCTTGACCAAAAAGTGGTCATAAAAGTGTATCACCTGAGGAGTTTAAACTTTGTGAAATATTTTTTAATTTTTCTGAAATATTTGCTGTAGTAGGCAATTTATATCAAGAATCAATAAAGTTAAAATTGATTTGACTTGTAAATTCGCTTGAGGCAAATATCTTATTATATGAGTTAAATCCTTCGACTTTAATAATTTGACCAGGACTTGTTGGACCTGAAGTTAAGTCGTTTTCTTTTGGAGTTAAAATTAGGTAAAAATCACCATTTTGATCATTTGAAAGTGAGGGAACTTTTTTGATGTGATACATTGAGTGATTTAAACTACCAAAATCGATATATTTAGATAAAGTCTCGCCTGAATTTTCAGAGGAATTTATTAAAAAAGATGGCAAAAAGTTAGAATACTCATCTTTAAGTTTGAAACTTTTAATTTCAGTTAATTTTTTTAGATTTTGACTTGGCTTAATTTTGAGTTTTACAATTTTTGAAACAAAATTATGGTATGAATCATGATAAATTGACAAGACAACATCGACATTTCCAGTTTGGGCATCATATGTGTCTTTTAAAATTGTTGCTTTTAGATAATAGAAATTTTTAACCTTTAAACGATAAGGATTTTTGGCAATATCTTGAATGCTTGGGACTGCCTGTTGTTCACTTGGAACATCGAATTGATCTGAATTTCTAAGCGTATTTATGTCAATTTTTTCAAAATTTGTTGGTAAATTTATATGTTCCCAAATATCTGAGTCAGATTTTAGTGAGTCAATATCAAAATTGTCTTGATTTTTTAATTCTAGAGTTTGTATTTTTTCAAAAGCAGTTTGAATTCTTTCTTTATAAGCATAAATTCCGGTTTGATCAGTTTGAAAGCCGGTAACAACAAACTCTTTTGATTGAACCAAAGTTTGTGAGTCTTTATTATAGGAATCAACCTTAACTTTAATTGAACCATAAAAATCATTAGCAGAATTTGTAACTGGGTTAATTTTTAAATCAAATTTTGCATTTAAGTCATGATTATCAACACCTGGGATAAAAGTTCAAAGAATTGCTGAATTTAAAAATGAACTTCTCGTGTTTAACACGCGGTGAGTTATTCCGTTCAAATTATCATCTAAATCTAAGGTTGAATACTGTTTTAAAAAATCAGATGCCTTAAGTTTGCTACCTAAAGCCACTTTACCTGAAATTATTGAATCTAAAGGGTTCTTTAGATTAAGTTCTTGATCTCAAGGGTTAGGTTGGCCAATTTCCAGTGTACCCTTCAGAACTCTTTCGACCGCACCAAGCGGTGTGCAAGAAGCGATAAAAAATGTAGTTGAAATTCCAACTAGCGGGAGAATTTTAATTAGTATTTTTTTCAAAGATTTATTTTGTTTTTTTGCCATGATTGATATAATTATATTATAATTATCTTTAAAACAATAAATTTTAAAAACTTTTTACGGCTCATTGGTGGAATGGTAGACACGGCAGACTCAAAACCTGCTGCAGCAATGCGTATCGGTTCGAGTCCGATATGAGCCACCAAATATAGCATACCCTTCATATTATTAATTTAATAAATAATTTAAAGAAAAGCACTCTGATTTGGAGTGCTTTTCTTTAAATTTGAATTGTTAAATTCAACCCTTTGTCTTAATTTTCGCCATCAAACTAGGAAACTCAGGAAAAATAACTACCAAAGCAAAAACACTGAATTTTAAATCTAAACACCACGAAAGAAAAATCTACTTATTAATTAAATAAAGCAAACTAAAAAAACTAAAATTTTAACTTAAAAAGCAAAATTATAAAATATTTAAACTGCTTTTTTAGTTTAAATCACTAACAAAAATCGGGTGTGTTCATAATCTTGTGTTTTAAATTTTTATGGATTTTTCAAATAGAAATGTAATCTAATTTAATTTTACATTATTTAACCGGTTAGGGAAAATAATTTCTAATTGTTTTTTAATCATGAATCAATTTCTTACCTTTTGTCATTTTGTAGATGCGTTTTGGAGAGTTAAATAAGTTATTTTTGAAAGGTAATTTACACTTTGAATTCCGCCTTTTGTTTTTGTATTTTTCCTAATTATTCTATTCATTGACTCAATTAAATTTGTCGTATAAATTGCTTGCCTCAATTCATATGGATATTTAAAAAATGTCGTTAGTTCAACGAAATTTGTATACCAAGACTTGATAATTGAAGGATATTTTTGGCCTCATTTTTCCGCAAATTTATCAAGATTTTGCATTGCAAATTCTTGATTAGCCGCTTGATAAATCTTTTTCATATCAAGGACAAACTCTTTTTTGTCTTTGTTAGAAACTTTTAAAAGCGAGTTTCTAATTTGGTGAACAACACATTTTTGAACATCTGTTTGCGGGAAAACCGCTTCAATTGCTTGAGTAATTCCACTTAGATTATCGCAAGAAATTATTAGAACATCTTCCAGCCCGCGAGTTTTTAGTTCGCTAAAAACATCAAGTCAATTACTTGCTGATTCGGTATTTTTAATCCAAAATCCCAGTGCTTTTTTATTTCCGTCCCAATCAATTGCAAGAATAAGATAAAGTGATTTTTTGACAAAAACACCGTTTTCTTTAACATTAAAAAACATCCCATCAATGTACAAAATTGGATAGGAATTCTCAATTTTTCGCGATTTTCACTTTTCAATTTCAGGCAATAATTTGTCAGTAACTGAAGAAATTCAGGCATTACTTATTTCTTTTTTATAGATACTTTTTATTGTGTTAACAATATTTTCATATGACATTCCTGATGCAAAAAGTGAAAACACTTGCTCTTCGATATCGCCTAAATTTGTTTCGTATTTACCGAGTAATTTGTTCTCAAAAGTGCCATTTCGATCTCTTGGTATTTTTAGATGAAAATTATTACTATTAAAATTCACAGTTTTACCCGAAAATCCGTTTCGCTTATTTGGCCTATGCACGCCTTTTTTGCTTCGGTTACTTTTTTCATAGCCTAAATGTTGGCTTAATTCCGCCCTTAAGAGCGCCTCAGTAAAAGTTTTAAACATATGCGAAATTTCGTTGTGAAAATCTTCTTTTTTTATTTTTTTATAATCAGCGTATTTGTCAACAAGTTTTTTAGCTTCTAACTCAAATGGGGATAATGTTTTTTGTTGTTTTTTCATATTTTGGTCCTTCATAATAAATTTTATCAAAATAAATTTACTTTAAAAACACAAAATATTTAACATTACCGAGGCAATTCACAAATTTTATCAGCCCACACATTTTTTTTTTTTTTTTTATAAAGGATTAATTTCAAAATAATAAAAATTAAGACTTTAGGTTAAAAAACCCGGATTTACGGGTTTTTTCATGTTTATATTCACTAAAAATTTTTTTCATCAAACTGTCAAACTCAGGCATTTTCTTAGACTTCAACAAAATGGTTATAAATTTTAACAAAAAGGGCTTAATAAATTAGTATTAAAAAATTATTTGTATATTTTAGCCTAAAGTTAATTTAAAACAAAAACCGCGAGGTTAATCGCGGTTTTTTTACAAAATTATTCTAAAATTTAGAGACCAATTTTATTGTTTTTTGGTTGGTAATGATTGACCAACTAGCACTGGGAGTTGATTAATGTTTTGTAAAGGAACTTTAAATTGGAATTCTTTTTTATCTGACTCGTGAAGAATAACAACGATAATATCGGTATTTTTTATTCCTGATTGAGTTAAATAATCAAGATCAACGCTAGCAACTTTATCTCCAGCACTAATATCTTGGCCAGCTTCAACAAAAACCTCAATACCTTGACCATGAAGTTCGACAGTATCAATTCCGATGTGAATTAAAACTTGGGTTTTATTGTCTTTAGAAGCAAATCCAATTGCGTGTTTGGTATTAAAGACCATTTTAATTTGACCATTAATTGGTGAAAAAATTTCTTTTTTACCGGTGTTTCCAACACGAATTGCAAAACCTTTTCCTAATTTTTCTTCAGAAAATACGCCGTCTTTTACTTGTGCTAATTCAATTAATTCACCTGTTGCTGGAGAATAAATTTCTTCTGGCAAGTGGCAAGTTTTGTTTTCGCACTTAGTCATTTCAACTTTTTCTGGCATAGGTTGAAATGACTAAGTGCGAAAACAAAACTTGCCAACGTCTTGAGACATAGCTTTAATTAAATCGCGTTGGGAATTAATTTTTGCATTCATTTGCTCAGCGATTGGTCCTAAAATTGCCTGAACATGGTGTTGTCCTTCAACTTTTATAGCAACAACGCCGGCAGCTTTTAATTTTTGTTCATCAACAAGTGATAAATCTTTAATGTCATAACGAAGACGTGATGCACAGTTATTAAAATTGGTAATATTATCAATTCCACCATATCCATCAACGATCGCAAGAACTTGCGGGTCAACTGATGAGGCAGATTTTGCTTTATCTTTACGTGCTAAATAATCAGATTTTGTAAATAATTTGGTGTTTGTTCCTCTTCCAGGAGTTTCAAGGTTTTTCCATTTGATAAAAAATAGGAAAACAAAGTAGTAAATTGGCACATAAGCAAGTCCTACTACTAAAACTCACCAGAAATTAGTACCTTTTTGGACAGGAACAGCTCCGTAAATTAAAAGGTCAAGAACTCCACCTGAGAAGGCCATTGGAATGTGAACTCCAGCTAAATTCGCAAACATGAAGGAAAGCGCCATCATAAATGCGTGGAATCCTCAGAAAAGTAGTGGAGATAAGAATAGGAATGTAAATTCAATCGGTTCTGTAACACCAGTTACAAATGAAGTTGCTGCTGCTGGAATAACAGTTCCTGCGGCAACTTTACGATTTTCTTTTGGCGCTGCCATAATCATGGCTGCTGCTGCTGCAGGAAGACCGAACATCATTCCTGAGAATTTACCGTCAGCAAATCTACCAACTTTGAAACCATGGTTTTCTAAAAAGGTAAATAATGGGATTGAAAATTCTTTCCCATCAACGGTGTAATCAATTGTGTTAGGCGCTCCTAATAAAGTAAGTGAAGCTGTTGAGTCACCAACAAATTTATCCTTATTTTTAGTAATATCAATTAAAAGTTCTTTAAGTGAATCACTAGGCATTGTTTGCGCTTTAGCAACTACCTCGTAAATTACTTGTGTTTGATTTGCAGCTTCTGCAGTTTTGGTTACAACTTCAATTCCTTGATCTTTTGCTCAATCAACGATAGTTGCACCTGCGTCTCCACCGGCTGATGAAAATCAAAGTGGCGCGTAGAAAACATGGTGTAGACCAAAAGGAATTAGAGATCTTTCGATGTAACCAAAAATAAATGACTCAAATCCATAAGGAACTTTTGCAAGTGAGGCACCAAAGAGGTTAAGTACAATTCCTATTCATGGTCAGAAAATTAGGAAAACAAAAGCTAAAAGTGCCATTGCTGGAATTGTAATTAATGCTACAAATCTTTTACCACCAAAAAATGAAATCATTTGTGGTAATTGAATTGTATGAAAGCGATTATATAGATATTGAACAGTAAGTCCAACAGCTATTCCGCCAAAAACTGAGGTTTGAAGCGCCCTAAATCCCATAGCGCCACCAACAAGGCCTTTTAATCCGGCTGGATCACGTCCTGCACCAGAGAATAAAATAGTAACCCCATTTTCAACATCAGTAATAAAGACTGATTGGACACTTGAGAAAACAAGATATCCAATTAATGTTGCAAAAACAGCCACACCGGCTTCATCAGTAAAGGCAATAACAAAGGCAATTGCAAATAAAACCGGCAAACCGGCAAAAACAGGGTCACCTAGGGCTTGGATAAAGGCCCCAAATTGTTTAAGTGACGCGGATGAGGTATTACTTGCAATCGCAGCACCAACTCCTAAGAACAGACCAGCAATGGACATAACTGAGATTGGTAGCATAAAAGCGCCAGATATTTTGGACAAAATTTTACGCATTTTCCCAGCACCAGAGTTGTTGGTGCTCTTTCTTGTTTTTTCACTAAAAACTGATTTAAGTGAAATGGACATTTTTCTCCTTTCTTTTTTTAATATAAAATAATTAATTTGATAAATTGGTAACGCAAAAAATCAAATTAATTACCATAATTTTACATTATTTTATAGTTTTCGCTAGAAAATAATTGAAAAATATATTTTTTTTCAATTTTGGGTAAGATTTGGCAAAACCTGTCAAAAAAATAAAATAAGCCGACAAAACGTCGGCTTATTTTATGCACTGTTTTTGCTGTTTATACAGTGTTTTTCTAATTTATTCAAGAATTAATTTTTCAGCAATAATTAATTCTTTGATCGCTTTTGCAGCAGTAATTTCGTCTTCACCTGAAACTTCAATGGTAAAATTTGATCCCATTTTAATTCCAAGAGCCATTATATTCATAATTGATTTGGCATTACCTGATTTTTCACCAGATATGATTTTAATTTGTGATTTGAATGTTGTTGCTAATTTTGCAACTTTTGAAGCAGGGCGGGCATGAAAACCAAGTTTGTCTATTACTGTTCCTGAAATTTTAGCCATTTTTTTTCCTTTTTTAGAAATTAAATCTTTTTTAAATTATACATTATTTTAAAAAAATAATGTATAAAATGTTAATAAAAAAGCGCGTTTGCGCTTTTTGTGAGAATTTGGACAACCTGATATGGAGCAAGTGAAGGGAATCGAACCCTCACAGTCAGCTTGGAAGGCTGAAGTTCTACCATTAAACTACACTTGCGCTTGCAAATAGTAATTTTACCACAAAAATTTGAAATAGTAGAAAAAATATTTTTTTTTTTTTTTTACAAGTTATGACAGGCACGACAACGCGCCTCGTATTCGGCGCTATCACCAATTAAGTTTTGCTTTTCTGACTTAACAAGGCGGGCTGTTGTGGTTGCAGCGCGTTTGCAAATTGTACAAACTGCTTGTAATTTTGTCACATTTTCGGCAATTGCCATTAAATTTGGCAAAACACCAAAGGGTTTACGACGAAAATCCTGGTCAAGACCGCTGACAATCACCCGAATTCCTTTGTTTGCAATTTTATCCAAAAAGGGAATAATATCCTCGCTAAAAAATTGAATCTCGTCAATTGCAATTGCCCCATATTTTTCTTTTGCAAATAGATCTTTTATTTCTTGAGTTGTCTTAGCACTAAAAGTTGGGATTCTCAAACCTGAGCGCGAAACAATTTCGCAGTCAGAAAAACGATTGTCAATTAAAGGTTTTATTACTAAAATCTTAATATTTGCATAAGTTAGAATTTTTATTCTTTTAATTAGTTCATCAGATTTGCCTGAAAACATTGGACCGGTAATAACTTCAATAATACCTTCGAAAAATTTTTTGTACATAATAAAACCTTAAAATATTTTTTCATGAATGCTGTTTTTAATTTTTGATAAGGATTTAGAATTATACTATAAATTTTTAAGTTTTATTTTAAAGATTTATCATAAGGTATTCCAAGTGCTTTTGGTGCTAAATCTTTTCTTGAAGTAAGACCTAAAATTAAAATTGTAACTAAATATGGTGCAGCTTCAATAATTGCTAAAAAGTCACCAAAATTTCCAGCCAGACTAATTGAAATTGTGTATAAAAATGAGAAAATTAAGCCATAAATTACAATTAAAATTATTTTCCAACGGCCCATTATTAAAATTGTTAGTGATAAAAATCCTAGTCCCTGAACGTCGCCAGTAAAAGAAGAGCCTAAATACTGGAAATAAAAAGCACCTGCAATTCCGGCAATTAAACCTGAAAGAAAAACTCCAAGTCACTTCATTCTATTGACATTAATTCCGGCAGCAGCAACAGCGTGCGGATTTTCACCAACAGCTGAAAATCTAAGTCCAAATTTTGTTTTGGAAAAAACAAACCAAGTTACAAAAATTAGGGCTGTTACAATTAGTAATTTTAGTGAAAAAATGTTCAAAAATGTTCGATGTGAACCAAAGGCAAGTTCATTTACTGGAGACTCAAAGCGGCTACTGTTTCCATAAATTTTAAGCAGTGCAAATGCAATTGCTGGGGCTAAAATGTTAAGCGCTACGCCTGAAATAATATGGTTTCCTTTCAGTTTTATCGTTAAAAATCCATGCAGTAGCAAAAATAATCCTGAAAAAAGCGCTGCAAGTGGGATTAAAATCAGTTGCATCGCCATGTTGGAAACATCAAAAAGAATTGAAAAAAGACCATAAACTGTCGCCCCAATAATCATAACTCCGTTGATTGCAATGTTTACAACCCCAGCTTTTTCACTATAGAGTCCTGCTATCGATCCGGTTGTTATTATTGAGAAAAAGACAAAGAAAAGCGCTAAAATTGGAATAACTGTTTCTCAGGTCATTATTTTTCCTCCGTTTTTAAAGGTTTTTTAGTTTTTTGGTCTGCTTTAAATTTTTCAATGATTTCAGATTTGAGACTACGAAACTGAAGGTGATGTTCAATAATTTGCTGTCAAAAAGCATTAAAATTATTTTTAGCATCAAAGTAACCTAACTCATTTAGTTCGATATTTAATTTACGTCTTTTTTGGTTAATTTGCTCAAAAAAGGCTAATTTTTCCTCAACGTTTTTCGATTTAAGTGCCGAATCTAGTCCAGATTTGTTTTTTAATTCTTTCTTTTTTTGCTTTCAAATTGCAGTATTGTCATGATTCTTAATTTTTAAGTACGCTCTTTTTAATAAGAAAAGTTTAATATTTATTTTTTGAATTTTTCGGTAAATTCAAAAAATATTAACTTTTTGGTCTAAAAATAAAGTTAAAAGTTCTGCTTTAATGTTTTCAAAATTAGTAATTTCTGTTTGCAAATTCCTAATTTTTTCCTTTTTTTCAGGTTTTATGAACAATAAACTTAAATTACTGTGAACAGGAGTTGTTGGCTTAATGTTTATATTTTTTGCATTTTTAGCACTGAAAAATCGGCCTGTTCTAGATAAGCACCAAACATTCATCATTCATTTTAGTGGCTTAAAATGAATGAAAATAACGGATATAGCAGATAAATACACTATAATTCCAATAATAATTTGTGTTGTCTGTTGATTTAAAGCAATTGAATGGGCCTCGAGTGCATTTGTTCCAATTAGAAGAACTGAGTAAAAAAATGATATTGGAATTATTCCAAAAGGTGAATTAAAAGCTAGAAGTGCTAATAAAATAGCATCAAAACCTTCTCGCGGCATTCCGGCCTGAATTGTAAAGGATCGTCTGTAAAAAACATACCAGGCAAAACCGGCAATCCCGCCGACAATTCCTGAAAAAGTCATCACGGCTATAGTAGTTTTTTTGTTGTTAATTCCGGCATAATTTGCAGCATCTTTATTTTGACCAATAATTTTTATTGAAAGGCCAATTGAAGTTTTTTGCAAAACAAACCAAATTAAAAATGCAAATAATAATGATAAAAATAGCATTATTATTGAAAAATTGCGGGTTAAAAATATTGATGTTAAAAATGCCGTCTCGTTTATAGTTTGTGAAGTTAGTGTTGTAGTTTTAAATCCGATGTCAAGACTTGTTGATGTAAGGAAAAATTTACCAATATAAAAAATTATTCAATTTAATAAAATTGTTGAAATAACTTCGTTTATTTTCAAATAAGATTTAAGAATACCAACTAGTGCGCCCAGAATTCCGCTTGTTAAAATACCTAAAAGTGCGGCTATTAATAACCGAGCATAAATATTAATTGATGTCAAATTTAAAACAATCATCAAGGAAACTATCCCTGAAATCATCATTTGCGCCGGAAGACCGATATTAAATAACCCCGATTTAAAAGGAATTGCAATTGCAATACTAGCAAAAATGAAAATTGATGTAATTAATAGCAAATTTCTAACTTCATTTCAGGCAAAAGCGATCTTAAAAACAATAGTATAATAAACTTTTAGCGGATTGTACCCAAATGATCAGATAAAAATAAAAGAGACTAAAATTCCAAAGAAAATTGCCCAAAAAGTAGACAAAATCTTTTCAGATAAGCTTTTAGAGGTGTTTTTTTCTAATTTTTTAAAGAAAAAATTAGAAAAAATAGAAAAATTAATTTTTTTCTTAATCATGATTTAAACCTGCCATTAGTCTACCTATTTTATAACGGTCAATTTCGTTTGCAAAATATTTTTTAGAAATTTGTCCTTTATTGATAACACAAATTGTATCTGCTAGGGCCAAAACTTCATCAAGCTCGTATGAAATGAGTAAAATAGTTTTATTTTTGCTTTTTTCTTCAAGAATTTTTTGATGAACTAAATTTATTGCACCTATATCAAGTCCGCGAGTTGGCTGAACTATCAAAAGTACTTCGTGATCAGTTAAAATTTCGCGGCCCAGAACAAATTTTTGCTGATTTCCTCCAGATAAAAGTCGGGAATTTTTTTGGCCAGTTTTATCACCTCTTACATCAAAAAGTTCAACAATTTTATCGTATAATTCTTGAACTTTTTGAGTTTTAATGTATTTTTTTGAAACATATTTTTCATTTCTCATGTTTCTTATTATTGAATTATCTAAATTTGGCAGATCTAAAACTATTCCGTATTTATGACGGTCACTAGGAACATAAGAAATTAAACCAAAACGAGAAGCAACACTTGAATTTTCTAAGTTTATAGGTTCGTTGTTTTGGTTATAAACCAAAATTTTACCTGTTGAATGAATTAGACCTGAAATTGCAAGTTCGACCTCAAGTTGACCGTTGCCTTCAATGCCTGCAATTGCAAAAATTTCACCTTTGTGAATTTCAAAGTTTAAATTTTCGATTTTTTTATCAAAAGAAGCGCTAAGATTTTCGACTTTTAGCCCAACTTGAGTGAAATCTTTTTTGAGTAAATTTTTTGAGCTAACAACTTTTTTACCAACCATTGCCGAAGTCATCTCGGAAATACTGATGTTTTCAAGATTTTCAAAATTAGCAACGACTTCTCCATGACGCAAAACGGTCGCAGAATTTGCAACTTGTTTAACTTCGGATAATTTATGTGATATAAAAATTATTGTTTTACCGGTTTTAATAAAAAATCTTAAAATATCTAAAAAGGAATCAATTTCTTGTGGCGATAGAATTGCTGTTGGCTCGTCAAAAATTAAGATATCTGAATCGCGATATAAAATTTTTATAATTTCAATTTTCTGTTTTACAACAACAGAAGCATCGCCAGTTTTTTGGTCTAAATCAAATTCAATATTGTAAATTTGCTGTATTTTTTTTATTTTTTCACGGGCAGATTGTCGATTTAGAACACCTCGGTGCGTAAATTCCTGACCTAAAATAATGTTTTCAAAATTAGTATAAGCATCAACTAGTTTAAAATGTTGATGAACCATTCCTATTCCCAAGTCGCTTGCACGATTAGGATTGTCAATAAAAGATTGTTTTCCGTTTACTTTTATTTGTCCCTCATCTGGTGTATAAATTCCAAAAAGAGTGGACATAAGTGTTGATTTTCCGGCACCATTTTCCCCTATTAGTGCATGGATTGTGTTTTTTTTAACTTTAAAGCTAATATTTTTATTAGCAAAAAAGTTGCCAAATTTTTTTGAAACGCCAATAAACTCAATTACATTTTCTTCTCTGTCCATTTAATTAAATTTTAGCAAAAAAAATTAAAAAATCCAGACAAAATAGCCTGGATTTTTTCTTATCTTGAAAAAGGACTGAAATTACTTATTAATTTCAGAAACAAGCGCATTAATTCGAGCTTGTTGATCAGTGTCCATTTCTGGAATATTTAGTGTTTTACGAACATCGGTTGAGTTTGCTGTTTTTTCGTCAAAATGTTTTTTTGCATCTTCGATTGCTTTATTGGCTAAAGTTTTATCTGAATCTGGTAGGGTTGAATCGGCAATGTCGACAAATTTATCCTTATATCCAAGTTTTACAAATGCATTTTTTTGAGATTGAACAAATCCGCCTAAATATTTTGAATTTGTTTTTTTAGTGTATAGATCGGCAAGAACTGAAAAAAGTGAATATCCTAAATTTTTCAAAATTGATGTGAAAAATCTTCTTGTTGCATTTGTATAAACAAGTGACTGATCAGTATCAACCCCTATTAAAAAACGATCATGATCTCCTGCGGCAATATCTGCAAAAACACCTGTTAGTGGACCGGCCACTGCTAGCAACGTTGAAGGAGAACCACTTGCCGCTAAACCTTCAAGTGTTTGTTTACTTGTTGCATTGACAGCAAAATTTGTATCTAATTTGATTGTATTAGCGGTAATTTTAGTTTTTTTGGTAGGATTTGCGGCATTATATGCTTTAATTCCGGCCAAATATCCAGCAATAAAGTCAGTAACAGCGGCAAAAGCACCACCACCTACAGTTATTGCAGAACGTCTGGCTGCATTATTTGGGTATTTAGCGGCTAAAAACGCTGCATTTGCATAACCTGCAATATATGCTGCTTCTTCAGATTTATAATTTAAACGGATGTATTGACCTTGCGGAATTACATCATCCAAACCAGGTAAGTCAATTCCAATAACAATTATTTTTTTAGCAGTAAATGATTGTTTATTTTCTGGAATAGCAAGTCAAGATTCTAAAGCTTCATTATGTTGAAATCCAGAAAGAACTCAAATATTTTTATTTGTGTTAATTAAGGAATTATATTTTTGTGATAAACTATCAGTACTACTATCAATCGAAGTGATTTCTCCGCCTGTTATTGCAGCCATTTGTTGAATCGCTTCTCAACTTGACTGATTAAAAGACTTGTCAGTAACAGTTCCATCAGCTGTTACAATTGCCATATTCATTGCAAAATGTTTGGAAGGATCTGCTTTTGCTGCGCTTATTTCATCTTTACGGGATGAAACTAAATTAGAAATCTTGGAAACATCGGTAATTGTTTGTGTTTGGCCTGAACCTGGGTTGCTTGGTGATTCAGGAGTTTGTTTTGCACCATCATTTGAGTTACCATTACCGCAACTAGCAATAACTCCAATTACAGAAATTGGCATAACTAAACCTAGTTTTAAAAACTTGTTTCACTTAGTTTTCATATTCTCCTCTAAAATTTTAATAATGTTTTTTGTTATTTTTTTATTATATCATAAAAAAACACATTTTTTTGTATACTAACAAAAAAATGTGTTTGGGTTATTTTTGATATTTTTCCGGGAATTTTTCTTGCATTGTTTTAAGAAAATCTTCTTTTGAATAATGGTGAAAATCTTCATAAAGTTTAGTGCAAGTTTCAAATTCTTTAATTGCCTCATCAAGAGAGATAAATTTTGAGACTTTTGTAATTCCGGGGCGTTTTCAATTTTTATAATTGCTAAAAAAATAATGAATTGAATCTAATCACTCCTGAGGTAGACCGTCCATTGAATTAATATGATCTAAACGATAGTCATCATGATGAACTGCAATTAATTTTGTATCTATCTCGCCGTCATCTATCATTTCAAGGGCGCCTAAAATTCTAGCATTTAGTTGTGATCCAGGTAAAAATTTTTGACTAGAGTAAACTAAAACATCTAATGGATCGCCATCTCAATCTAGTGTCTCAGGAATGCTTCCATAGTTAGCTGGATAAACAAAATCACCACGAAGAATTCTATCAACAACTAATTTTTTAGTTTTGGGGTCTATTTCGTATTTGATGTTTGACCCTTTCTCAATCTCAATATCAACTAAAATTACTTTTTTTTGCATAAAATCCTTAAAAAATATTTGAAAATAGAGGCTAAATTATATATTTTAACGTCTATTCAAAAGTCTTAATATGTGTAATACTAAACGAAGGAAAGAAATATATAAACTAAGTGCATTTCAGATTGCTAATCTTAAGAAAACGCGTTTAATTTCTGTATGACTATTGTAATTGCCTAAAATTATTGATGATTGATTTCTGATACTTCAAAACTCATATCCGATCATTCCTAATGTAACTGTAATACCAACAAATGAGTATAAAGTGTCTACAAATGAAGAAAAAACAAAATAGGAAACAATTAAAAGAATTAATTCAATAAAAAGACCAATGAAAATTAAAGGTAATAATCTACCAAAATTGATAACTTGGAAATAACCTAAAATTCCAATTAAGGCCATTAAACCACCAGCACCACCAACTGCTATCATTATATAGCTACCTTGTCCTAAGGCTATTTGAACAGCGAAAATTAACGGAAGAAGGATAGAATTAGCCATTACAAAAACAAAAAAGAGTAAAACAAGAACGATTGTTGGCGGGTTATCGGCTAATGCTCATTTATTTATATAATATGACACCCCAAAATTTACTCCTAAAAGTAAAACAAAAAATAGTAAAATCCCTGTAGTTCTTGATGTAATAGTTCTAACTAATCTTAAATAAATTGCAAATAATGAGTCTATTGATAAAATCGCAAATGTAATTAAGCCAACAAGTAAAATTGCGACACCTAATCACATAATGGAAAAAGACAACAATTTATTTGTTAGTTTTTTTGTAGCTTCGTCTGCACGGCTATAAGCACGTCAGTCTTTGCGGTCAAAAATAATTCTATTGAGCATTTTTCACTCCTTTTTCTAAAATTTTATTAGACTTGACAAGCCAATAGTTTAGGCCTGCTTTTGTTCTAATAATATTATACTCTTTTTTTAGAATTTTGCAAATTTCTTGTAAACTTAATTCAGGATTTTTTTGCCGGATCTCAAAGAAAATTAATTCTTGGTCGCTGAATTCCGATGTTAGATTGTATTTTTTAATTAAATTTCATTTTTTAATAAAGTTTGTCGATGATTCGCTTATTTTTTTGGCATTTTTTATGTCAAAATTTGTGATTCGGTTAGCGTTAAGATAGTGATCACGTTCAATTCTCAAAATCTCTAGTTTTGAGGCTTGTTCAAGTGCGCCGATGGCCATTAAAAAATAAATTATTTCGTTAACTTTTTTTAAGTAAATTTTTAAGCGATTCTGATAAAAAATTTGCTTAAAAGTGAATTCCAATTGATTCTGGCGCAAAATATTTAAAACTTTTTCACATTTTGATTTATCTAAAAATGAAATTTCAAGGTGGTAAGACTTTGACCCCAGTGGTGAAATCGAACCTCCGCCTATGAAAAGTCCGGCAAAAAAATATTGAATGTTCTCAGGTGTTTTATCAATTTTAATTAATTTTTTCTCAATACAGATTCAATTTTTGTTTTTTCTAGTTTCTGAAAAAAACAATTGAAATTTTCGAAAAACTTCAATTAATCGAGAATTAATTTCATTTTTGTTAATTCTTAATATAAAAAAGTTTGGATCATCATCTAGTGATGAAGAAAAAATTAAACCTTTAACTAAGGAATTAAATTTTGGTCGAGTTAGTCGATTTGCTAAAATTTCAAGTTTTGCTTGTTGACTGAAAGTCATAATTTAACTCTTTTTTGGCTATTTTTAGCCGTTTTTTCACTTATTTTAACTATTTTTTGTTATTTTTACACTTTTTTTATTTTTTTAAGAAAATAAAAAAACAGTAACTCCCTATTTTCCTATTTCTAGTATCGTCGGCGTAAAAAGGCTTAACTACTGAGTTCGGAATGGGTTCAGGTGATCCCTTTTGCTATTGTTACTGTTATGTTTATAATTATATCACAAAAAAATTTTTTTGCAAAATATTTTTTTTTTTTTTTTACAGACAGGAAAACTATCTAGTTAGTTCCTTAATAAATGCTTTTGTAAGTTCTTGAGAGGTTGATTCTTGGTTTGCAAGATCCACAGAATCATAAATTGCTAGACCACGAACAGTTACTGTAGAATCAGATTTATTTTCTAGGCGTGGACCTAAATAACTTCAATCAAGGTGACCATTAAATATATCAGGGAATGAATCTTCTAAATTTAAATTAGAAACAATTTTTTGAGACAATGGATTACGAGATGAACTTAAAGTAAATGTGTAATTAGCATCTTTTTTAGAGATAGTCAAAAATAATAAATCATCTTCTTTAAGTAAATCAAAATTAGCATTTTGATTAGTTAAATTGATATTTTTTTGAGAAAAAACATCAAAACTTAACGGTGCTATATTGTTTCTTTCGATTTTAGACATTTTAATATCAAAAAGTCCAGCCGCATTACCTTGAACACCAGAAATTAGACCAACTACTGGGTGGGCTAAGTCACCTGAGGCAGCGTTAGAACCGTTTTGGTCTAGGCCAATTACTAAAGTCTCTTTTTTATTAAAATCAAGTTTTGAAATAAATAAACCTCTGCCATCCTTAGATGAAAGTAAGTGAGTTTTTTTGTTTTTAGTAATGTTTTTTAGACTAAAAGCCAACATTAGTACACCATTTTTAAGCGCAGATTGAGCACCATTCCCTAAAATTACAGGTTTTTTTAGTATAATTCCATCTTGTGGATTAGCGGTATTTTCAACTGGGGTTGAAGATGCTGCGGCGGTAGTAGCTTCACTAACTTGAGTTGTTTCTGCAACCTGCATTGAAGTTGACATTTCTTGCTCTTCAGGCTCTTCTGTTTCTTCACTTGTTTTACTATTTAGTTCAATTTCAACGTCAGTTCGATTTAATGATGAAATTTTTGAAACAGTTCCATTTTCAGTTTTTTGATTTTTTCTAAAATCAAAAATAAGTAGTGGATTATGCTTAACTAAATAATCATAAGACTGATTGTCTTCAAGATTTTGAATTGAAAAAATCAATTTTGCTGGTTTTGATGTAGTTTCTCCAGTTGTTTTTGGAGTAAAACTCATAACTACATCAATTTGGCTGTTAGAATTTTTAACAACATCATAAGAAATATCAGAATTTTCTGATTCTGGATAGTTAGATTTTTGTAAAAATGACCAAAGTTTAATACCTAAACCATCTGTAACTTCAGCTTTTTCTGGTGTTTTATCTTTTTCAGGTGTTGTGGTTTGGGTTGTTGTTTCTTGAGGTGGATCTTGAAAAACAGATGCTTGTACAGGGGTTGCAGCAGGAGTTACTGCAGGAGCAGTTGCAGAAGTGGCAGCGCTTGTTGATGCACCAGTTGTTGCTTGGGAATTTCCTTTAGTTGAAGTTGAACCTTGAGCTGGAGTTGAGGGTTGAGAAGGAGTTGGAGCTGAAGTTGAATTTGAAGCCGGAGGTGTGGTTGAAGTTTGATCTTGTTCTGATTTTTCTTCTTTTTTATCTTTTTCTTCAGATTTTTTGTCACCTTTAGAAAACATTGCTGAATATTTTTGTTTGTATTCTTCTAATTTAGCAACATCTTCTGGTTGGTATCCGTGATCTAAGAAATAAAGTTTTCTAGCTACTTGATCAAATGTTTTTTGTTGTTTAGCATCTTCAACAACTTCTGAAACTAGAGATTTAACATATTCTAAAGTTAATTTTGGACCATTAGGATTTTCTTTGAATTCAAAAGTTTTAGCTAGAGGATTAAGGTTTTGAATTTTTGGATCTTCAAGATCAATTTTGTCTAAATTTAAAAAGTCAATTTGTGAATTTTGTTTTAAAGCAGAATTTAGAAGTTTTCGCTGATTTTCATCATAATCAAGTTGAACTTCAAAAGTAGATTTTGAAGAATCAAGATCAATTAAAACAAATTTAGAATCATTTCCTTTTCCTAATGTGGCAAGTGAAGATTCAAGAACTTTTGGATAATTTGACTTAACAAATTCACTTTCAAGATAAGGAGCTTCAATATTTAGTTGTTTTTTTATTTGAAAATCAACCTCAAAAGAAACTTTATTTTCTTTTAAAAGTTTATCTTTTTGCTCTTGAGATAAATTTTTTGCTAAATCAATTTTGTTAATTTCAACAAAATAACCATCAAAGCCAGGAACTTGGATTCTATCAGACTTTGAATTGAAAAAAGTGCCAAAATCTTGGCGGTTTATTTCAACTTTGTCATTATTAGCTTGTGAATTTTGGCCTGAAACTTGGAAAAGTTGGGTTGAAACTTGATTATGTCGTCCAATTTGTTGAGAGTTTTGCGTAATTTTGCTCAAGAGTGCTGCGAGATTAACGGGTTTATTATCGGTGTAAATAGTTTGAGCCAAACTTTGATTGTCTTTGACAAGTCCAAGTTGAACCAAAGGTTTTAATTGAACTAAATCACTAAATTGTGAAAGAATTTGTTTTTCAACATCTTTGACATCAACGCTTAATTTTTTAATTCCTAAAATTGGGAAATCAAATTCTTTGACAATTTTCCCTGTCGGGTCGATTAGCTCAAAAGAAATTGAAAGAGTTCCGGCTTTATCGTCATGATTTTTGAAAACCAAGTTTTTAACATTCATTAAGCTATCAACTCTTTTGGTTTCTGAATCACCTATCATAACTATTTTTTCTTGTTTAGCTTTTTGGTTTTCAACTGTTTTTGGAGACAAAACATAACCTTTTTCCAAAATTGTTGGCAAACCTAAAGTGTTAACCAAATTATAAGTTAAGCCATTTTGGAATAAAGCATCAGAAAATGCTTGAGATTTTGAGCGCGATATTTTATATGAAGCTTGAAAATCATTGTCAAGTTTAAAAGCAACTTCAGAAGCTATCAAATTAGAACTTTTTGCTGCAGAAAGTTCTAATTTTGATTTTTCAAGATCAATTTGGAATCCAACTAAATCACCATCAGCCTTATCACTTTGGGCAAAACCTTTAAGGTCAACTTGTTTTGAATAAGTAAGTTTGAACTGATCTGAATGAGCATAAACTACAATATTTTTGACTTCAGTGCCAGAGGGATTTGCTTTTTCAATGTCTAAAACTACCCGAAAATTGTGTTTAGTAATTGGACTAAAGTCATATGCATTTAAAAAATTAAATGCATATGAAGGGTTTTTAGCCAGTGCTAGTGCTGTTTTTGCTGATAAATTTTTGTACTGATCGTGCAATTTTAGATTATTAAGAGCATTAATAAAATCTTCCTCGCTAAAAGTTGCCTGAGTTTTTAGAGTAACAACCTCATTTTTATCAACATTTCCAAAAATTTGTGAACTGTATGAACGCTCAAAAATTGTTAAACCAATCGGAACTGCAACAATCGTTGTAAGAATTGCTGTAATTGAAAAACCTGTTGAAATTATTGTTTTTGCATTTTTTATTTTGTTTATTTTATTAAGCATGTCTTTCTACTTTCTAAAAAATATGTGGTTGTAATTGATTATTTAGCTTGATGATGATTGGGTTTGGGTTGTTGTTGTTTCTGAACCACTTGAACTTGTTTCTGAAGTTGTTGAACTTGTTGCTCCTGAAGTTTGTGAATTTGCTTCTGGAGCTGGCGAAGTTGTTTCTGAAGTAGCTGGTTTAACAGGCTCTGGTAGTTTTTGAATTCTAATTTGAAAATTAAGTTGAGATTTTTCACTACTTTGGGTTGAATTTTCGGTAGATTCAGTTTCACTTTGAGCTTTTTTGGTAACTTCAAGGAGAACTATTTTTGTTGTTTCAGGATGAAAAACATCTTTTGTTTCAGATTTAACACTAAGGACTAAATTTGGATCGTGTTTTTTAATAATTTCTTGAATTTCTTTAAATTCTTTTGTATCTTCAAAAGCTTTTTTTGAAGCTTGATCACCACCAGTTTGAGTAGCTATTTTATCAAATTCAGTTTTTCCATATTGAATCAATGAATAAGAAGGTGGGATACTTAAAACTGCTTTATTTAGTGTCTTTTTTTCTTCAGATTGTTTTTGATCTGTTTTAGAAACTAATATTTTTAAAGATGTTTTAGGGCTTTGATATTCTTCAACCTTAGTTTCTTTATTGAAAATTTTGTAATAATAAGTAAGATTGTACCCTTCAGATCCGCTTGGAATGTCGGTTCCTGTTGAATAATTTGCTGCACCAGTTTGTTTTTCAAAAACAATTTGATAATCTAAATCTGAACTAACTTTTGCTCAAGCTCTAAAATTATTAAGTTCTTTAGCCTTAACATAAAATGCAAGTAATAAATCTTTTAAATTAGTCAGTTTTTCAGTTTTTGTTGAGTAAAAATCTTTTACTAATTCTTCAACAGGTTTAACAGATTGTTCAGTTTGACCAGCGTCGGTTGAAACTAGTGCTAAAACTCCACTTCCTGAGCTTGAAGTGTTATTAGTTTGATTAATTTTTTTAGTATTTTCACGAATATCTTTGTAGATATCTTCGGTTTGACCTGTTGCACTTCCTGAAGAATCTTGTTGGATTTTTGCTGGACTTATTTTGTTAAGTTCTTCAAAAATTTTGTCATCATCACGGTTATTTTTGAATTTGTCAGCAATAGTTTTTGGTAAAAATAAGTTAGAAATTCAACCTCTTTTATCAAAAGTTTTAACATGACCGTTAAAATCTAGACCCATAATGTTAGACTCAGGTTTAAATTCTATACCTTCTGCGGTTCTAAAAATGTTACCTTCTTTGATGTCATTTACATTTATTTTTTCATTAGGATCGATTAAGTTTGCTGATTTTGCAATCTCAAAAAGATATTCTAAAATTTCAGTTGGCTCCATACTTAATAAATAAGCATAAAAAGCGGCAACATCATGCTCGTTTGTGAAAAATTTCTTAGATTTTAAAGATTTAATTCCAAATTTTGCACCTGTTTGATCATCAGATTGAAAATCAGAAAAATCATGTAATTTAGGGAATTTTTGGTTTCCTGTTCATGATTTTAGCATTGATTCATGAGGATTAAAGTCATATCCATACTGAAACTGATTTGATAAAATTTGCTTTAATTCTTCAGATTTTTGATTATCATTTTCAATTAATTTTTCTAACTCAGCTTTGGAAATAAATGAAGTTGCGGTTACAATTTTTTCTTCATGAATTTTAGGCTGAGTTGATGAAGTTTGACTTGATTGAGTTTGAGTAGAATTATCTGGTAATGAATTAATAAAGTAAAAATCTTGACGATTTTTGTCAAGTTGATGAGTTGTTCCAGTTGTTCCATCATTTTGTTTGAAATATTTTATTTCAAAAGTGTCTTTTTTTGATCTTAATAGTTTAGGATTTTTATCACCAAAAAAACTTGAATAAAGGTTAATATTTACCGGAATTTCAAGAGTACTTGAGGTTGCTTTTGCTTTATTAATATCAAGCTGAAAATCAACTCCTGATACTTTTTTTTGTGCAAAATATGGAGAAAATTCACCAAAATCAAGAGAAATCGGATTTATTAAAAGACTGTCTTCGATCGCTTTTACAACAGATTTAGATTGATCTTGATTTGATTTATAAAGATCTTTATTTATTTTTTCTAAAAATTCTATTGAAGTAGTTGAATTAACGGTAAGTTTGTCAATAAATTGTTCAAAACTTTCAGTTTTTGTTTCAGGAGCGGGGGTTGGTTCTGAAGAATCAACTTGGGGTTGGGTTCCTTCAGTTCCTTGTCCTTCGTTTTCTGCTTGTGTTTGCTGTCCGTTTTGTGTTTGTTCTTGCCCTTCTTGTTGTCCTTCTTCTTGAAATAATTGGACTGAACTTACTTGCCGAAGTTGTGGTAATGACTCAGGAGTTGATGAGGAAAGTAAATTAGCTGCAACATTTGTAGAGGTTTGCGCAATTGTCCCTGGAGCAACTTTAAAATCAAGAAAATTTAATTTTTTGAGTGAAATTTTAGATAAAATATCATCTAAATCAGCAAAATAAGTTGCTTTTTTTACTTGTTTTTCGCCAGATTCGTCAGCTTTTCCTTCATTATTTGCATCTTGACTTGATTCAGAACCTGAGCTAACTTGCGGAACTAAGTTAATTTTTTCGAGTAGTTGAGCATCCTCGATATTAAAATTTTTAAGTTCAAATTTTGCATCATCAGTCAATTCAGCTTTAACTAAAAAACTTGGAACTGAGTTTGAATCAACTGAAATAAAATTATTTGTTCCAGGATGTTTTTCTAAACTAAAATTATAAATTGTTCCTTGTTTAAAAGGGAAAGAATTATTTTGATCAAAATTTAACTCGTTAATTATTTTTTGAAAATCAGGGAAATATTGAGATATTTTTTCAACAGCCTCAAGTTGAGTTCCGGCTTTATTAACATCAGCGGCAAAATCCTCAACACGGGTTAAGGATGCAACTTTTTGATCAATTAAATTTGGACTTGAAAAGTTAGAGGTAAAATCTGTTCTTCTTAAGTTTTGGATGTTTTCTTTGAAACTTTTAGTAATTTTTTCTAAATTTGAATTAAATTCGGCAAGAGCAAATTGTGAACGTTGTGCAAATGAAACTTTTTTAGAAATTATTGTTGAAAATGCGGTGTGATTATTATCAATTTGGTGTTTTGCGCGAAATTGAAGTTCAAAACTTTGATCATTATCGTTTGGAATTAAGTCAACAAATTCTAAAAATGGTTTATTTGGTGCAAAAGTTGGTTCAAATTTGCGTAATTTGGAGTTAACCTGTGTGTAAAAAGATATAAATTTATTTAAATCTGTGCCAGCTAATAATTTTCCACTGTTGTCAAAAAGTTGTGCTTTTATTTGACTATATGTGGTAGAATCATCAAAGACATCGGATTTAAAGGCAACATTTTGGATTCGAGAAACTAAATTTTCTAACTCAGCTCGCGGATTTTCTCCTGTATAGCGAATTCGAGTTACAAGTCCAATCGTTGTTGCAAAAATAGCAACACCACCAACAGCGGTCAGTGCTAATATTAATGAATTTTTATTTTTTTCGTGCATCCTTTCTCCTTATTTATTTTTGTATATAGATACATAATTATATCATAAATCGCTGTTTTTTATATGTTTATATGTAATTTTAAGCAAAAAAAAATCATTCAAAAATGATTTTATTTTTAAAGATTTTTTAGCCACTGAGTCAAAATCAGATTTACTTTTTTAGGATCAGCATTACCTTGTGTTTTTTTGATTAATTTACCTATCAGAATTTTAAATAATTTTTCTTTATTGTCTTTATTTTGCTCAATTTGGTCAATTTCCTGACTAACAAGTTCAGCCAAAAGACTTTTAATCTCGTCATCAGATAATTTTTTGTCCAAAATTGTTTTTATAATGCTCTCGAGTTCTAAGTTAGGTTGATTTTGCTTTATTTCAATTATTTGACGAAAATCACTGTTAGTTATTTGATTTTCTAGCAATTTTTTGACTGAATTTCCAAAAAAATTAGAGTCAATAAAAAGCTGGTCAAAACCGTTTTTGTTAATAATTGGAACTATTTCAGCAAAAAATAATTTTACACTTTGAGACCAATTTTCTGGATTTGAATTTTTTAAAAAAGTTCAAAATTCAAAATTATTTAAAATTTGATTAATATAAAATGTAGAAACACCGTGTTTTTCAAGGTTTTTTTGGATTTCTAAAGGACTAAGTGGGACTTGGATAGAGTCAATAAATTCTTTTGTCAATTCGATATAAGGTAAATTTGGCTCAGGAAAATATTTATAATCTATGGCATCAGTTTTGGTTCGTAATGTTTGATTTTTTATTAGTTTATCGTTAAATTTTTTAGTGACCTGTAAAACTTTTTGACCGTTTTCATAAGTATTAATTTGCTCTTCGATTTCAAGTTGGGCAGCTTTTTGGATATTAGAAATTGAATTTATGTTTTTAATTTCAACTTTTGGGTTAAAAAATTTTTGATTTTTTTCACGAACCGAAATGTTTATATCAGCCCGAAGTGAACCATTTTCTAGTTTTGCATCAGAAATACCTAAAAATAAAGCTAATTTTCTAATTTCATCAACATATTGAGCAGCTTTTTCGGCCGAGTCTAGCACCGGATAAGTCACTATTTCAATTAAAGGAACCCCACAGCGATTATAGTCAAAAAATGTCTGATTTTCTTTATGAATTTGCTTGGCCGTGTCTTCTTCAAGGTGAATTCTTTCAATCAAAACGCTAAAATCACCAACATGTATTGAACCATTTTTCCCAATTGGATAAAATTGCTGGGTAATTTGAAAACCTTTTGGCAAATCAGGGTAAAAATAATTTTTCCGGTCAAAAGCCAGTACTGACGGAATTTCCATTTTTAAGGATTTTGCTAAAATTATTGCTTTTTCGACAGCTTTTTTGTTTATTTTTGGCAATGTTCCAAGATAACCTAAGTCAAAAAGATTAAAAAATTTATTAGGTTGACCACTTGAATTTGGCGAATTTGAGAACATTTTGGCCTTTGTATTAAGTTCTAAGTGAATTTCAACCCCAATAGTTACTAAATATTTATTATTCAACATTAATGTCACCTATTTTTTCTTCAATATAAAGCGAAAAACCTAATAAACTTGCATCAGAATTAATTTTTGAGTCAATGGCTAGATTAAAAGGTAAATTTTTGTGTTTTCCTAATGGGATTGTTATCGAAGGATTTCCGACTAAATTAGAAATTGCAAGTATAAAATTAGTAATTTGGTCACTTTTTTCACTGTTTTTTCCAAAAACATCAGGCGCAACGCCATAAAAAGCAGGGAAAAGCACTATATCAAACTGATTTAAAAGTGACTCATAATAATTTTTAATCAGGGTTCTAATTTTTTTTGCCTTAATGAAAAAATGTTCTTGATTTTTCTGTTCAAGGAAAAAAGATCCTCAAATAAGTCTTTTTTGGAGCATAAAGCCAAATCCGTCTGTCCTTGTTTTTAAGAAAATATCTTCTCATTTTAGATTTTTGTCCGTATTTCCAAAAGTTAAACCGTTTATTGCCGACAAATTCGAAGTAGCCTCTGAGTAAGAAATAATTTCATAAACCGGTAAAATTGTTTTTAGTAAATTTAAATCAGGAGTTTTGTTTTCAACCAAAACGCCCTCAGATTGTAAAATATGCTGTAATTTATAGAGTTTTTCTTTAACATAAAGTTCAATTTCGTCATCAAAATTTAAAAATAAAACTTTTTTTGGTTTAGTTTTTTCAACTTTTTGAACCTCAACTTCAACAGAGGTTAAATCGTTTTCATCTTGACCAAAAACTGTCTGCGAAACCAAAATCGAATCACTAACATTGTGAGTAAGTCAAGCGACTGTGTCAAGAGAAGTTGCATAAGCAAACAAACCATGACGAGAAACGGCTCCATATGAAGGCTTAAAACCGACTTTTCCGACAAAACTAGCCGGTCTTCTTATTGAATCACCGGTGTCTGAGCCGATTGCAAAATGGACAGAGTCAATTGTTGCTGCACTTCCTGAAGATGAGCCACCAACTAACTTGGTTTTGTCAAGTGGATTTAAAATTTTACCAAAAAAAGAAAAAAGACCTTTACCACCTAGACCTAATTCGTCGTTATAAACTTTAATTAATGGCTGGGCTCCTTGATCAATTAATTTTTGAAAAACTGTTGAATTATATCCAGGCCTAAAATTAATAAGCGAATTTGATGAACCATGCGAAACTCCTTCAACGGTGGCAAAATTTGATTTTATGCTAAAAAACATGCCTGATAATATTCCCTTTTTTTGATTTTTTAATTCAAAAAAAGAAAAAACAGCGTTATTTTCATCTTTTTTTAATTTTTCAGTCGCTTGGTCTATATTTAGTTCAAATTTAGTCATCAATCACCTTTTTGGTTATAATTTCATTTTGATTTGCATGGACTGAATTTGTAAAAAGTTGAGATCTAAAATCAGAAAAATTTGGTTCGTCGTCGAATAAAATTTCAATTCCTTTTGGAAAAGAGTTGATTTTTTCCAAACTAGGTACGTCTTTTGTATCAAAAGTATGCAAAAAATTAATTCGGGCTAGCATTTGATCTTTTTCTTGTAAAACGGTTTCAATTACTTTTTCACTAGGAACAAAATAAAGCGATTTTGCAAGTTTGATTATTTTTTCTCTATCCATTTTACCTCCAATTTTGTTATTTTAATTTATGTTAAATTTAAAATTATACTAGAAATTAGGGTTTAATTTGAATTTTAAATAAAAAATGATGAAAGTCTATGGTTTTCATCATTCTGGTTTTGAGACAAATTTTTTGCCGTTTAAATAAGATAAAAAGCCGTCTAAATTATCGAATTTTAAAGAAAATGAATGCAAAAATAAGCGATTTTTTTGCTCGCCATTGTATTTTTCATCGCCAAAAATTGGAAAACCTAAGTGTGATAAAGTTACTCGGATTTGATGTTTTTTGCCAGTATGTAAAATCGCAAAATTTCTGTTATTTTTAGAAAAAAATGTCGTAGAAATAAGCTGACATCCTGCTTCATTTTTGCAAACTTCCATTTTTTTATTAAGGTCATTTTTTTTAATAAAAAGATCGGTTTTTATAGGTTTTTTTAGCTTTATCTTTGATTCGAAGGTATAAATTTTCTCAAAAAATTTCTGCTTTTTATTAAGTTCAACAACACTTTTATAGTTAAGTCCGTATAAAATAATTCCAGATGTTTTTTTATCAAGCCGACCAACATGTGAAGGCATAAAAACGTCGGTTTTCTCTAATTTTAAATAATTTCAAACGGCTAAATCAAGGTTTCTGTCACCACCATGAACCTGTAAACCCTTAGGTTTTTCAACAATCAAAATATTTGAATCTTGATAAATTATTTTTAAATTTGTCTTTATTTTAGGCAACTTTTTTTGATTTTGAACTTCTTTTTTAGAGTTAAAAATCAAAACTCTGTCACCTAAAGCCAGCAAATATTTTTGTGATTCAGGCTTATTATTAACTTTAATTTTTTTATTACGAAAAAGCTTTTGAATTTCGTTGTAATTGAAATTCAAAAGCAATTTTTTAACTAATTGAATAAGTTTTTGGCCTACTTGATTTTCAGATACGCTAAATTCTATCATCCAAATTATGCTTGATTTTCTGAACCAAATTCGACAATTTTAGCCTCAACAAGTTCTTGGATCGCTTTTGTTCCTGGGGCTAATAATTTTCGAGGATCAAAATTTTTGCCTTCTTTAATTTTTCCAGAAACAACAAAATCTGTTACAGCAGCCGCATTTGCTTGTTGAAGTTCGGTGTTTACATTAATTTTTGCAATTCCTAATTTGATTGCTTTTTGAATTTGGTCTTTTGGAAGACCGCTACCACCATGTAAAACTAGTGGAAGTTGAGTTTTTTGAGAAATTTTGTCTAAAACATCAAAGTCTAAAGATTTTCAACTAGGCGGATAAACGCCATGAATGTTACCAATTCCGGCAGCCAGACAAGTAATTCCAGTTTTGGAAATTTCATATGCTTGATCAACGTCAGCAATTTCGCCATTTCCGACAATTCCGTCTTCTTCACCACCGATTTGGCCAACTTCAGCTTCAACGGTTGCGTTTTTTGAATTTGCAAGCTCAACAATTTGTCTTGTTAGCTCTAAATTTTTTGAAAATTCTTCTCTTGAACCATCATACATAACCGAAGTAAAGCCGGTTTCAAGCGCTTTTTTGCAGGTTTCAAAACTTCCATGATCCAAATGAAGCGCAACAGGGACTGTTATTTCTAAAAATTCAATTAAATTTGTCACTAAATTATAAACGGTTTTTAGACCTCCCATATATTTTAGCGCACCTTCTGAGGTCGCGATTATTAAAGGAGATTTTTTAGCTTGCGCACCAAGAAGTGCGGCTTTTGTTCATTCGAGATTATTTATGTTAATATGTGGAATTGCGTATTTGTTTTTACGGGCTTTTTCCAACATTGATTTTGTATTTTGTAGATTCATTTTACACCTTTAAAAAATAAATTAAATTAAAATATCACTTCTAAGGGCTCAGTAATTATTGCCCAAAGCAACAAAACTACCGTCAATTGTTAATAATTTATAGAGCTCGCCTCTTTTTAAAGTTAAAATTTTATCTGTGGATAAATTAGGTAATTGATTTTCTCATTTTGACATCAAGGCCACCTGAACTTCAAGAAAAATGTCGCTAAAATGGGCAGATTCTCGGTTTTTTAGAAAATTTATTGCTATTGAAATTATAGTTTTCATCTTTTAAATCCTTTCTTTTGCCTTTATTCCAAGTAATTTTAATCCATTTTTTAAAACAATTGAGACAGCTTTTGTTAAACATAAAAGATTATTTGTGTCTGAATTATTCAATATTTTTGTGTTAGAATAAAAAGAATTAAAGAGGTTAGCTAGTTCTAGTAAATATTTTGGTAGCAAATTAATTTTATAATTTTTTGCTATTTTTAAAACAATTTCCTCAAATTGGTTTAATTTTGAAATTAAATTAGTTTCATTTTCCAATTTAAATGTCTCTAGATTTTCGACATTTAAATTAGATTTAGCTAGCAAATTAACTGCGCGAGCATGGGCGTATTGGATTAAAAACAACGGATTCTGTGAATCTATGCTACTTGCTAAGTCTACATCAAATTCTACAAGCGAATTATACCCCCGTTCAGCAATAAAATAACGAATTGCATCAGCATTTGCAACTTGAAGAAGGTCTTTGATTGTAAAAGTTTGTCCTTTTCTTTTGGACATTTTAAATTCTTGGCCGTTTTTTACTAATTTTACAAGTTGATATAGCAAAATTTGCAATTTATTTTCCTGATTAGCAATTTTTAGGGCCGCATTTACACGGTCAACATAGCCAATATGGTCTGCTCCTCAAATATTTATTAAAATTTCGGGCTTAAATTCTGAATTAATTTTGTCTAAATGATAGGCAATATCGCTTGAAAAATAAGTATAATTTCCACCATTTTTTATTAAAACGCGATCTTTTTGATCGCCAAAATCTGAAGTTTTTAGTCAAAGTGCATTGTCTTTTTTATATGTAAAACCTATATTTTCAAGGGTTTTTTGAACATTTCCAGATAAAAATAAATCACTTTCAGAAGTGAATTTATCAAATTTAATTGATAAATTTGATAAATCTTTTTTTATTTCAGAAAGAAAAAAATCAAGAGCTTTTTGGCGAAAAATGCTGTAAATTTCGGGGTTTTCAAGACTTGATGATTCAAATTTATTGCCATATTCTTCAAAAAAATTTTTGGCCATCAAAATAATTTCTTCACCAAGATAAGCTTCTTCTGGAAGAGGAATATCTTTAAAAATTTGTTGATAACGGGCAAAAACTGAAGAAACTAATTTGTCAATTTGAGACCCAAAATCATTTACATAATACTCGCGAAGAACAGAATTGCCTGAAAATTCAAGAATATTTGACAAAATATCGCCAATAACAGCGCTTCTGAGATGACCAAGGTGCAAAAATCCTGTTGGATTTGCAGAAACAAATTCGACATTTATTTTTTTTGACAAAAAACTTCGACCAAAATTTTCATTTTGATCGATTATTTTTTTAACAATTTTTGAGTATTCTGTTTTGGAAACGAAAAAATTCAAAAATCCAGGTGCGGCTATCTCGATTTTTTCAAGACCTAATTCTTGCTGGTTTAGTCAATTTTTAATTTTTTCTGCAAGTTCTAAAGGCTTTAATTTGTTCTGCTTTGAAAAAATTAAAGCTACATTTGTGCTAAAGTCGCCAAAATTTTTTGATTTTTCAACTATTATTTTAGTTTTATCAAAAATTAGGTTATTTTTGATAAAAAATTCGGATATTTGGTTACTAATTTTTTTGTTCATCTGTATTTCCAACAACTACAAGCGCTGTTTTTACAACCCGATCATGAAGTTTATATCCAATTGAAATTATGTCAGAAATTTTATCTTTTTCTCCATCAGAAACTTCATAAACTTCGTGTACTGAGGAATCAAAAAAACCTCCTATTTCAGGCACTATTTTTGTTATTCCAAAATTTTCCATAACATTTTCAATTTGGCCAACAAGCATCTCAAATCCTTTTACATATGAAGAAGTTTCGGGATTTTCTGCATTTAAACCATATGAAATTGCTTTTTTAAGGTTTAAAAATGGCGAAATAAACTCTTCAAAAAAGGGTTGTAAACTGTATTTTTTTATGTGATTTTGGTCGTTTTCAAATTTAGCTTGAAGTTCAGATTTAATATCTTTGACTTTTTGAGCAGCTTTTTCCTCGAAAATTTTGACTTGTGATTTAAAGTCATCCTCAATTTTTTTGATTTTGTCTTTTAATTTTAAGGACTCAATTTCAAGACTAATGTTTTTTGTGGTCAGTGATTGGATTTGATTTTCAAGGTCTTTTAATTTAGATTCTTTTTTTAAAAAACGACGTGATTTTTTGCCGTTTTTTTCATTATTTTCTGTTTCAGTTTCTATTTTTTGGGCTGAATTTTCAAGGTTATTTTCAACTGACTCACTAGAAATTTTTTCAGATTCTTGTTGTTCACTGTTGTTTAGATTAGTTTTTTTATCTTCAGAATTCTCAAAAATCATTATTATTCCTTTCTATTTTTGTTTTTATTTGATAGAAAATCTTCTAAAAGTTTTATACCTGTTCGCGCTGCAGAATAATTAATTTTTTTCGTTGATCCTATCATGCTAATTTCCTTGATTGCAAAGGATTTTTCAAGTTTTTTTGAGATAAATGAGGTTTCAGGCGACTCTATACTGATTTTTAAGGTTTCATCTTCAGTGGTAGTTTTTTCGTCTAGCATTTCTCAAATCGACTTTTTTTCAATCAAATTAAGCAAATCAACAAGTCTGGTTCTAGAAATTTCGCTATCTAAGATTAACATATTTTTATTATAAACGTCTGATTTATTTTGGATTTGGAAGTTAAAAATTTTGTGTATAAAATGATGCAAAAGTTCATCGCTATGTTTAATTTGTTTTTCTAATTCTTGTTTTAAAATGATTAATTTTGATGAAACTTCTGACAGTGGAGTATTTATTAGCCGTTGTTGAAATAGGCGAATTGCAATTTTGACATCCTGCAGTGAAATTGAAGGCGAAAATGTGATTTTTTTATTTTCAACGCTGCCGCTAGAGCTAACAACGACAACAATTCCTTCATTTTGTGATATTTGTGTCAAGTTTATTGACATTAAACGGTCATTTTCGTTGCTCGTTGTGGTAATTATTGTGGTGCCAACAGATTCAGAAATCAAATTAAAGGCTTCAGAAATTGTATTTTCAATGCTGACACGTCGGCGGGCAAACAAGTCTTTTAGTTTATTTGCTAAAATTTCATTTTCGTCGAATGACAAAAATTCAGCATAGTACTGAAACCCTCTTAGTGTTGGAATTCTACCACTTGAAATGTGAGGTTTTTCCAAAAAACCTTCTTTTTCAAGTTGATTCATTACCATTCTAAGGTGTGAAGAGGATTTTTTTATGCTGTAATTTTGTTTTAAAGCGTTTGAACCGATTGATTCTCCGGTTTTAATAAAATTTTCAACTATCTGCTTTAAATATTTTTCTTTTTTAGCATCTAACCTTGACATTGTTGTTAAATTATAACAAAAAAACTAAAAAATAATTAATTTTAGTAGTGTGAAAATTTAAATTTTGCTACTTAATTTTTTAAGGCTTCTTCAATTTTTTCAATTAGCAATTCTGCTGGAGCGTATTCAAATTTTTTGAAAATTGGCTTACCGTCTTTGAAAACGAAGTGAGTTGGCACAAAAAGAACTTCGTATTCAGTGTCTTTTTTTCTAAATAATTGTGCTTCTTCTGCATTAACCTGAATTAATTTTACATCAGTTCTGTTTTTAAAGTACTCAGAAAGTTCTTCATTAACAGGTTCTTGCATTTTGCAATCACCGCACCAGTCAACCGCAAATTCTAGGTAAACAACACCAGTTTTAATTTCTTCCTGGGCGTCTTTTCATAGCATTTTTTTCATTTTTAGCTCCTTTTCTTCTGGATAAATGTTATGAATTATAACAGAAACATTGGGTTCTTTATCAAAAAGACGGAAAATCTTTTTTTTGATATTTTTTTGAGTTTTTTGTTGTAATTCTTTCAAAATTTTATCATTTATTTTCTTAATATTCGAAAAATTATCAAAAATAATTTTTCGAATTATCTCGTGATATGACTCACGATTTTCACGGCTTAAGATTCCATGATCAGTTATTTCAACTTTTGAAACAATCTTTTTTAAAACAGGATTGAACAAAAAGGAAACAATTATCAGCCCGTCCTGAGACAGCGATTCACGCTCTTTTAGCACTTCAAAAGAAACATCGCCAATTCCATAGCCTGAAATATAAATTTCATCTTGACCTTTTGTCAGTTTTTTACGTGAAAATAAATTTCCGTCAATAAAATTAGCTATCCTTTTATTTTGCAAAATAATTGTGTTTTGCCTATTTATTTTATTATTTGCGGCAATATTTGATGCAACAACTAAATATCGATAAAGTCCTTGAATTGGAATAAAATATTTTGGCTTAAGAAGGTCAATCATGTCTGAAATATCTTCTTTGTAAGGTCGCGCTAGTCCAAAATCTGATTCAGAAATATCGACTATATTTGTTACAGATTTAGCAATTTGGTCTAAAACTTTAGCATAAAGTTGCTCCATCCCGTTAATTGGAGGGGTCAGCATAATTACATAATCTGACTTTTTCAGCTTAAAATAGGCATCATCATTCTGAAGAACACGGTTAAATCGGTGACAAATTCTTTCTGGGCTAGAAGTTATTAAAACAACAGAATTTTTTTGCTTGTTTGCAAATTTATAGTCAAAAAAAGTTGGCAAACTCTTTATTTTATTTGTTGTCAGTTTGTCAAGCTTATAAATCATGTCGTATAATTTGTCATATTTTTTCCCATAAGCCGTAATTTGTCTGTTGAATTTCAAGGCAAGATCTATAATTTCCTGAATTGAGACCATTTCTTCATCATAAGCTGAAACGACAATTCGCGAATTTTTATCGGCTTGTAGGAAACTTTTTTCAAGAAAAGATTTAGCAAAAAGCTTGTTCATTGCTTTTCCGGGTACATTAGATTTACCTGAATCAGAGATGAACATTAAAACACCTTTTGGGTTTTGGCTAACTTTTTTGATTAAGTCAAAATTAGTCTCACCATAAACGCCTAAATTTCCAACGACATAATTGGACATAAAAACGATCGATCCATCCTCGGTTTGAAAGCAAAAACCGATTGAACCAGGCATCGAACCTGCAACCGAAAAGGGAATTATAGTTATTTTTTCACTAATTTTTAGCTCAGATATTATTGGTTTTATCTCAAAACTAGCATCTTCGATATTATATTTGCTCATTCGGTCAAGAATTAGCGCTTTAGTGAAAAAAGAGCTATAAATCGTTACGTTTTTTAGTTTCATAACTAGCCAAGGAATTCCTGAAAATGATTCATTTTTGGCGTCAGTTATAAAAACACCTTTTATTTTTTCCTTGTTTTCTTCAATATAAGTGTAATCTGGAATAATTGTGTCAACCCCAACTGAACTATCAAGCGGGATTTTAGCACCTGCGTTTATAACGAAAATATCGTCGTCAATTTCTAAAATATAGCAATTTTTTCCGTTTTCATCTTGGCCGCCTAGTGCAAAAAAACTAATTTTAGCCATAATTTCCTTTTAATTTTTATTTTATTTATGTGAACTTTTCACATAAGGTTTATCTATTTTTTAACATTTTTAATTATTATTTTTGCAAGAGCCGCAAATCTAAAAATTTGTCAAATTTTTAGATTTGATATTGATTTTTTACCCCTTTAGTGATTGCAAAAATAAATAAATCTAGATCAAACGGCTGTAAGTCGTCCATTCCTTCGCCCAAACCAACTAATTTTACACTGATATTAAGTTGATCTTTGATTGAAAAAACGATTCCACCTTTACTTGTGCCGTCCATTTTTGTTAAAATTATACCAGAAATTGGAGTTGCTTTTGTAAATATTTCGGCCTGAGAGACCCCGTTTTGACCAGTTGTTGCATCAATTACCAAAAGTGACTCATGAGGTCCGCCTGGTACTTTTTGAGCAATTATTTTGTTAACTTTTGCTAATTCTTGCATTAAATTGACGTTATTTTGCAATCTTCCGGCCGTATCAATCAAGACCAAATCCATTTTTTCTTTTATTGCAAAATCCAGGCCGCGAAAAACTACAGAGCCTGGATCTTTTTCGTTAGTTGCCGGTTTTACAATTGAAGCGCCGACTCTTTTAGCTCATATTTCAAGTTGCTCAACAGCAGCCGCACGGAAGGTATCTGCTGCAATAATTAAAACTTTTTTACCTTCAAGCACGAATTTACGGGCTATTTTAGAAATTGAAGTTGTTTTCCCAGAACCATTAACACCAGAAATTAAAAAAACATTAATTCTATCGGGTTTTACGTTCAAATTTATGTTAACAATTGACCGGTTTGAATAAATTGTGTACATTTTATCCATAATAATTTCTGTAATTAACTCAGGGTTGTCAATGTTGTGAAAACGAACTTCATCTTTTAGCGCATTTATTATTGTGTTTACAAAATTTGGAGAAATATCTGACATTATTAGTATTTCTTCAAGTTCATCAAAAAAATCATCATCAATCTTGATGTGTTTTTTTTGAAGTTGAACAATTTGATTCAAAAAAGAAAGTCTAGATTTAGACAAACCAGCCACGTATTTATCTAAATTAGCAACTTTTTTTTCTTTTGAACCAAAAATTTTTTCTTTGATTTTTTGAAAAAAAGACATTTTGCGGTTCCTATAATTTTTAATAAATATATTATAAATTATAAGGGGTTTTAATTTTTTATTAAATGTTAAAAAAATTAAAATTCGTTTTTTAGCAAATCTATTTCGCTGTCTTCAAGTATCGTTTCGTTAAGAATGATTTTGCTTGTTGGATTTGATAAGGCGGTTTTGTATGATTTTTGTTTGTAAGACAAATTCATTAATTCGTTTGGACGCATTTTTTTCAACCGTTCAAAAACAAAGAGAAAGCAATCTCACCTTTTTTCTTGAGCCTCTATTTTTTGTTCTTCAGTAAAAGTTTCGCCATAATCGTGACTAAAATCTTTCAAAAAATCGTTTTTTAATATGTCCTTGAATTCGTCAATTATATCATTTTTGTGATAATCTAAAATATCCTCGAGATTGTAAGAGGTATTTTTAGGTGTCTGAAGGCTAAAAAACTGAGTTTTTAAGACTGTTCATGAAACAGGGCCATATTTGTACGACTCAAAATCATCAGAAAAAAACGGTTCATTATAAAGTCTGTAAAATTTTCAATGCGTAAATCATAGTATTTTTTGAACTCAAGTTCGATAAAGCTCTGTTTCTCCGCTGTCGACGTGATAAAGTGCAAATAGATAATTTAAAAATTTTTTAATATCAATCCCATTCATAACAACCTCCATGGTGTGTTTGTGAATATTAATTTTTTTATGATTTTTAGCCAAAAAAAGGAAAAATTTAGTATTTTTGTCTTACTTTTTCCTTTTTAACTCAAAAAATTAGCTTTTCATTCTTCGTATTCTGCTTGACAATCGAGAACTAATAAATCTAATTTTTCAAGGTTTTCAAGAATAGTTCCTGAAGCATTAAGGTGACCACCCCCGCCTCATTTTAGGGCAATTTTTTGAACATTTGGACCTGCTGATCGAAATTCAACTCGCCATGAATTTTGAGTTTCTTGAACTAAACAGAGTCAAATTTTATAATCGTCGATGTTTGCTAATAAATTTGGTTTAACTGAATTTTGTGAATTTTTTTGTAGTTTTTGCTGTTCTTCAATGGATAAAGTGTAATAAATTACATTTTTGTAAGTTTTTTTATTAGCAAAAATGTAACCATCAAATTCAAGGTCAGATAATCTTTTGGCATTTAATTTTTCATGAATTTTTGAAAAATTAAATCCATTTTCAAATAAAACCGCCGTTAAAAAGTGAGTTCGTGCTGATGTATTTTTATATAAAAAGCGTCCTGAATCTGTGTAAATTCCAAGATAAATGAGTTCGGCTGATCTTTTTGAAATTTTTCAGTTTAATTCATGCGCTAAATCCGCGATTTGTTCACAAGCGGCAATATAAGTTGGGTCAACTCAGCGATAAGCTTCACCTAAATCATCATCATTTGGATGATGATCAATTCTTAAAATTGATTTGAATCGAATTTGCTCAAATAAATAAGCAAATTCGATTCGATTTTTAAAGTTTGCATCAACAATTATGGCTAAAGAATTTTCCAAAATTTCTTTTTCAGGTACTGAATCTTCTTTTAAACCTAAAAATGAGAAGGATTTCTTAAAATCTCCGATTGCAAAAACTTGCTTATTTGGAAAGTTTTCTAAAATAAGTGATTTCAAACCGTTTTGAGCACCAAGGCAGTCTCCATCGGGTCTAATGTGGTGAAAAATCACGATTGAGTCGTGATTTTCGATAAGATTTTTAATTTCTGTTGCTATTTTTTTATCCATTACGTTTAAAACCTTCGGCTAATTTTTCTAGTTTTTCTAGTATTTCACTAATATTTTGATTAATTTTTTCGTTGTTATCTAAATTAACCCCAGCGGCAAAAGGGTGACCGCCCCCGCCATATTCGGCCGCTATTTTATTAATAACTGGGCCATTTGAACGAATTCTAACTCGAATTTGGTTTTCATATTCAATTAAAAACAGCCAAATCAAGGCATCACCTATATTTGATAAAAGATTAACCGCTGAGACTTGACTTGAAGACAAGTTAAATTTTTGCTGTTCACTTTTTGAGACATAATGTCATAAAACTTTGCCTTTTTTGTTGTAATTTCCTAAAACATGTGCTTGAAAAGCGACTTCATTTTCAGTTCTCTGAGCCAAAAGGCGATTTAATTCGCTAAAATCAAAATTAGTTTTCATTAAAAAAGCTACAATTTCAAAGGTTCTTGCTGTTGTTGAAGGAAAAGCAAAACGACCTGAGTCTGTTAAAATTCCTAAATAAACAAAAAGGGCAATTTCTTCATCAATTTGTCATTTTTCTTCTTTTAAGATAAAGCCAATCATTTCAGAAGCTGCACAAAAACTTGGATCGATTCAAGTTTGATCGTAAATTTCTTCCACTTTTTCAGGGTGGTGGTCAATTTTAACTCTTGTTTTGAATTTAGAATTCAAGAAAAAGTCTAATTCTTGAATTCTATTAATGTCAGCAGTATCAACTGTAATTCCAAGTGAATTTTCAAAAAATTCGCTTGCAATTGAATCTTTATTATCAAAGTGAAAATTTAAAAAATCAAATTCTTTGTTGTTATCTCCAATTAAAAAAACATTTTTCTCGGGAAAATTTTTTTTAATTGCTTTTGCAAAACCTTGTTGAGCTCCAAGACAGTCGCCGTCAGGTCTAATGTGGTGAAAAACAAAAATATTGTCGTGTTTTTCGATGTTTTTTATTATTTCTGAGTATGGTTTTGAGTTCATTTTTTCCTTTTTTAGTCATCATGGTGGTACTTTCGATTATATTTTATAGAAAGTCCGCGATAAATTTGTTCTAGAAGTACAAGTTTGAAAATTCTATGGGGGAAAGTAATTTTACCAAATGATAAAAGCCTAATATTTGGTACTTTTTCAAGAATCAACGCTTCATCAACGCCCCTTGAACCGCCGATTATGAGGCAAATATTTGCTGAGTTCAATAGTTGTGAAAAATCTGGGCTAGAAATAGTTTGACCACGCTCTGTAAAAAGAAAACAGCTGTAATTTTTCGGTATTTTTTCCAAAATTAGCTTTGTTTCAATGGTTTTTTTTAAACTTATGTTTTCATTTTGACTTTCACTAAGATTAATTAAATCAACTTGGTATTTAAATTCCTTAATTTTATTGATTTCTTTTTGATATAAAACTGAAAAATCTCTAGAATTACTTCCAAAGCCAATTATTAAAATTCTCATTATGTTTTTGCTTCTTTTTGCATTTTTAAAAGATTAAGATGAAATAAAAGCATTTGAATATCTGCTGGATTTACGCCACTAATTCTACTTGCCTGGCCAATAGTTTTTGGTCTAACTTTTGAAAATTTATCGAGCGCTTCGGTTGATAAATTAGCAACTTTTTGATAATTTATATCTGTTGGAATGAGTAAATTTTCAAGCCTAATCATTTTTTCGGCCTCAGAATTTTGCTTTTGAATATAGCCTTTTAAGCGAGAAATGACCATTAATTCATAGCCATATTCAAAATCGGGCAAAATATCTTTAAAATCAACATCAGGTCGAGAAATTAATTTTAACTTTGAGATTCCAGTTTTTATACCGTATTTTTTTGCCAACGGATCTTTTGGCGACAAAAAATCTTTAGAAAGTTTTTCTATTTTTTTATCAATTTTTTTGTATTTTTCTTTAACTTTTAGGTAATAGTCTCTTGAAATCATGCCAGAAACAAAGGCATATTTTAACATTCTGATATCAGCATTATCATTTCGAAGAATAAGTCGATATTCTGCTCTTGAAGTTAGCATTCGATAGGGTTCTTTTGTCCCTTTTGTTACTAAATCGTCAATTAAAACGCCGATATAACCGTCATTTCGCAAAATTTCAATCGGTTTTTTCTTTAAAATAAATTGTCCAGCATTAATTCCAGCAACCAAACCTTGGGCTGCGGCCTCTTCATATCCACTAGTTCCGTTAATTTGGCCAGCCATAAAAAGCCCTTTTATTTTTTTAGTTTCTAAACTTTTTTTCAATTCAAGCGGATTAATTGCATCATATTCAATTGCATAGCCATATTTTGCGATTTTTGCATTTTCTAGCCCCGGAATTGTTTTAATAATTTGATCTTGGACTTCTTCAGGCATTGAGGTTGAAAGGCCATTTATGTACATTATGTCTTGTTTTTTTGTTTCTGGTTCAAAAAATATTTGGTGTCTAGGTTTGTCAGAAAAACGGACAATTTTATCTTCGATCGAAGGGCAATAACGAGGTCCAACTCCCGAAATTAATCCTGAATACATTGAGGATTTGTCCAAATTTTCGTTTATTATTTGGTGTGTTTTTGAGTTAGTGTAAGTTAAATAGCAGGAAATTTGTTTTTTTAGTTTGTGTTTTGACTGAAATGAAAAATTTATATTATAAAGTGGTAAAACTTCGCGTTCAACTTTTGAAAAATCAATAGTAGAGGTAAGAATTCTTGGTGGGGTTCCTGTTTTAAGTCGTTGCAATTCAAAACCGAGTTTTTTTAGGTTATTTGAGAGTAAATTTGAAGTTTCTTGACCATCAGGGCCGCTTGAAATAGACGAAGAACCGCGAAGAACTTTTGAGTCCATGTAGGTTCCGGTGGTTATAATTACACTTTTTGCAAAAAAAGTAGCCCGTTTTTTTGTTTTTAGTCCAAAAATACGGTTTTTTTCAACCAAAAGTTCGGTTACTAAATCTTCAAAAATAGTCAAATTATCCTGCTGTTTTAGATCTTTTAGGATGATTTTAGAGTATTTTTCTTTGTCAATTTGTGCCCGCATGGCTAAAACCGCAGGTCCTTTTGACTCATTTAAATATTTAATTTGAATCATTGCAGCATCAGAAAATTTGGCCTGCACACCGCCAAGAGCATCGATTTCTCGAGTTATTATTCCTTTAGCAGGTCCGCCGATTGCTGGATTACACGGCATTGATGCTAATTTTTTTTTATCAAGCGTTATCAGCGCGACTTTAAAACCTTTTTTTAAAAGTGCATAAACTGACTCAATTCCGGCGTGACCACCACCAACTACGATTGCATCAAACTCTAAACCACTTTTATTTTTTTCTTTTGACATTTTAGACTTTCTAAATTCAATTAATTAAAAAATTATACTATATTTTAGCTGTTTTTATTGATTTTTTAAAATAGAAAATCGCCTTTTATACAAGAATTAGACCAATAAGTTGGCTAGTTTCTGGACGCTCAGGTGATTTTATGAGCATTTTTGTCTTTTTGTCATTTATATAAATTTCAATAACGTTGTCAAAAACAGAAATTGCGTCTTTCAGGTAACGATAATTGACATTTATTTCGACAAATTCAGGATCATACTCGCCAGAATTAGCAAAATTTGGATTCATTTTAAAGTCAATAACATTTTTTGTAGAAACATTAGATTGCCCCGAATCTTGTCGCGAAATAAAACCTTTTAATTCAGTTTTTGACATTGTAAGGTTAATTACATTATCTTTTCCGGGCGAAATTATCGTAGTTTTATCAATTAGATCGATAATTTCGCGTTTTTTTATAGAAAAGAAATATAAAATTTCATCTTTTTTTGGCAAAACATTCGAAATATCTTTGTAGTCTATTGTCAAAATTCTTGATTGAATAGTTAAATTATCGTAAATGTAGCTAATTTTTGTCGATTCAATGTTTAATTCAATGTCTGAATCGAGCTCTGGAGGTATAAAATCTTTCAAATTTTTAGCATTAACGGAAATATTTATTTTACTTTGGTTAAAAATTTCGATTTTTTCTGAAGCAAATCTAGTTGTGTCTGTTGCTGAAAAAAACAAATAACCTGAATCAGAACTAAGATTTATAGCTGATAAAACTGGCTGCGAAGGGTTGTTTGTGGTTGCAAAAGCTGTATTTTTTACGGCTTTTTTGAAGTTTTTTGCATTTACAATTAACTTTATCCCTTTTTGGTCAAAGTCAATTTCTGGAAAAAAATTGGCATTGATAAGACTTTTTGTAAATGAAGCTTCTTCTCAGGAAACAATTAGTTCATTACCCTTTAATTCAAAACTAATTTCTGAATCACATTTTTTTATAACATCACGTAAAAAAAATCCATCAATTAAACAAAAACCGACATCAATTATTTCAATTAAATTTTCTTTTTCGATAAAAACTTTATAAGAAAGTTCGCTATTTGTAGATATTATAAACAATCCTCCTCTTGTTAATTTCATAAAAAAAGAGCTCAATGGAGAATTATTGTGACTAAGAATTGCTACTTGCATTCTTTCGATTTGTTTTTCAATAATGTTCTTTTTAATTCTAAATTTCATTTTTACTCCTTGCAAAATAAATAATAAATTTAGTTAAGTTTAGTTTTGTTAAGTTAGGTTATGTTTAGTTTAATAAAAATTATAATAAGTTTGTTTAAAAGTTCAAAAAAACAAAAAATCTTTAATTTATAGCGTTTTTTTGCCAAAAAACAGTGTTAATTTTTATTATTTTTTATGTTTAAAACTTCAATTTAAATGTTTATATATTTGATTTAAGGCCAACTCTAATTCGTGATTGTTGCTTTGTTTTAAATCATCAATTTTTCTAAGTGTAAAAATTATTGTCGAATGTTTTCTGTTGTTGAAAAATGACCCAACCTCATTGTGAGTTAAATCAAGAATATTCTTAATCAATCAAATAGCAATATCACGCGCATGAACTATATTTTTATCTCTTTTTTCACTTTTTATATCGTTGACAGGAATTCCGTAATATTTAGAAACACTCTGAATTATTAAATCAGGCGTGATTATTTGTTCAGTTTCATGTTTTTCTACAAAAATTTCGAGCATTTTTTGCTTGTCAAAATAAATTTCGCTCTGAAATTTAATTCTATTTGTCTGAATGTAGAAAACAATTGACTTTAGCGCACCCTCGAGTTCTCTAATTGAGTTTCGAAAGTGTTTTGAAAGAAATTCAAGCGCATCAGTTGTCCAAATGTGTTTGTCCAAATTTTGCTCGCGCAATTTATGCGTAAAAATGCGCAAAAAATCCTCTTTTTTAGGCTTATTTAACTTTATATGCAAACCTGAACCAAACCTTGTGATAAATCTTTCTTCAAAACCACCTAATAAAGAAGGAGATTTGTCTGACGTTATAATTACAGTTTTATCATTTTCAATAAATTTGTTCAAAATTTCAAGAGCAACTATTGAAGTTTGGTGTTTATGCCCCAAACCTTGAATGTCATCAAATAAAAAAACGTCAACTTGAGTCAGTCACTCTAAAAAATCACTGATTTTATTGCTTTCGCCATTTTGCATTCAGCCGGTTACGCAACTTATAAACTTATAATCATTAATGTAGAAAACTTTTTTGCCTTTTTCAGCAAGCAAATTTCCGATGGCATTAATAAAATGAGTTTTCCCTATTCCTGAGGGTCCTGAAATAAAAATCGGCGAAAAATTGAGTTTTGTGTCGCTTATAATTGAATCGTAAATGCTAAAAATCTGAAAATTATAGTTAGACCTTATAAAGTTTTTAAAGGTGAATTTATTCAAAAAATTGTTTATTTTAAAGCTGCAGTACTTGTTTTTTATAGTAAAATCCTGTGCTTGTTTAGGTTTTTCTATATAATTATTTTCATTATTAAAAGTTAAAACCTTAGAAATTTCAAGGTTAGAAATCGCTTTTTCGACAGTGTCAATTCATCGAGAAATAACTTCTTGTTTTGCAATTTGGTCTGTAAAATCAATGATAATTTCGTTTTCGGTCTCGTTTACCACAAAAATTGTTTGAAAAAAATTGTTGTAAACCATTTTGTCATTTAATAGGTTTTCAATTTGTTGCCGAAGTTCTTGGGTTCTGATTTTTATATTACTATTTGCTTTCATTTTTTTTGATTTTTCCTTCTTTTGTGGTAAAATTTAGAAACGTTTACTTTATTTTTATATAAGAATATAAAAAGTGTTAAAATTTAACTATACAATTTTGGGTGCAAGTCAACAAAATAACTATGTTTTTTTAAATTTTAGCAATATTTTTAAAAAAACAAATAAAACAAAAGGAGATATCATGAAAAGAACATACCAACCAAATAAATTAAAACACATAAAAACTCATGGCTTCCGCGCACGTATGTCAACTGCTGACGGTAGAAAAATTTTAGCAGCTCGAAGATTAAAAGGTCGTAAAAGATTAACTGTATCAGATAAATAGTTTTTAGGATAATTTTGCAAAAAATTCCGACTATTAAAAAAAATTGAGAATTCCAAGCAATAATCGAATCTAAAAAACAGATAGTTACAAATTCTCTTATTCTTTATTATTCAAAATTTGCTTTTTTCGAAATTGGTATTTCAATTCCGAAAAAATTTGCTAATGCAGTTAAACGAAATTATTATAAAAGGCAAATCAAAAATATTCTTCACAGCCTTCAAAAAAATTGACCTTCTGCACCAAAATTTCGAGTAATTTTAATAACAAGAAAATCATTTTTAACACTCAATTTTAAAGAAAAAGAGAACGAAATTATTAAAATATTCAAAGAATTCCAAAAAAATGAAAAATAAACAAACACGACCAAAGGCTTTTGATTACTTCCAGAACCAAAACGGTTCTAAAAAAAATAGCTTCAAAAACTTCAAATCTATTTTCAAATTTTTGAAAGTCTTTTTTTACACTATTATTTTCGGAATTTCTCTAACCGGTTGTATTCAATCATTAGTTGTAAAAACTTCGCATAATGTTGGCGAAGCGCTTGAGTTTTATAATTCTAAAGAAGAAATAACCCCAAATTATACAATTTTTAAAAAATCAGAAAATGAAAGCGCACCTGGTATTGAATTAGCAACAAAAAACAATAACTTTTTGATTTCGGCCGACTCAAAAAAGGTAAATCAAGAAAGTATTTTAAACGTCTTAAGACAACAAATCGGAGATAAAAATTCAGATTTTGGTGAGTTTAATTCACTTCTTTTGTTCCAAAATAATGAAAATGAATTTGAATATTTAAAAGGTGACAAAACTAATGAATTTATTTTTTTCAGTTCTGCGCAAAAATCATACGAGCAAAAAACCGTTTGAACTGAAATAAAACTTCCATCTCCAAAATATTTTAGTCAAAAAGCTGATAAAAATTATTTCGAAAGTCTGCAGAACGCCAAAAGTTTACCTATTAATAATTTTAATTTTCAAAATAACAATGATACAGCCAACATAACTGAAAAAATTGACCAGTTTTTCTTTAAAATAGACAGCAAACTCCCGCCTGTTAACCGAAGTTATGCAATTTTTAGCCGTGATGTTCTTCAAGTTCTTTATAATAAATTAATTTCATTACCAGAATTTTCAAACAATAAACTAGAAAATGCAATCGAAGAATATGAAACAAAAGCAGGAAAAGAAATTTCTCCTGAAACTGAAAAAATTATTTCTGGATACGCTGAATCTATAAAAAAAATAATTTTTCCTATTAATTTTTCCCGAATTGATATACAAAACAAAACTTACAACTGGAATAATAACGACGAAGAATTTGCAAGAAAAATCGCTTTCCAAAATCAAGTTCCGTCATTCCCGATTGTTAGTTGACTCGAGTCATGGAAATTAGGGCCTTTTTATGCAATGTTTGTTTACCCAATTTCTAAAATAATTACTTGAGTAACCTCGTCCCAGTCATTATCTGCCTGATCTGGTTGAATAACAATTTTGGCGATTTTAACAATCGTTGTAATAACAAAACTTATCTCTTTTGCTTTCAGGTTTAAAACGATTTTTGGTCAAAACAAGCAAAATGAGCTACAACTAAAAAAAGCTAAAATTGATGCAAAATATGAAAATTACAAAAAAAATAAAGTCATGCAACAACGTCATCGACAAGAAGTTGCCGACCTTTATAAGAAAAATAATTTTTCACCATTCGCACCTTTTTCCCAAATTTTAGTAACTATGCCTATTTTTATAGCGGTTTGACGAGCACTCCAGGGAATTCCTAGCTTTAAAGTTACTTATTTTTTAGGTCTTGAATTAGCAGCAACTTCTTATCAAAAACTTTTTGACGGTCAATGAATTTATCTTCCAATAATAATTATTACGGTTATAGTTCAAGGGTTGCAGCAAATAATTCCGAAACTTTTAAATAAAAATAAAACAAAAAGAATAATAAATGCTCAAGAAAATGAGACATATAAAAAACAAGTAAAAACACAAAGAATCATGTCTATAATTTTCGTGTTTTTTGGAGTAATTTTTCAAGCTTCACTTCAAATTTACTGAATTATTGGTGGTATTTGAGAAATTATGCAAGCACTTGGCGTTCATTATTTCCAAAAATCCAAGACTTATCGCGAAAAAGTTCAACCGTGAATGCGTAGGAAAAAATGGATTTAATAATATAAATAAAGGTTTGCAAGAATTCGCTAAAATAGTATTAAATGTTTAAAAAGTTTAAAAATCTACGGAGATACTAAATGAATAACAAAATTTCACCTTGTATTTGAACACTAATTTCAAATACTCACCTTCGAAAAGCCGAAAGTTTAGAAATATTAATTAAAGCACTTTATTTAAATAAAGAAGAAATAAACCCAAATTTCAAAAGTAAATGACTAAAAATTTACAAAAATAAAAACTGAAAACCAGTTGGAGATTTGAGTGAACACATAAGATTAGCCTCTCAACTCGGGATTGCAAAAACAAATATTTTAGTTAACGGACAGCAAAAACTTAATATTTTAGCTAAATTAATAAACAACGGAACAATAAAAGTGCGCGAATATATAAGCATTATTTTGTTTAATTTGGTTACTTTTATTAATGAAGAATATCGCCACTTGTTTAAAATGACGCTGGAATTGCTCAAAGAGAAGAAAAACGGACCAGTTTCAGTCGATGAAATTTTCGATAATTTTAATTTCGGAGAGCCTTCTTGCCCAGAGTTTGACGAAAAACTTCAGCGTTATAATTTAACACAAAAAGACCACATTTTTTATATTCTAATTTCTGGGATCTTTTTTGAAGTGTTGTCTTTTCGTGAAAAAAGTCAACAATACAGCACAAAATTTTTTAAAATAAAACTTTTTGATTACTGATATTCAAGAATTGACGAACTAATAAGCAAATGCAACACTCAATTAGAGTCATATAATTTTGAAAAAGCAAGCGCCATAAGGCTAGATCCGGAAAAATGATCTAATTATTTAACCTCAAATTCTCAAGCAAATTATGACTATATCATAAGCGTTCTGAAAAATAAATCACAAGAAATACCCCCGGTTTTAGCTAAAAATGAAACTCCAACCAAAACTCCAAACGAGATTCAGGCCGAAAATGAAGACACTCAGGACGACTTGAGGTCTCAAAACGAAGTTTTAGACCAAAGTCAACAACCAGAAACAACAGCTGAGTTAAACGAACTTGAAATTAAAAGCGCTGAAGACACAATTAAACCTGTTGAAAAAAAGTGTAATTTAGGCGAATTTTCCCAATTTTACACACCTGCATTTGACAGTCAAAGTTGCTGCGAAAATAACCCTAAAAATTTATCAGAAAATCAAAATTATCCTATGAATTTAGGTATAATTTTAGATTCTCAAATAACATATTGACCTGAAAACAATGAGAAAAACTTGGAAAATTCAGATGAAAAATATTCAAGCAAAACAAAAAAATCTTTGCCTGGCATTTTGCATTCTTCCGAAATTCTCTCTTGCCCTTGTGAAAATTCAGAAACTGTCGGTTCAAAATCATTAAATTCAAAGTCAACTAAAATTGAAGACATCAAAATAGAAGAACAAAAAACACAACAACTAGAAAAAGACTCCGTAGATTCAGAAAAAATTTGCTATTTACCGACAGAATCACAAACCCAAATTAACAATGTAAAACTCCCAGCTTCTACATTTTTAAAATCCAGAGAGCATTATTATAATTATTTTATTAACAACGTATATAAATTAATCGACTTCTCAATTAAAAATTTACTAAATCAACCCAAATTTAAGCAAAATTTTTTCAACTTATTAGAGAAAAGAAAAATTAAAGACGAAATCACAATAAGTCAAAAAACGACAAAAATTATGTCCGGTAAGAATATATTTTTAATTTCTTCATCTCAAAATCAGATTTATGATGAAATTAAAAACAATATTTTTGAACATCATTTGGACAAAAATAACTATGAAATAGCTACTTTTTCTGATAGTTACACTATTCAAGATTTTGTTGGTTATAGTGATTTTAGCGTTGATGAAAAAAATCAAGCTAATTTTATTCCTGGTCCATTTTCACGGATTTTGAGAACCTCTTTTTGAAATCCAGATAAAAAATACTTCTTAATTCTTGAAAACATGGATAAAAAAGCTGCAATTGATTTAGTTTCACAACTAAAACCGCTTTTTTATCGTGATGAAAAAGCTAACAGCTTTTTTTCAATTTCACTCCCAGAAGTTTCTTCATATGTTTTTTCAAATGATGACCAAAAAATTTATATTCCAGCAAATCTCACAATTATTGCAACTGCTGTTGTCGATGTTGAAAATCAAGAATTTGACTTTCCTATTGATTTACTAGAAAATTGAGATTTTAAACATTTACCTAACAAAAAGCAAGTAAACATTTTGCTAAAAAAAGAAATTTGCGACACTGGTTTGAATTGAGATGATTTTTTAAGACTTTTAGAAAAACAACTTGCTAACAAAAATCAGGACTATACTTTACAACTTCCTTTTGAAATAGATCAAAATATATTGCAAAATCCTGATCTTTTTGCTAACAAAGTCCTATTTTTCTTATGAAGTTTTACCTTTAAAAATAAAAGAGAACTAATTTTCAACTATAACTCATATTTAACTTTGGCAAATAAATTCATTAATTCCGAAGGAACCGAACGCCTAAAAATCTTTAAAGCTAATTTTTTTGACTCGTAAAAATGTATTAATTTTAGAAGGATTTATTTAAATTTAACTGTGAATTTTAACAAAAAAGTAAAAAAAATTTTTCGGCATTTTCTATTTAGCAGTTTTTGAATACCACAAACTGTTTTTATCATAGCCTCATGTGGGAATGATGGTAAAACTGAAGATCCGATTTTAAATCCAACAGGTCTCGGCGTTCAAAATGCTATAAGTTTAAAAAAATTCATTAATTCAGAGAGTTTAATTGAAATTCCTACCGAAAAACAGCAACAAATATACGAGCAAAAAGATTCACAATTTTACCTACTTAATCTAAATGATGCTCCAAAAATTTCAAATTCACAAAAAATAAATCCCGAATATACATCAAGATTTAGCCCAAATTCGGAAATAACATACTTAAATTTAATAAATCGCTACTATAATTCTAAGCAACTTCAAGACGTTAAGCGCAAATTAAATCAAGGTCCTGACTCAATTTATGTCCCAACTGTAGCCGAAAATTCAAAGGATTTTTGATTTATTTATGTAATTCCAACTTCGGTTGGTTTTACAGAATTTGAACAAAACGGCCAAAAAATTAGTATACCTGAAAATTCAACAAAATTCCCTCGAACCTTAACTCCGTATTCATCTGTTGAGTTAAAATTGCTGAAAAAAGATCTAATTTCAAATGATAACAAAAATTATTTGCAAATAAATGTTAATCAAATGCTTAATTCTTTTGCTTATAAACACAAAGATCCCAACTCTCCCCAAAGTACAGAAAAAAATTTATTTGGCTTTCTTGATTCGCAAACATTCCCTAATTACAAGCTTTTTTTAAAAAACATCGATTTTGAAAAAAATGAAATCACTTTCACATTAGATGAAAAACAAAACAACCTAAAACGCGAAATAACGCAGAAAAATTCCCTAGATTCAAATATTTCAGTAATTAATTTGGAATATAAATCTGATAAATATGAAAAAAACGCTAATCCCGAAGCATTTTTTTCTAAAACCGAAGATCCAAAAGACCAATTATCAGACTATCCGTTTGTTAGATTTTTTACCCAAACTTTTGTTGTACCTTTTGAAGGCAAAACAATTAACTTTGACAAAAATTTTTCTATAATAATCGAAAAAAAATAGTTTATTTTTTCGTAAAATCTCGATTTTCCCACTTTGATGAGATAATCTTAAAAAAGCGTCTGGTTTATTATTTTGGGCGCTTTTTTAACTTTTTTGGCAAGAGTTAATTACCTATTTTAAAACACTGATAAAAATCAATTTATGGATAAAACAACAAAAACCATAAAAAACAATACTATTTAAACTCAATGCAAATAGAAAACTCATTTTTATTTACATTGAGCCTAAAAAAATATATGAAGTTTTGAAAGAACAATAATTAAAAGCCCTAAATTTGAAGATTTCTAAACGGGTAAATTTAAGGCATTCCATCATATTTAAAAATATAACGGAAAATTCGCATTTTCTGATTTTTTTATGGCAAAAACATATCTTATCCTCCCTAATTCAATTTCAAAATTTATTAATTCATTCTTAGTGAGGTTTATTATAACATAACTTTATTTTTGACAAAGCATTTTTTTGTTTGCAAAAGATTAAATTCAAAATTATAAAAATTAAGATTTTAGCATCAAAAAACCCGTAAATTCGGGTATTTTTTCATATTTATATTCACTAAAAAGTGAACTTTTGTCATCAAGCCTGAAAACTCAGGATAATCGAAAAAAATAATTTATTTTTTTTCGTAAAATTCTAATTTTTCTTTAAATTTCTTAAGTTTTTCACATTCTTGTTCAACTTTTTCTTTAGGTGCTTTTTCAACAAATTTTTGATTTGAAAGTAAAGTTTCTGCCCTTAAAATTTCGCTTTTTAAGAATTCAATTTCTTTTATATAGTTTTCTTCTTGCGCTTTTTTTACTTCGTCAGGAATTTTAAGCGAAATTTTAAAGTTTTTGGTTTTAATAATAAACTCATTGTTTGGCACTCATTTTCCAAAAACAAACTTACTAATAATCTCAATTTCTTCTTTTTGGAACTCAGCATCAATAACACAAAATTCCAACATAATTTTTTTTGAAATCTGTAAATTTTCGCGATAAGACCTTAAACTATCAATAATTTCAAGGATATTTTCGACTTTTTGATTGTCACTAAATTGCCTAACTCTAGGCATTTTTTGTTCTAAAATTTCCTCATCAAAAATTTCTTCCATCAAAAAATCTGTCAAAAAAGGCATAAAAGGGTGCAAAATTATCAAGACACTTTTTAATAGTTTTCTAGCATAAAAACCGTTTTGTCTAGTTTTAATCAATTCTATATAACGAGAAGAAAAATCACCAAAGATAAAATTATTAATTTCGGTTCCAATAACACTAAAATTGTATTTTTTAATATTTTTTACGATTTGTTTTTTAAAATCATAAATTTTACCTTCCATTCAAAAGTCGATAAAATCTGGTTTTCTATGAGAATTGTCCAAACTTTTAATATATTTGGCAATATTTCAAAGTTTATTGCTTAAATTTCAAGCTGAATTTAATTTTTCAACGCTAAACCTTATATCTTTTCCCGGACTTGAGTTAAAAAGAAGCATTTGTCTTAAAGAATCTGACCCGTATTTTTCAATTATTTCCATAGGATCGATCCCGTTTCCGAGTGATTTTGACATTTTTCGCCCTTCTTCATCGCGAATAAGACCGTGAAGTAGAACTTTTTCAAACGGTTTTTTATCCATAACAAAAAGAGAGGAAAAATACATTCTGGCAACTCAAAAAAACAAGATATCTCAGCCAGTAACGAGCAAACTTGTCGGGAAATAGGACTTAATTAATTCAGAATTATTAGGTCATCCTAAAAAAGAAAAGGCACTAATTCCTGAAGAAAATCAAGTATCAAGAACATCAGGATCTTGAGTCCATCCTTGGCCAGGTGATGTTATTTGAACTTTAAATTCGTCATTTTTATACCAAACAGGGATTCTGTGACCTCATCAAAGTTGGCGTGAGATAGTTCAGTCGTGGATTTTATCGAATCATTTTCTTAAATTTTTCTCAAATCCGCGCGGGTAAAATAGAATTTTATCTTTTGAATTTAGGTGCGAAATTAATGACTGAGACAGTTCATCCATTTTTACAAATCACTGTGGTTTTTTAAGAATTTCGACAATTTCGCCGCTTCTTTGTGAAAAGCCGACATTTGAAACAACGTCTTCGGTCTTAATTAAAAGGCCTTCATTTTCAAGTTTTTTTACGATTAAATCTCTGGCTTCAAATCTATTTTTACCTTCAAATTCAAGGGTATTTTTATTTAAATTACCATAGTCATCAATGCAATCTTCGGCAGAAAGGCTGTTTTTTTCTAGAATTTCAAAGTCTAAAATCGAGTGAGCCGAAACTTTCATGACTCCAGAGCCAAAATCTTGAGCAACATTTGAGTCGCCAATTATTTTTATAATTTTTTTAGTCAAAGGATGAATAACTTCTTTGTCAATAAAGCCCAAATATCTTTTATCTTTTGGATTTACAGCTAGAACAACGTCGGACGAAATAGTTTCAATTCTTGTTGTTGCCACGGTCAAAAATTCGCTTGAGTCTTTCAAAAAGTACTTTAAATAATACATTTTTTGATTAACAGGTTTATTGATAACTTCAATATTTGAAAGTGCGGTTTGTAATTTTGGATCCCAATTTATCGCTCTTTTTCCGCGATAAATCAAATTTTTTTCTCATAATTTGATAAAAAAATTTGAAACAGCGAGCTGAGCCTCATCATCAAGCGTAAATCTTTCTTTGGAATAATCAAATGCAATTCCTAATTTGTTTCATTGTTCTTTGATTTTTATGTACTGCTGATCTTTTCACTCATAGCATTTTTGGATAAATTTTTGACGGCCTAAGTCAAATTTAGAAATATTTTCTTCAGCTAAAAAAGCTTCAACTTTAGCCTGAGTAGCAATTCCAGCATGATCAACACAAGGCAATAAAAGAACGTCAAAGCCTTGAAGTTTATGAAATCTAATCAAGGAATCTTGAATAAAAATATTTCAAGCATGACCTAAATGCAAGTGTCCTGTAACATTTGGGGGCGGACTTATGATGGAAAAAGGTTTTTTTGGATTTGAACTAGCATAAAAAAACTGCTTATCAAGTCATTTTTGGTTTCTATTTTTTTCAACTGTTTTATGATTATATTTATTTTCCATGATTCACCCATTATAAATTTATGACAAGAATATCTTCGTCCAAAAGTGTGTTTTGGCTTGAAAATTCGTTAGTTACTTTTATATTTTTGATAGGATTTCAAAAATCAGCATAATATTCAAAATTGTTGTTGATTCCAGAGGGGTTTTTTCGAAAAACTTCGTTTTGTATTTGCTTGTAAAGTTGCGTTTCAAGCAAATACAAATTAGTTCGATCAAAACTACTATTTTGGTAAAAAAACTTAGCAAATGTCGTTTTTGGCGTCAAAGGCAAATCTACCTCTTGAATATATTCGATTAAAGTACCGTTTTCAATAAAAACAATGCTAAAATCTCGAATAGGTTTGATTGACCGTTTTGCGCAAATAAAAAGTTGGACTAAATTGTCGCCATCATTAAAAAAATGCTGAAAAAGTCTTTGTTTGTAAGTAGTGTTTAAATAAAAAGAACTCTCGTCAAACAAAAAGCGAGAATAATTACCCATTTTTGTTTTTTTTAGTTCTAAAAAAAACAAAATATTTTCAGGAAGTTCACCGTAAAATTGGTACAAAATGTCAAAATTAATTTTGTTTTCAAAACAGAAAATTAAAAATTGATTTTTTCTCAAAAAAGTATCAATTCTGCTTAAATTATAATAGTAAAAAAAATTTTTTAAATCCACCAAGGTGTCTCTCAAAAAAGCAAAATGACCAAAATATTCACTTTTTGACATTTTATTTTTTAATCTTCTTAACTTGTTTTCGATAGAAGCAACTCAAAGTCTTTTTGCAAAAAAAGAGTTACGAAAATTCTTCTTTTTCAGGCTTTTTTTCATTCTAATTACTTCGTGTTGTCACAAAACATTCGCTCGTAGCAAGGTTTTGCTGTTCACTTTAAGATTTTGGTAATAGGGATTTTCCTTGCGAAAAGAGTTAATTTTCTTTGTTCGAAAGTGTTTTTGTGCCTTTTTATTTTTTTCTTCAAGCATTTTTTGCTGACGATTTTTTTTTCAAAAAAGTCAAAAATCGTCAGCAAAAGTTTTATCAAAAAAGTTTTGAACACTTGGAATATTATCAAGACTTTTTTGGTTTAACAATTTGGACATTCAAACTTCAAATTCGTAGTAAATTTGAAATATTTGCTCAGTTGATAGTCACCGAAAATTTCCACTTTGTTTTATCAGATTCAAAAAACAAGTATATCCAGTAGTAAAAATTTTTATTTTATAAAGGTCGGCATCGGCCGAATTTGTTAGCGAATTATGTTGGCTGATAATGTTTTTTATATCATTTTTAATAATTTTTAATGCATTTTGGGTAGTTTCATTGCTTTTAAAGTTGTCAAATTTAGAATCAAAAAAAGGGTTGCTAAGTTTTAATTCTTGGTTTAAATTTTCTTGCTCAACTTTTGGATTTAATTCTGTTTTTATGTACAGATTATAAAAATTTTCGTTTAATTTTTTATAATCGCTTTTAATTTTATTGACCATTTCGGTAAAATTAAAAGAAAAAAAAGCACTTTTTTCCAATAAATTAGTTATTTGATTATCCATATTTGTTAGAAATTGATCAATTTCGGGCATTGTCAAATACAACATGTATTTTCTTGTTGTATTAGTTTCAATTTCGAACGGCTTTGTGTTTCAATGGGATAAAAGAACCTGAATCACGAGCTTTTTTTTAATTCTTTCAAACATTTCTTTTGATAAAAAATCTGAAAAACAACTGTTTTTGCTGTAATCATAAGGTCTGTCGTTTTCAAGAATAAATCCATTATAAGAATTTTCTTTTTGAAGAATTGTTTTGAATTCATTAAAAAAATTTGGATCAGAAGAATAAATAAATCCGCATTGTTTTGCATCTAATTCAAGACTAAAATAATTTCAATACTTATTTTTTATATTATGAAAAACAAGTTTTTGCTTTTTCTCGTTATTAAAATTAATAATATTTTCCATAATTTAAGTAAGAGAGTAAGAGAATTTTTTATAAACTAGCGGTAAAACAGCTCTTGCAGTGAAATAAATAACAGACGCATTAATCCAAATTTTGGCTGGAGAAATAATTATATGTGTCAAAAAAGCAGTTTCAAAATTATTAAGCGCACCAGATTCTACATCGCCTTTTGCGGCAAGAACACTTGCAATTGGCTCATGTAAAGCAGAAAATGCAACGATCGGAACAAGAGTCAAATATCGCTCATTTTTACGGAAAAAGTTAATAAAACGCGCAACAAGTAAGAAGATAATCATTGAAAAAGTACCAAAAAGAATCAAAATTAAAAACGAAGTTTTGCTAGAAATGAAGCGCGCTTTGCTAAAATCAATAGAAGAATTAAACATAACCGTCGAAATAACAGCCGCAGCTATTAAAGCCAGGACAAAAAAGCTCGATATTCAATAAAAATTCAGTAAAGCTTTTTCTTCAGTTCAAGCTTGAACTTTAGCAACTTTTTTTTGTAATTTAAGCAAATTTTGCCGCATTTTTCGCTCTAAGTTTATATCTTTTGAGTTATGGCTAATTGCATGATAAGTGTAGTTAAAAATTTCTCGCTTTTGGGTAAAAATTTTATCCCCTAGGCGTTCTAAAATTTTCTCTTTTTGAAATCATTTTTTCCCTTGAACAACAAAAAATCAAAAGAAAATGCCAGGAATAAACCCAGTAAGTGAAAGGCTAAGAGTATAATACCAAGAATAAACGCCAGGAATAAACAAAAAAGTAATTAAATCAGATAAAAAACCGGTTAAAAAACCAACTATTGGCCCAAAAATAAAGCCCGTTATTTTAATCGGCAGTCCAATAATTGAAAAGCGAAAATTAGGCAAAATGGCAAAAGGAGCCAATCTGACCCCAATTATTAACATAATTACCGAAATTGATATGAAAATCGCCACAAAAGAGATTTTCATATTCGTCAACTTAGCCATGAAATTTCTCCTTTTGCCAAAATTTTCCCCTTATAAAATGAGTTTAACTTAATAAATTATAGCAAAAAAAATATAAACAACAACATTTTAGATAGATTCTTTTAAGGCTGAATTTTCAAGCGTCAAATTAATCGCCCAATTACTTTTTAGATAAATTAGTTCAAAAATAATTCACTTTAGAATATCTGAAAGATAAAAAACTGTCAGTGAAATAAAAAGTTTTAAATGAACCTCAGAAATCAGCGGGATAAAAACTAAAACTATAAGAATTTGTCAAACAAGTTGACCTATACCGGTAAAAAAATCTCACCAACTAGCAAAATTAGCCCGTCCGCCGGCTTTAATTATTGTTAAAGAGGCATTAATTTGAACCCAAATTGGATTAATTAAAATTATAACTATACAGATTATAAAAATCTGATTTAGATAAAAATCAACGGCTAGAACTTTTTGGGCGTCAATAATACTTTGGTCAACTGGCAAATTATTTTCGGCAAAATAATCAGACAATCCTTTTTGAACTTGTTCTTTAATTCCCGTTGTGATCAAGTCAGTTTTTGTGATAGCAAAAACGATAATAAAGGCCACAACTGACATAACAACTGAAACAACAAATAAAAATCCTTTGAGCATTGCAGCGTTTTTTTTGGCTAGTTCAATTTTATTTTGACCTAAATTTTGACCGACAACAATCGAAACGCTTGTCTGAATTGAGGCAAAAGTTGTAAAAAAAATGTTAGCAATTGTGAGAATTATTCCTGAAATAGTTAAAAATCCAATACCTCAAAATTTATAAAAACCACTGCCATCGTCAATTCCAATTGAACCGGGCGGCAAACTTTGGGATCAAAGAACTGAACGGACTGAAATAATTAAAGAAGCAATAGTTACAAGCGACATTCCGACAAAACGGGCAAAAAACTGCTTTCAAATTTGTCTGTCAATTTGAAACATTTTTAAAATTGAGAGACTAATTTCTTTTCTATAAAAAAGTTGATAAAGATACATTAAAAAAGAGGTTATTAGTCTTGAAATTACAGTTGCAAGCGCTGAACCAGAGACTCCCATTAAGGGAATTAGTAAAAAATTAAGGCCAATATTCGTTACTAAGGTCAAAGTGTTAAAAAGAACAGAAACTTTCATTACCCCAATTTCACGCAGAATTCCTGAGGAAGTGACAATGTAAGCAAACAAGATTCAAGAAAAACTTATTATAAATAAGTAACTTTTTGCCTGGTCAAAAATACTCTGGTCTAAATTTGACGAACCCCGTCTTCACTGAACGACTCTGAGCAGACTTTCAGGAAAAGCTCACGAGAGAACAGCAAAAAATAAAATAACAATAAAAGAAAGAATATATCTAATATTATTTACTTGCCGGGCCAGTTTAAATTCTTTTTTTCCTCAGTATTGGGCAAAAATAATTGACCCGATTGTGTTAATCGAAATTATAAAAGAAAAAACAATTCCTGTTCAAAAATTGGCCATCCCAACAGCCGTAATACCACCACTGATTTGGGAAACCATGAAATTATCAATAAAATTATTTATCGAAATAAAAAGCGTTGCCAAAATTACTGGGATAGTAATTTTGGCAAATTTTTTCCACATTTCTGGCGAATCAGGAAAAAATTTTTTTATTGAAAAATGCATTTTATTCGTTAGTTACTTCCAAAATCTTAACCGAATATTTTTCATTTACATCAACTTCAACTTCATCTCCTTCATGTTGACCTAAAAGAACTTGTGCAATCGGTGAAAAATTGGAAATTTTATTCGCAAAAGGATCAGCGTCAATTGAAGAAACGATTTGAAAAGTTTGGACTAAACCACTTTCAAGATTTTTAAGGGTAACTTTTGATCCAATTGAAACTCGTTTGGATCCTGAACGAGTTTCAATTATTTTTGCTTTAGCAATAATAGCTTCAAATTCACGTATTTTTGATTCAATTATCCCTTGTTTTTCACGGGCTACATCATATTCGGCATTTTCAGAAAGATCGCCTTGAGAACGAGCGTCTTTAATTTCTTGAATTACATTAACACGCTCAACATTAATTAAATGTTCAAGTTCTTTTTTTATTTCATCAAGTTTTTGTTGGGTTAAAAGAACTTCATCATTCATCATTTTTTTCATTTTTTTCCTTTTTAAACAATTTTTAGTAAAATTTTAATTTATTTTTTTTGAATTATCAAAAAATCATAATAAAAAAATTCATCGAAGTGAATTTTATGCAATTTTAACATTTTTAAAATTGCCCTTCGCTGCTTTTTTTTATATTTTCAGATTAAATGTCCACCAATTTTAACCTTTTCTAAAAATTCTTGAAAATTTTTAGGGTTAATTTCTGCCGAAATTAAAATAAAATCAAAAAAAGCTTCGCAATTACTTGTGTAATTTAGGTTATTTATTTGTAATTTTTCAATATTTTTTGCCAAACTGTTTTGATCAAGCCAAGATTCAAAAACTGTGTTTGTTGAGTTTTGGATATTTTTTTGACTAAGACAAGCAACAATTCCGTCTTTTTCAACAAATAAATTTGTTTTTGAATTTGTTTCCCTTATTTTATTAATAACAAACTCAAGACTTTCAACGAGCCAAATATCGCTTTCTAATTCAGTGAGTTGTGATTTTAGATCTATTCACTGGTCATAATTTTGACTTTGGTGTTCAAAATTATATTTTTTAATTAATTTATTTTTTTTGACTCATGTTCAAACAAAGGAGACAAGAGCAACCAAAAGCGCAATAATTCCTGTTATTAATAAAATAATTTTTCAAATCGGCATATTTCTCCCTAAAAATCACTAATATATATAAATTATAAGTTTTTTTGTAAAACGAGTAAAAAAAATAAAAGCAAGCAAATTTTCCAAAATAAATATGTAAAAATTTGCAAATTTGAAAAAAAATATTTTTATTTGTTAAAAAAATTTAAAAAAATATTTTTTTTCAAATCCATGGGTCATTTTTGAGATCATCTTTTGCTGATGCAAAGCAAAAAATCACCTAAAATTTTACAAAATTTATAAAAAAAATTAGCAAAAAATGCCTATATATAATATAAATTAAAGAAGAAAAAAAATTTTTTATTTTTTTCTTGGTTTTTTTATTTTGACGGGTTATAATAACTAAGCTTTGTTTCAAATGAAGAAACTGGCAGCGTAAAAAAAAAAAAAAAATTATTTGTAAAAAATTTTTTTGTGATATAATTAGAGTTACGCTGTTAAAACGGCAAAAAAAATTTTTAGATCTTTCAAAACTAGGTATATAATTTCAAAACCAATTTCAAATTGAACGCAATCATGAGAGTTTGATCCTAGCTCAGGATAAACGCTATCTGTGTGCTTAATACATGCATGTTGAACGGAATATGTTAGCTTGCTAATATATTTAGTAGCAAATGGGTGAGTAACACGTACCTAACCTACCTTTTGGACCGGGATAACCATTGGAAACAGCGGCTAATACCAGATACGATAAAAAAATGCATGTTTTTTTATTAAAAGAAGCCTTTAAAGCTTCACCAAAAAATGGGGGTGCGCAACATTAGTTAGTTGGTAGGGTAAAGGCCTACCAAGACGATGATGTTTAGCGGGGCCAAGAGGCTGTACCGCCACACTGGGATTGAGATACGGCCCAGACTCCTACGGGAGGCAGCAGTAAGGAATATTCCACAATGAGCGAAAGCTTGATGGAGCGACACAGAGTGCAGGATGAAGTCTTTAGGGATGTAAACTGCTGTTGTAAGGGAAGAAAAAACTAGATAGGAAATGATTTAGTCTTGACGGTACCTTATTAGAAAGTGACGGCAAACTATGTGCCAGCAGCCGCGGTAATACATAGGTCGCAAGCGTTATCCGGAATTATTGGGCGTAAAGCGTCCGCAGGTTTTTTGTTAAGTTTAAGGTTAAATGCTAAAGCTCAACTTTAGTTCGCTTTAGATACTGACAAAATAGAATTATGAAGAGGTTAGCGGAATTCCTAGTGGAGCGGTGGAATGCGTAGATATTAGGAAGAACACCAATAGGCGAAGGCAGCTAACTGGTCATATATTGACACTAATGGACGAAAGCGTGGGGAGCAAACAGGATTAGATACCCTGGTAGTCCACGCCGTAAACGATGATCATTAGTTGGTGGCAAAAGTCACTAGCACAGCTAACGCGTTAAATGATCCGCCTGAGTAGTATGCTCGCAAGAGTGAAACTTAAAGGAATTGACGGGAACCCGCACAAGCGGTGGAGCATGTGGTTTAATTTGAAGATACGCGTAGAACCTTACCCACTCTTGACATCCTCGCAAAACTATAGAGATATAGCGGAGGCTAACGAGATGACAGATGGTGCATGGTTGTCGTCAGCTCGTGTCGTGAGATGTTAGGTTAAGTCCTGCAACGAGCGCAACCCTTTTCTTTAGTTGCTAACATTAAGTTGAGAACCCTAGAGATACTGCCGGTGCAAACCGGAGGAAGGCGGGGATGACGTCAAATCATCATGCCTCTTACGAGTGGGGCAACACACGTGCTACAATGGCTACTACAAAGAGCAGCGAAACAGTGATGTCAAGCTAATCTCAAAAAAGTAGTCTCAGTTCGGATTGAAGTCTGCAACTCGACTTCATGAAGTCGGAATCGCTAGTAATCGCAGGTCAGCTATACTGCGGTGAATACGTTCTCGGGTTTTGTACACACCGCCCGTCACACCATGGGAGTTGGTAATGCCCAAAGTCGGTGAGTTAACCTCGGAGACCATTGCCTAAGGCAGGACCGATGACTGGGGTGAAGTCGTAACAAGGTATCCCTACGAGAACGTGGGGATGGAACACCTCCTTTCTACGGAAAATTACTACTTAAATGTGGTTAAAATCAAACTAACATATTAGAAAATTTAATAATTTGAAATAATTTGTTCTATTAATTCATTTTCTCCTTGTTTAGTTTAGTAAATTTTATTTTTTTTGTGAAGTAAACTTTTTTTAACTTTTTAATAATTTATAAATGTTTTTTTAATACAATCTCAATTTGAAATTGATTATGTGCCTAGTTTTGAGAGCTCTAAAACTCTCAAACATGTCTGAAAAAGACAATATTAGCTCTTTCAAAACTGAACAGTAACAATTTTATATCTGATCTAAAAATCAGATAATATTCCAAAGTCTTTTAAAATTAAACCGAGTTTATTTTTAAAATTTTATAACTTTTAGTTATAAAAACTCTAAAATTGTTAAAATACCTTAAGATATATTATCTAAATAGGCTATACTCAGAAGATAGTTTTAACTTTTTAAATAAATAAGAGTATTTGGTGGATGCCTTGGGTCTGAAAGTCGATGAAGGACGTGATTACCTGCGATAAGCTTCGTGGAGCTGGAAATAAGCTATGATACGGAGATTTCCGAATGGGGAAACCCAACCTAGCAAACCTAGGTTGCGCTTTAATGAATTCATAATTAAAGCAGCGAGATACGTTGTGAATTGAAACATCTTAGTAACAACAGGAAAAGAAAATAAATAATGATTCCCAAAGTAGTGGCGAGCGAAATGGGAGGAGCCCAAACCGTTTTTACGGGGTTATAGGACATTTTAATTGAGTTACAAAATTATATAATAGCAGAAAAAGTTGGAATGCTTTGACAAAGAAGGTGAAATCCCTGTACGCAAAATTATATAATCTCATAAATGTATCCTGAGTAGGGCGGGGCACGTGAAACCCTGTCTGAATTTGCCAGGACCACCTGGTAAGGCTAAATACTAATCAGACACCGATAGTGAACTAGTACCGTGAGGGAAAGGTGAAAAGAACCCCGAGAGGGGAGTGAAATAGATTCTGAAACCATTTACTTACAAGTAGTCAAAGCACGTTAATGTGTGATGGCGTACATCTTGCAGTATGGTCCGGCGAGTTATGTTAGCAAGCAAGGTTAAGCGGATTAAAGCGCAGCCGTAGGGAAACCGAGTCTGAACAGGGCGTTTAGTTTGTTGACATAGACCCGAAACCAGGTGATCTATCCGTGAGCAGAATGAAACTTTGGTAAAACAAAGTGGAGGTTCGAACCGTAGTACGCTAAAAAGTGCCCGGATGACTTGCGGATAGTGGTGAAATTCCAATCGAACTTGGAGATAGCTGGTTCTCTTCGAAATAGCTTTAGGGCTAGCGTGTAGAAATATAATTAATGGGGGTAGAGCACTGAATGTGGAATGGCGGCACCTAGCTGTACTGACTATAATCAAACTCCGAATACCATTAATCTAATCTATGCAGTCGGAACGTGGGTGATAACGTCCACGCTCGCGAGGGAAAGAACCCAGATCGTCAGCTAAGGTCCCAAAATTGTGTTAAGTGAGAAAGGTTGTGAAATTTCTCAAACAACTAGGATGTTGGCTTAGAAGCAGCCACCATTTAAAGAGTGCGTAATTGCTCACTAGTCAAGAGATCTTGCGCCAATAATGTAACGGGACTAAAACACAATACCGAAGCTACGGGCAATTATTTAAAATAATTGCGTTAGGAGAGCGTTTTAATTTCGTTGAAGCTAGAGGGTGACCACTAGTGGAGAGATTAAAAGTGAGAATGCCGGAATGAGTAACGATTCGAAGTGAGAATCTTCGACGCCTATTGGGGAAGGTTTCCTGGGCAAGGGTCGTCCACCCAGGGTTAGTCAGGGCCTAAGGAGAGGCTGAAAAGCGTATCCGATGGACAATCGGTTAATATTCCGATACTTGTTAAAAAAATGATGGAATGACGAAAAAAGATAGTTTTACCACTTACTGGATTGTGGGGTAAGCAGTTAGAAAGTTATGCAGGCAAATCCGCATAACATTAATTTTGAGCTGTGATGCATAGGGAAGAGGAGACTCAAGTACCGAATTAAATGATTCTATGTTTCCAAGAAAAGTTTCTAGTGTTAATTTTTTAACAACCTGTACCGAGAACGGACACACGTCCCCAAGATGAGTATTCTAAGGCGAGCGAGAAAACCAATGTTAAGGAACTCTGCAAAATTATCCCGTACGTTCGCAAGAAGGGATGCCCTTTTTTAAAGGGCCACAGTAAAACGAGGGTGGCAACTGTTTATCAAAAACACAGCTCTCTGCAAAGGTGCAAACCGAAGTATAGAGGGTGAAGCCTGCCCAGTGCCCGAAGGTTAAGCGGAGATGTTAGCTTACGCGAAGCATTCAAGTGAAGCCCGGGTGAACGGCGGCCGTAACTATAACGGTCCTAAGGTAGCGAAATTCCTTGTCAACTAATTATTGACCTGCACGAAAGGCGCAATGATCGCCCTACTGTCTCAACATTGGACTCGGTGAAATTATGGTACCAGTGAAAACGCTGGTTACCCGCATCAAGACGAAAAGACCCCGTGGAGCTTTACTATAACTTCGTATTGAAAGTTGGTTTATTATGTGTAGGATAGGTGGGAGATGATGATACAAGGGCGCTAGTTCTTGAGGAGTCAACCTTGAAATACCACCCTTAATAAATTGATTTTCTAACCAGCTTCCATTATCTGGAAGTGAGACAGTGCGTGGTGGGTAGTTTGACTGGGGCGGTCGCCTCCTAAAGAGTAACGGAGGTGTTCAAAGCTACACTCAATATGGTCAGAAACCATATGCAGAGCATAAAGGTAAAAGTGTGGTTGACTGCGAGACCTACAAGTCGAGCAGGTGCGAAAGCAGGACTTAGTGATCCGGCGGTTCATTGTGGAATGGCCGTCGCTCAACGGATAAAAGCTACCCCGGGGATAACAGGCTAATCTTCCCCAAGAGATCACATCGACGGGAAGGTTTGGCACCTCGATGTCGGCTCATCGCATCCTGGAGCTGAAGTCGGTTCCAAGGGTTTGGCTGTTCGCCAATTAAAGCGGTACGTGAGCTGGGTTCAGAACGTCGTGAGACAGTTCGGTTCCTATCTGATGTGGGCGTTGGAATATTGATGAGAGCTGCTCTTAGTACGAGAGGACCGGAGTGGACGTACCGCTGGTGTTCCAGTTGTCTTGCCAAAGGCACAGCTGGGTAGCTAAGTACGGAAAAGATAACCGCTGAAAGCATCTAAGCGGGAAGCTTCCTCAAAGATGAGTATTCCTTATGAAATTCCTTATAGACTATGAGGTTGATAGGTTAGAGGTGTAAGTGTAGTAATACATTCAGCTGACTAATACTAATAAATTCAAAGTTTAAAAAGTTAATTCTTAAAGTATTTTAATAAAAATGTTACTATTCAGTTTTGAGAGCGCTAATTAGCATCCTTATTTTAGAGAGTCAATAAAAAACTCTTTAAAATAAGGATTTTTTTATTAACTAATTGCTTAATTAAAAAATCCGAGTTTGGCAGTTTGTATCCAAACTCAAGAAAAATAACTATCAAAGCAAAAGCACTAAATTTTAAATTTAACACTCACGAAAGAAAAAACCTACCTACTAATCAAATAAAGTAAACTAAAAAAGCAAAATTATGAATTTCTAAACTGTTTTTTAGTTTAAAACACTGGAAAAAACCATCAAAAAATACAACTACTATTTAAACTCAATGCAAAAAGAAAACTCGTTTTTATTTGCAGCGAGCCTAAAAAAACATATGAAGTTTTGAAAGAACAATAAACAAAAGCCCTAAATTTATAGATTTCTAAACGGTTAAATTTAAGGCATTCCATTATATTTAAAAACATAATGGATAATTCGCATTTTCTGTTGTTTTATGGCAAAAACATAACTAATTCCCCCCTTAATTCAATATAAAATTTATTAATTCATTCTTAGTGATAGTTATTATAACATAATTTTTTCTTGTACCAAACATTTTTTTCAAAAGGTATTTCAAAATAATAAAGATTAAGTTTTAGCGTCAAAAAACGTGGTTTTACCAGTATTTTTGCATATTTATATTCACTAAAAAGTGAGTTTTTGCCATCAAACTGTGAAACTCAAAAAAATATGCCTGAATTTTAGTGCAGTTTATTTTTAGCGATTGATTAACATAATAACTTATTCTTTTAAAAAACAATTTTTTAGGTATTTTTCCTAAAAAATTTTTAATATATAGTATAATTAAAAAAATAAAGAATTAATATTGTATATAAAAAAAGGAAAAAACATGAAGAAAAAGTTAAAGTTTTTTAAGTTTATCACTAATATTGTCGCTTTCACTTCACTTACACTAAGTGTTTTTGGGCCGCTTTGACATTTTCAAAATACAAAAAGCTATTCAGATTTTAAACTTGAAACTCGTGATATAGATCTATCAAATTCAAAAAAACCGGTAAATTTTGATGATCTAGTTCAAATTGTTTCAGCCAAAAACCAACAAAATTCGCTTGTTATTAATGCAAATATTAAGAATAACCAAACACGCCTAAACAAAACAAGTACTAATTCAGACTCTCCTAATTTAAATGATATTGAAATTCAAATTAATGAAGATGGTCAGGTAATTTTAAATAGTTCTTCACTTGAATTAGTTAACAAAAAAGCTGAGCTCTATTTTGAAGATGGTGTACCAAAACTAAAATTTGAAGGGCATGTTTTTGACTTTAGACAGCTTCAAAATAAAACTCGGGTTGAAAAAACTGTGGCACCAGCAGCAGCAGTTGCTGCTCCTGCTGCTGGTCTTGGTGCATTATTTTGATATGCTGTTGGAGCTGCTATCGTTGGTTCGGTTATTGGTATTGCTGCTTCGGTCTTTTTTCCGAATATTGTTAGTGATGTTGGAAGATGATGGAATAATAATCGGCCTGCCCATCCTGTCCACAAAGATGATGATAGTCCTATTGTTTCAAGAGGTACTGACTCAATTGAAGTTGATTTAGATAAATTGACAAAAGGAAAAAGTAAGTCTAGAATTAAAACAATAGCAGGTACAACGACTTTAAATCTTTCTGTTGTAAAAGATAAGAGAAAATTAAGAAACTACACTGGAATCCATCCGGCTTGATTTTTTAATTTTCACACTGAAGGCTTAAAATCTTATTTTGTTATTAGCGAACAAGCAATTCCAGAAACTGCAGCCTGACTTTGAGCCGTTTCAAATTTGACAATGCAGTCAAAATTAACTCAAATTGTTATTGATACTTTCCTGCCTAGTTCGGTAAAAGCTAAAATTAATGATAATTATTATGACCGTAAAAATATGAAGGAAAAATTAAAATCCCCTATTGATTTTTATTCATTTAATGAGCCAGTTATGTGAACTTTGGCTCAAAAAACAAGAGATACAGCAAATTTGATAGTGGGAAAATGATGGCTAGCATCATCAAATAATAATTTAAATAAGGATCCTAGTTTTACTAAAGGCCCTTTTGTTACCGGAAGCGGACTTGCTCATGATTCTGTTGATTGAACCGACCCTAAAAACGCTTTTGAGATTCCTGATAAACAATCTAATCCAAAACCATACACAAAAGTTTTTTTTCCAAGTTATCATGTAAGAAGAGTAAGACTTAATAGTGAACATGTAGACAGGGATAAAATGTTAAGTGTAGAAAAGGTACATTTTTTATATGGAAGTCCAATTAGATTTGAAGTCTAAGTCAAAAAAACAATTAAAAGAACTAAAATATTTAGAGATTGATATTAAAACTCGTTATTCAGTTATAAGTATATTTTCCGATAGAGATGTTCGCTGTGATCGTGATGAAAAATATCGAACAATTCCAGACTTTTTATGGGTTTATGTTATGGATTCTTGCGCGGTTGTAGATAATCCGATTGAAACTATTATTGGCATAGATTACAAACGTGATGATTATGTTTATAATTTAAAACTTGAAGATATCCCAAAAAGTTCGTTTTTTTTTAAAAAACTCAAGGACTTCCATTTTTATAATGATATTAGGTGTTTAATTGGCGACTGAGACGACGATGAATATTGTGAAAAAAACGGAAAAGAAAATGTTGATTCTATCTCTGAACTTTATTCTTGGCATGCTTTTCACGACGGTAAAGCTTTTAAGAAAGTTGTTGTTATCTTTGAAAATTTTGATGATATTGAAAAATGCGAGTTTTCAATCTCTTATCCGGCTATTTTTTGAAAAATGTTTAAATCAAAAAGCAAATTAAGAGAAATTGAAGTTTTAATTATTAAGGAAATTCAGGAAAGCGTTCCTTACGGAAAACCAAAAAATTTAGCAAATTACCACGAGAAAATCTTTGATTTTCTATCAAATAGATATGAATATGATTCAAAGTTTGTAGATATAAATAAACCATATTTAGGACAAAACGTAGAAAATATCTACAATTTGTTGTTAAAAGAGAATTATAATTTTGGTGAAAAAACCCAAATTCAACCAATTCAAAATGTATTTACTTTTGAAACTTATGAAAATTTGCTTAAAAAATTTGAAAAATACGGGATTAAAAAGCTTAATTTAAATATTGAAAATCGCGATAAATTTATTCTTAGTTGATTTGATAAATTTGGTCCAGAATATCGAAAGTATTGCATCGAACTTTTTGGTGAAAGAGGCCAAACTTATTATGATAATGTGAATAATTGGACAAATAAAATCGAATTAATCTACTTGCTGCAAATTTTATTTGGTCCTAAATATGAAATTGAAGGTCAATTTTTTTACCTCGATGAACCCGATTATTTAATTCTACCAAGGTGGGCAAAATTAAAACTTGAAAATTTCGAAATTTTTTACTTTGGCGGGCAAGAATATGGACTTTTTGATGAGATAATTTCCCAATTTGACTCAAAAAACCCAGTTTTTTGATTTAAACCATATTACAAGTCCGCTTTTTGCGGAGGCGAAGGATGAATATTGCCAATTGCATTAAAAAATTTCATTTTATTGTATGTCGATGGGCAAAAAATTTATTACTGATTTGGACATTCAAATTTATATGATGATATTTATCAAGGCAAATACGAAATTTTAAAATATTATTTCAAACAAAAATTGGTCAAACTTGAACAAGATATTTTTCTGCGTGATGGTAATGATCCGGCGTTCTTTGTTTCTAGTTCGCCAAAGGTAAATAATTTATCTAAAAATGTGATTGGATCATCTATGGAAGAATTAATTTTATATCGGGATTCCTTGAATAAATTTCTAAAAGGAACAGACCATGAATTTGAGTATTTTACAGACTTTCTAGAAAATACTAATTTATATAGCCAACAAGAAAAAGAATTAATTTTAGAAGAACACACTCTCTTTTCTTGAGGTTCTGATGATTGGACTGAATATTATAATGAAATTGCAAGAGTAGATTTTCGTGGTTATAAAAGCAAAAAATTTATTGAGATAGAAGGGGAATAGTAGATTTTTTTGTTAATTAATAAATTTAATGACAAAAGATTTAGCTTTATTTTTAAAATTTTTAGTTTTTTTATTTTTGCTAATTCAAAAATAAAAATTTTGTTAGAAAAATTTTGTTTATTTGCAAAAGTTGCCTGAATTTTTTCTACCAATTTACAAATTAGTATACTAATAATAAAAAATGTTAAATGTTGTAAACAAGGACAAAAAAATTAACACTAAGGTGTTGGCTTTTTTGTTTGAGTTTACATTGCTATCTACTTTCTTTCTAAAGGAGTTGAATTCGACCCGTTTAAAATTAGGGTTGTTAATAGACTCCAAGAAGCAAATTTAAATGCAATATCTTTATGTGCAAAAGTCCCACCATATCTTCTGAGTTTCACATATATCCCTTTTGCATTTGTTGTATTAATCCATTTTTGAGGTGATAAGGTAAATGCATTACTACCAGCTTTTTTCAAAAACCCGTCGAATTCGAGGGGGTTAAATTCAAGATTATTTAATTGCTTTCATATTCCTAGATATTCTATTGTATTATAATTTCTCATAAATTGTTATTTAAAAATTATAAGTCTATTATTGATTCATTAAGTAAAAAATCTTCTAAACCAATGTATAAAATACCATTTTCATCGTGTTTTGGAATTATTTTGTTTCTTACTATAACTATTTTTTTAAATGAATCATTTATTTTTTTAAGCGAGGTTATTTCTTGTTCTTTTTTCTCTAAATTGTCAATATTAAGTGCTGATTGAATATAGTATCTTTTGTGGCCTTTATTTATAACAAAATCTATTTCAAGCTGAATTTTTTTTCTTGTTGAGCCATTTTTAAATTCATGTTCTACAACACCAATGTCAATATTGTATCCTCTTCGAAGTAAATCGTTGTAGATTATATTTTCCATTATATGACTGTTTTCTATTTGGCGAAAATTTAATCTTGCATTTCTTAGGCCAATATCTGAAAAATAATATTTAAGTGGGGTTGAAAAATATTTAGAACCCTTTACATCGTAGCGATAAGTGCATTGAATAATATAAGATTCTTCAAAAAATTTAAGATACTTAAAAATTGTATTTGATGATATGTGTATTTGTTTTTCTGACAAAAAACGATTTGCAAGCTTAGAGGGGTTGGTTAAAGAGCCAATATTTGAAGATGTAAAGTCAAGCAGGATTTCAAGTATTTGTTGCTCATTATGTATTTTGTTGCGCTCAAGAATGTCTTTAATATATGTTTGCTTGAATAACTGCTTTAGATAATGACTTTTTTGTTCATCATTTTGCAATTTATAAATATGTGGCATACCACCATATACAAAATAATGTTCAAAAGCTTCTGATTTGTCATCAAATAATTCATAAACTTCAGCAAAAGATAAAGGATTTACATGCACTTGGTCTCCGCGGTCTCTGAATTGAGTTAATAAATCTGATGAAAGCATTTTAGAGCTACTACCAGTAATATATATGTCTAAGTTACTATGTTTCATAAGACTTAAAAGCACATCTACAAAGGTTATATTTTTTTCATTAGTCTCAACATAGGGATTTGATACATTTTCAGATAATTGAATTTCGTCAATGAAAATGTAGTACATTTTGTTTATATTTTTTGTTTTTTGCTTAATATATTGATGTAATCTAAATGGATTTCGGTATTCAATATTATCAATTTGGTCAAGAGCAATTGTTATAATTTGATTTTCTTTAATCCCACTGCTAAGTAGGTAATCACGATATAAATTGAATAATAAATATGATTTTCCGCATCTTCTTATGCCAGTAATAATCTTGATTCTGTCATTCTCTTTTTTATCAATTATTTGGTTAAGATAAAAATCACGTTTTATTATCATTTTGCTACCTCACTTGAAGAATTTAGGTGGATTTCCACCTTTTTATTTCAAAATAATTTTAACATAAATAAACTTATGCTTAGTAATAGTTTGAAGAATTTAAGTGGATTTCCACCTTTTTATTTCAAAATAATTTTAACATAAATAAACTTATGCTTAGTAATAGTTTGAAGAATTTAAGTGGATTTCCACCTTTTTATTTCAAAGTATCCAATATATTTAATTTAAATTTGTGAAAATACTTAAAACATTATCTATTTATAAATACTTGTCTATCACTTTTTGTTATATAGTTATATTTTTTAATACTATAATTAATATGAAGTTCCTGTCTAATCCTTGAGTTTCCCAGTTTGTTGAGATAATTTTAAAAAAGCCTCTGTTTTTAAGTGCTTTTTTAATTTTTTTGCCAAAAGTTAATTACAATTTTTTTACTGATTTACTAAAATATCAAAGTAAAAATCACACACCTGAGTTTGACAGTTTGATGGATAATTCACTTTTTAGCGAATATAAATATGAAAAAATACCCGATTTACAGGTATTTTTGACTTTAAAACCTTAATTTTTATTATCTTAAAATCAACCTTTTGCAAAAAAAAAAAAAAAATGTTTGGTCAAAAATAAAATTATGTTATAATATTTTATTTAATGTTTGAGGAAACTCGAAAGATAAACCATATAAATATGTTGGCTGAACACAAGGTTATGGCAAAGGTCCAAAACGTTGATTTAGTTTAGGAAATGAGCGGAATTTGGAAAAAATTAATCCAAATGCTGTTCAAATTATCAAAGAAAAATTGAAATTGTTTTCAAATTCAGATGACAAAGATAAAGTCAAGGCTATTTTACTTGATTCTATTAAAAATTCAAGCATAATCGAAGGTTCGGTTTTTGTTGGCGGGGAATTAATTGAAAAATTTATTGAAAAGCACAATATTTTTGAATCACTTCCTAAAAGTAGACATAAAAATATGAAAGAAATTTTTAACTACTTAATTTCAAAACGGATCACTGATCCTGGCAGCATTATTAATGCTTTTGATAAAAAAGATGACTACTCAAATCAAATAAATGCTTCCAAAAATAGCTTTTATAGACTCCTAGATCTTGTCTTTGAGTCACAAAATCAACTTTTAAATAGTGTCAACAAAATGGTAACAAGTGAACTTGGAAAAAGGGACAATGAATTTTATTTTGACTCATCAACAGTCTATTTTGAGACATTTGAAAAAAATGGATTAAGAATTCCTGGTTATTCTAAAGATGCTAAATTCAAAGAAGACCAAATTGTCATTGGCTTAGCGTGTGATAAAAATGGTATTCCTTTTCATATTAAAGTTTTTAAAGGAAATACCGGTGATTCTAGTACATTAATCCCTTTTGTATTAGATGTTGAATCCAAATATAATATCAAAAATATGACAATAATCGCTGATCGTGGCATGTCAACTGCCGCAAATATTCGATTTCTTGAATCAAGAAACTATAATTTCATTATTTCTTATCGTGCAAAGGTAGGAACTCAAAAATTCAAAAATTATTTACTAGATCCTAGCGATTATGTTAATGTAAATGCTGATTTTAAGTATAAAAAAGAAGAATTTTATTCATCTTATAAGAATAAAAGATACACCGAAAATATTAGAAGAAGAATTATTACTTACAGTACAAAAAGAGCAATAAAAGACAGCAAAGCTCGCGAAGAGCAAATCCAAAGTTTTATTAAAAAGCAAAATAAAGATGGTTTTATTGAAGTAAACAAATTGTTTGGTAAAAAACCTAAATATTTTAAGGAAATTTCAAACATGAAATTTGAATTAGATCAAAGTAAAATTGACAAAGACAAACAATTTGATGGTTACTATGTTTATGAAACAAATATACTAAATTCGAATGTCTTAGACATAGTCGAAAAATACCAAAAACAGTGGAATATTGAAGCTAATTTTAGAAGTCTAAAAGGTTTATTGAATATTCGACCTGTATTTTTAAGAATGGATGAGCATATCCTAGCTCATACACTTTTGTGTTTTATTTCACTAGTCATTTTAAAAACTATAATCTTTAAAATCAACAAACATACTAGTGATAACAAGCTATTTTAAAACAATAAATTAACTAAGTTGGTTTAGTAACGATGTTGCAAAAATTAAGACAAAGGGTTGAATTTAACACTTTAGATCAGCAAATGATATTTAAAAATCGCGATGGTGTCCCTAGCGATCCAAACATTTGGAATAGATATGATTTCTACTTTGATATCTTAATAAATCACTAATAAAATTGTAATTAACTTTTACCAAAAAACTTAAAAAAGTCCCTAAAACCGGATACTTTTTTAAAATTATCTTATCAAACTGGGAAACTCGGGAAAAACACTAAATTTTAAATCTAACACTCACGAAAGAAAAAAACAACTACTATTTAAACTCAATGTAAATAGAAAACTCGTTTTTACTTAAATTGAGCCTAAAAAAATATATGAAGTTTTGAAAGAACAATAACCAAAAGCCCTAAATTTAAAGATTTCTAAACGGGTAAATTTAAGGCATTCCATTATATTTAAAAACATAATGGATATTTAAAAATATAATGGATAATTCGCATTTTTTTATTTTAATACTAATTATGATTTCTAAATTTATTAACTATTCTTAAGTGATGTTTGTTATAACATAATTTTATTTTTGACCAAACTAAATAAGTAGAAAAATCTCAGACAATTAGTTTTTTACCTATGATTTTGATTGCACCACTTTTGTTAATTTTTTCTAGCATGTTCATTTTAAAAAATTTGGACAAATAATTTACCTCATATAATAGCTTGGAGTTTTATATGATAAGCAACTTTGAGGCCTTTCATAGTTATACCAATCAATAAATTCACTTATTTTTTGATAAGCAATAGCCACATTTTCAAAATTTTGGCCTTCAATATTAAGCAATTCTCGTTGAAAAACCGCATAAAAATATTCAATAGGACGGTTTGCAAGTGCATTACCTTTTGGCGACATTGATTGTTGGATACCATTTTGCTTTAAAAAATTAGCAAATTTGTAGTTCGCATATTCCACGCCATGATCTGAATGGAAAAATTTTGGTTTGATATTATACTTTTTAATTGTTTGTTTTACTAAATTTATAGTTTCTTCTGAAAATCTTGTTTTAGAAATCGAAAAATTGAGCAAGTAATTGGATTTTGTTTCAATAATTGAGTGTAGGTAAAATCATTCGTTGTTAATTTTGATAAATTTAATATCAGCAAACCATTTTTTGGCTACTAAAGATGTAAGGGTAATAAATCACAGTTATGGAAATAAACTTGTAGACTTTAAAGACTACAACGAAAATGCATATTTACTTGATTTTTTAGCAAGAAAATATGGCGTAATTAATGTCTTTGCTGCAGGCAATGGCGCTGATAAAATTGACGAAGATGAATTTGGCAGAAATAAAGCTGATGATAATCCATGAATTGATGATAGAAGTTTGTCACTAAATTCAATAGTGGTTGGTGCGCTCGATGATAATTCTAGTAATTCTAATATAGCAAAAAATGAAATAGCCCCTTATTCTAATTTTAAAACTGGTGATCAGTACTTGCAATTTGCTAAACCCTTAGTAGTAGCTCCAGGTCAGATTTATAACGTTCTTGATGATAAAAATCAATCTGGCCAAAGAAAAAAATATGTAAGTGGAACTAGTTATGCAGCCCCTATTGTAACCGGACTAATATCAACACTTTTAAGAGGAAAACCACTTTGAGTTCGTGATGATTTTAGAGTTCCGGCAATAAAATCTATTCTTTCTGTTTCTGCAATAAGTCCAAATCATATCGATTTGGATAAAAAAGATAGTGGTTATTATGAAAAGTATGGGGCTGGAACCCCTGATTTTGAAAAAATGAAAGAAGCAGTAGATAATATTAGTTTTATTTTCGGCAATAAAGGAAATGAGGGCGAAGTTATTTTTACTGGCAATAGGTTCTGAGTTAATTCAAATGAGCGAGTTAAAGCCTCTTTGTCTTGAAACTTTAACGCTGGAATGCTAAAAAATAACGAAAAAGGCCAAAATATATCTGGCTGATGGTGATTTTTACCGTCAATTACCAGAAATGTTAGCCACGATTGATTACCGTTAGAGGCAACAAAAAAACGACAAGGTGGTGCTTTTGTTTCAGATTATGATCTTTACTTACAAAAATTAAATTCAAATGGCGATTGAGTTGATGTTGCAAGATCTAATAGCATCCTGAGCAACGATGAATTAATAGATTTTAAGTCAAACGAATCTGCCTATTATCGTATTTATGTTAAAAATTATAGATCTTCCGTTTTTGAAAATTCAGAGGATGACAGAATAGTTGCTTCTTATTTGGTGCATAATGAAAATTAAACAATTTTTTAGTAAATTTATAGTTATAAGTTCCTTAACTTTGCCATTTTTTTTGAGTTCATGTGGTCAGTTTTTTAATTTCACCTCTACTAAACCAAGGCCAAGCCTAGATGAAGATAATCATAAATATAGTGGAGATTATTTTTTAAATCTATTAGATAAACATTATGAAGAGAACAATGTAAAAAGGGCGACATTTTCGCCATTAAATTATTTTTATTCCTTGCAAAAAGATAAAAAAGATAGCAATGTAGTCCAAAATAGAAGTCGAAATTATTTTCTTGGTAATAAAAATTCAATTGATATTTATACTCTTGAAGAATTTCAAAAAAATATAGTTGAAAAATCCAAAGAAATTACAAAAGACGCCAATATAGATAGTTTTGTTAGCGCTGATTCAATAAAAAAAGAATTTGAAGAAAAATTTCTAAATGGTATAACAATAGAAGAAACGCTTAACAACAATAATATTTTAATTATGGAGCATTTTGGCGAAAAAAGTCTATTATCGTCTAGACATTATTATTTTGACGATAAAGTCGATGCTTATATAAATATGACTCCTTTTCGAGCAGATGATATTCATTATAATCGGTATACGAATTTGGGGATTGTGCCAGTGTTTAATCCATATTTTACCGTTGTTTTGTATCCTAAAGACAAAAAAATTTATTTTCACTATGATTTTAAGAAAGCTGACGAAGAAACTTTAGTAACTAAAACTAGAAAAATTTATCATGATCTTGAAAAAAGGTATTTACTTCCGAATTATTTAAAAAATAAAGCATTTTATGATATTTTCGATGAAATTAAGTCTATCCAAAAGAAAAATAAAATTCAATTTTTTAAATTAAAGCAACCGTACGATAAAGTTGCTGAAAAACTCGACCCTTGAGCCAATAATTTTTTTGAAAACAAACATGCGATAATTAAAAATTTAGAAGAATTTAAAGATAAAATAATCAATCGTATTTCAAAATTGGACTCAAGTTTAAAAATAGATGAAAATGAGTTTATAAACGATTTTGAAACAAAAGTATTTAAAGGGGAAAAGCTTGAGAATATCTTTAAAAATTCAAATATTTTTATATATGAAACATGAGAAAAATTTGTCTATGGTTCTCCGCAATCTTATTATTTAAATTCTGATAATAAAAATTCTGATAATAAATCAGCAACAGTAGAATTTGAGAACATAATCATTACAAAGGAAGAAAATAACAATATTTTTTTAGAACCTATTAGCCATTCAGATTATAGTTTTAATGCTTTTTCGGGTTTTTACCCCTTATCAAAATTTAATAAAGTTGCTTTTCAAATTTTGGTAGTTCCAAAAGAAAAAAATATTGTTTTTAATAAAAACATTAATCACCTTAAAACACTCGAATCAGTAATAAAAAATTATTTACCACAATGAAAAATGGAAAAAACGGGTTAGTACATATATATTTTTCATAGATTTATTAAACTTTTTTGCCAATTTCTTATTAAATTGTTTAATATAATACATGCAAAATTGATTCATTGTGTCAATTTTGCATTTTTCTTTTTCTTTTTCTTGAGTTTCCCAGTTTGATAATATAATCTTAAAGAAGTGCCTGGTTTTAGGCACTTTTTTCATTTTTTTTGCAAAAGTTAATTACAATTTTTTTACTGTTTTATTAAGATGTCAAAGAAAAAATCATACCTATTTTAAATATTTGGACCGCTAGAAAACTCATAAAAATCCTTTTAAAAAGCACTTAAAATGACTAAACAACAGAAACAAACTACCAATAAGTTGGCAAAATTTAAATCCTTTTGAACTTCTTTTTGTACAAAATGCTAATTTTTACTTGAAAAAAAATTATTAATGGTTTAAAATTTTTAATATATATTTGAACTTTCTATAAAAAATCACATTTTAAAAAAGAAAGTTGGCATATTAATCTATACTAGCCACTTTTTTAAAATTTCCCATTTTAAAATATCACTAAAGAGGTGTTTCTTAAATTCAAAAAAATATAGAGAAAATTATTAATTTGACTGTTTTTGGTAAAAAATAATTAAATTAATAATAAAAGGACAATTAAAACTACATAAACTAACAAATTCAAAATTTGTATTATCTTTTTTATTTTTAAAAATAAAAAATTTGTATAATTATTATATCCTATATGAAAAGTAATAAGGAGGAAATATGCAAATTTATGTTCCAAGAAGAAGAAAATTAATAATTTTAGCCTCATCCGCTATGGTTTTAGTTGGAGGTTCTTTTGCCAGTTCCTTAGTTAATAATTTTATTAGCTCCAGTAATGAAATTCACTATAGTTCTTCATCTCCTTCAATTGTAATCAAAAATAATCCAAATGATTTAACTTTTGTCTCACCGGTGGTTAATTCTGATTTTAAACCACAGGAAAATAACGGCCCTAAAGTGGATTTAGTTAAACCAAAAGAAGAAACACCCAAACCAATAATTAAACAAGAAATTCCTAAAGAAACAAAAATAAAAGATCCGGTAGTTATAACCAAAAAAGAAACTCCGATTCAGAAAATTTCGACTCCACGTCGCTCTCTCTCTCTCTCTCCTAGGAAACCTGCAGAAGTTTCAACCCCAAATACTCAAACTAGATCACCAGTAATCGTTCAAAATTCATCGCCAGTTCCAACAACTCGCCAAAATCCGGTTCCTGGTGTTTCTCAGTCAAGAATTCAGTATGCCCTTGAAAGATATAAAAAAGGTCTTGCCGCCGAAATAAAAACTATTGAATCTCGAGTTGCAAATCTGCAAGCCGAAGTCAATGAAATTGAGCGTTCTTATAAAGAAGATTTTGATAAAGATCACATTCGCGGTAAAATTCCTAAAACTGCAGCAGGATGGGACCTCTGAAAAGAAGCTTATCAAAGACAAATCGATCTTCCTAGATATAATTTAAATCGCGAAAAACAATATTTAGAATATTTAAAAAATCTTCCAGAAAAAACTTCTCTTACTTTGCAAGAGCTAAAATCACTTAGACAGGGCTTGGTTCCTTCGCTTGATTCGATTAATGTCTGAGAATATGAAGATGAAAGTAAAAATCCAACTTTAAATACACTAAAAAAACATAACCAAAGTCGTACTTTTAATACTCCAAGTTGGTATTCTTTAAGTCCGTGAAATATTTCTAATGGCGAATTTCCTGGCTGGACAAAATCAGATGTAAGTTCCCAGTTTTCTTCAGAAATTAGCGGTTTTGATAACTCAATTAAGGTTTATGAATACAGTCCTAATTCAGATAATGAAGACAAAAGTCGCCAGCCTTTAAAATTAATTCAACTTGATGCTAATGATAATAATGCTTTTGAGAAATTTCAAGAAATTATGGCAAAAATTTCGCAAAAGGACAGCAAAGTTCAAGCTATAAGAATAAAAAATATTGGCGAAGCTAACTCTTTACAAAATGCCTCAAGTATTCTCGGTGCCATTCCTAGCCAAATTAATACAGTTTCAGTATTTTTAAATAATATAAATGCCACCAAGTCCTTACGCGGTCTTGAAAATAAAAAATTAAAAGAACTGTCAATTTATACAGAAATTAATTCAGTTAGTGACGAATGAAGTATTAATCCTAATGGTCTAAAAAATGTTGATTTTATTAGTTTTGACTATAACAATCAAGCAACTTTTGATCGATCTCAAGGAAAAATTGGTGGTTCAATAGTTTTTTCAGGTCTAAGATGAGAAAAAGGAGACACTGTCGATAAAATTAACGAGGGTCTCTCGATAGTTTTTGATTCAAAAATTAATCAACGAGTTTTCCAAGGAAATTTTGGTGGAAAAGGTGGCTGACCAACCACACTTGACTTTTCAGAAACAGAAGTAAATACTTTTAAAGGTATAAAATTTGCTGACTTTGACAAAACTTTTAACGAAAAAGTTAAAAAATGAGAAGATGACCCGTTTGCAGAAGAAAATTACACCGGCTTTAGAAAACTAAAGTTCACCAAATTAATAATTAAAGGTTCAAATTCTAATGGATCAAACAGCCTAAACTTTAAATTTTCTGATCTTGACGGTGCCCAATTTACTGAAAGATTTTCAGAATCTGTCCCTGGAAGCAGTCCAAGAGTTGATGTAAAAATTGACGGAAGACAAATTAATTCTTATCCTGTTTATATTTCTGGATCACCAACAGGCGACTCAATTGAACAACTACGCAAATTCATTAGCGT
>VZDP01000003.1 GCA_009756935.1 Mesomycoplasma ovipneumoniae | reverse complement strand
AAAATGAAACAATACAAATTTACAATTGAAGACAAATTTAAATACATTAAAATTGCCGAATCTAAAGGGCTAAAAAACGCAATTTTGGATTTTGCAGAAGAATTTAGAGAAATTTACAAAAACAAATCTAAAAGTAAAAAAGCGGATAAAGAATGAATGTTGCATATATACGCTAATAATTTGATAAGAAATTGGCAAAAAAAGTTTTATAATAATGATATGAAAAGTTTAATAAGTACTCGTGGGAAAATCAAATCTCCACGCAAACCAAAAAAGAAATATACAATTAACGATCTTTCTGAAAATGATCGTGGAATTTATCAAGAAATAGTGGAGAATGTTCTTAGAAGATCCGGAATTGACCCCGCAATTATTCTTGAGGAGCTCAAAAAACGAAAACAAGAACAAGAAAAAGATAAAGATAAAATCGAAAATTGCACTAGAATTTGTAGCGTTTTTAACGTTAATCGCACTTCTATTTATGAGAAAATAAGGGTGAAAAAACCACCAAAGAAAATGATTTATGATGAAGACTTACTTGAGTGAATTCGTGAAAATTTCAATTTAAATCGAAAGGTAAAAGGCCGCGACATCCTATATAATATTTACATAAATCAGGGAAATTATGTATCCACGTACGTGTTTCAAAAACACTACGAATTTTTAGGATTAAAATCAATAGCTTATAAAAAGCAAGGAAAACCAGCACCAAAAGAGAAAAAGTTTACGCGAATTTGGACTGAAGATCATATCAAAGGTGAATTTAGCTCAGAAAATTTTGGTGAAAAATGGTTTGCTGATATTAAATTTATCAAAATTAACAACGAATGATTTTACCTACACTCAATTATTGAAACAAAATCCAATTACTTGCTCAATTTTTCGATTTCTAAAACAAGATTTTCAGAAGAAACTATAAACTTAGTAAAACAAACAATCAAAAAGTATAATATTAAACCAAAATTTTTCCATTCAGATCATGGCGTGGAATATGCGAACTACAAATTTGCTAATTTTTTAAAGCAAAACAATATCCAACAATCAATGTCACCAAAAGGTAATGCACTTGCAAACCGTCCTATTGAATATTTTTATGCGGTTTTTCAACGCGAATTGCTTAATATTGAGGGCGAAAATTTTGAAAATGTGGCTATTGCTTATCAAAAAATAAGTGAATTTATTGATTGGTATAACTATGAAAGGCCTCAAAGTTGCTTATCATATAAAACTCCAAGCTATTATATGAGGTAAATTATTTGTCCAAATTTTTTAAAATGAACATGCTAGAAAAAATTAACAAAAGTGGTGCAATCAAAATCATAGGTAAAAAACTAATTGTCTGAGATTTTTCTACTTATTTATGTTAGACCAAGAATCACTAAGAATGAATTAATAAATTTTGATATGAATTAAGGGGGGGTTATTATGTTTTTTGTCGTATTAAAATAAAATAATGCGAATTATCCATTATATATTTAAATTTATCCATTATATTTTTAAATATGATGGAATGCCTTAAATTTAACCGTTTAGAAATCTATAAATTTAGGGCTTTTAATTATTGTTCTTTCAAAACTTCATATATTTTTTTAGGCTCAATGTAAATAAAAACGAGTTTTCTATTTGCATTGAGTTTAAATAGTAGTTGTATTTTTTTTGATTTTTGTTGTTTTACCATAAATTGATTTTTGCCAGTGTTTTAAAATAGGTAATTAACTTTTGAAAAATTAAGTAAAATCTGGAAATAATAAAGTTTTGCGAAAATCTTTAAATTCGCCTTCATTTTCAGATAATTTTTTTAAGTTCTGTCGATATGATTTTTCTTGTTTGGGAAACAGTTTTTTATTTGTACCATCAATTAAGTTGTGTCTTAGTCCATAAGAGTCAAAATCAGCAATTTGGACAAAAGGAGTATAACCAGCTTTGCCACTAATGTCTAAATTACCTCCTCTGGTTTGAACAGCAGAATAAATACCAACAGGTAAGCCATAATCGTTAATGACGAGCGACCCAGAGGCTCCATAATACAGTCCACTATTTTCAATAAAGGTTATAAAGCCAAAAGAAGAATAACTTCTGTTAGGGCTGAGGATGTCATTTAGTGCTAAACCATTGCTAAAACTATCGTTGGAAATCGCAAAAGCCTTGTTAGTTAAATTTTTTGGATAATTTCTCATCAAAAATTGTTGTCCATCAAGGCTTGGATAACCTAATAAATAAAGTTTTGTGGTATTAGGAGATAAAACGCCAGATTCGCTAATTCCTAATTTTTCTGGCTCAGCAATACCTTTTTGATAAATTGAGGTATAATCATAACTTATATAAGGTACTGCCTTTTTGTCATGATTTGGATACTGTTGTGTCTGAAACTTAGCAATATCTTGCTCGATGTCTACAATTGCCTTTTCGATATGCTCTTTGAATAATTGAAAATTTTCCTTGTTTGCATCATTTTTTGAAATGAGGTCATCTAATTTTGCTAAATTAACTTTTAGTCCAAAAACGGCAAAATCTTTACCAATTCCATTGTTTATTTTTTGACTACTAGGAGATGTGGTTGATGTTTGTTTTAGTTGCTCATTTGTTTGATCATCAAAAATATTTAAAGCCACAAAGACAGTTTTCGGATTATCAAAAATTCCTTCGATACCAATCTCACTCCCTTCTCCTAATTGCTTGTTAATAAAGTAAACGGGAGTATTGTTTGCATCTGGTCTTGAGTTATTATCAATTGCTTGGATGTTAGCTTCTTTTTTTGGCACACCAATAATAAAGCTATCTACTTTTTCGCCATTCTTTGGCTCAGTAAAATATTCAGGGAAAGTGTCTTTATATTTTGAATCTAAAGTGTTAAAAGATCTGGCAAAAACGTGAGCATTTGTAGCAATATACAACATTACTTCCGTCTTGTTTTCATTGTAAGCAGCATCTAATAATCAACCTGTTCCTGTCGGCTCATATTTGACAACATGATTAGGATTGCTCTCATCTGTTTTGTCAACGCTATTGAAAGCGATTGCAAAAGTTCTGTTTTTTAGCTTTTCATATGCTTGCGTTTCTGTTAGTTTTGCTAAATTAGATGCTAATTCTTGCTTTTGTTGTTCTCTTAAGCGTTTAGCATTTTCTATTCCTCTTTGTATAAAATTCGGATTGAAATGAGGGGCAAAATCCTGTTGGCCATTTTGCGGGTTATTTTGTGATGGAGTAGTTATTGTTTCTTTTGTACTATCTGATGAAGTGTTTGGTTTTGTTTCTATCTCTTTTTTTGGTTTGTTTGGTTTTGTTACTTTTGGTTGTTCTTTTTCATGGCAAGCAACTAGAAAGGCCACAGCACTTAAAGGCGTAACAATTGAACTGGAAGTAATTAAAAATGTTTTCAATTTTCTTATTTCTTTATTATTTTTTATCATAAGTTTGCTGCCATTAAAATAAAAGTTTGATTAAATTAGTAGAAAAAATTAATACAACTAGTTTTTTATCTATGATTTTGATTTCACCACTTTTGTTAATTTTTTCTACTAATTTAGGTGCAAAGATTTTATTTTAAATATGCATTAATAAAGGAACGTTTGATTTCTTCGCGAGCTGGTTTTCCTAAAGGGCTAGTCAATTGAGAATCATTATAAACAGCAAGACCTTTAAGAATTATAGAAGCATTTGATTTTTGATTTTGAGTTTGAGTTGAATCTGATCCATCTGAGGCAGTATCAGTTGTCATTTTTTCAGGATTAGGGCCAATTTGAGCTCAATCAAGATTGAAAAAATTAGGAAATGGAGTTCACTCGTGAGTTAAATGGTTTATATTATAAATTGTTTTAGCATTTAAGCTAACTGAAAATGGCGAATTTAGTTGATTATTTGACGAAGAATAAGCTGTAATTTCAAAAGATCATGGGGTTTTAATAATTTCAAGGAGAATATCTTGGTCTTGTTCGATTATTGGATTAATTTTTTGGCCAACAAATGGTGAAGAATTTCGAAATTCCTGTGAAAAAAAACGGCTTTCATCGGTACGATTTGCAATTTCCATTGATGGGCGATATTCAGAATTAGGCGGAAATCCAGTAGAATTTTCATTTATATCTGCCGAAAAAAACCTATTTTTTATATTTCAAGAATTATGACCAAGAACAACAGCTTGTTTTTCTTTTAAAGAAGTTGAAAATGATTCTAATCCTAAATGTAGTGAATTTTGACCCTGGCGAAAATGATTATTATACGATTTAAAATCTTCGACTTGTTGAAAATCAAAACCAATAACATATTCGTCAATTTTTGCATCAGCCTGTTTGGTATCTATTGAAGGACTGGGATTAATTTCAACCTTACCACCTCCAATTTTCCCTTCAATTGGTTTTGATTTTTCAACATATTTAGATCTTCCAACTTTTTGAATGAAAAGTCCACTACCATTTGAATCTGAAAGTAAATAATGTTTTTTATAATCGTTAATATTTTTTGGTCTAAAAGCTAAGTAAACAACTCCTGAATTGACTCGTGAAAATGGGGCGGGATTTGTTTTTGGTTGCTCGGTTGAACTAGAAGTATTCTCGGTTTTTGGCGAATTATCCATGAATTTAAAGGCTTTTTTGATTTCAAAACCATTGTGGGTTAGCTTATTTTCGACAGAATTACTATCCTGAAAATGAATGTCATTATCAGATAAGTCTTGAATTTTTAGTGATTCAGTTGATGAAGTTTGTGAAAAACTAGCTTTTCCGTCAAGGAAAAAGGTTGGATAAAATTTGGAAGCAACATCAAAAGCACTTTGTTGCGAACTTAAAACATTATTAATCTGGATTTTTGAAGAGGCTAATTTTTCGTTGTTTTTAGTAGAAACCAATGAAAATTCAATAACAAAATTATCGCTTTGTTTTTCAAAATTTATTTCTGGTCTGACATCAAGCGAAATAAAATTATGCTGTAAATTTAAAGCTTTTCAGATAGATTTTCCTAAAGTTAATGGTTTATTTTCACTTTTTTGGTCATCTAAATCTGAAAAAGTTTGGGCTTGAATTGCTTGAGATTTTGAACTTTCTGAAATTTCTATTAACTCTTTTTTATACTCTTCAAGCGAATCTTTGCTTGGATTTTTACCAAAATCAAGCAAATAAAGCTGACTAACTAATTTTTCATTAGGATTTTTGGTGTCAATTTGACTAGATGATTCCTTAATTTCATTAAATATTTGAACCAATTTATCCGAACTAAGCGCTGGCATATTTGAAGCTTTGGGTAAAGAAAAATCTTGCAATTTAGTTTGAGGTAAATTCCTTGCAAAAATACGTGAAAATTCGTTTAGATCAGGTTTAATATCAGTGTCCAATTTAAAATCTAAAATTTTTATAAATTTTTGATGGTCTCTTTTTGTCAAGGTTCCGCTTAAATTTAGGCGAACTTTTCCGTCTTTAATTAAATTTAGGCGATCTTGTTCACTAATTTCAGACAAATTTTTAAGAATAACATCTATATTTACGAAATAATTTTTTAATTTATTAGTGTTTAGACTAAATTCATTACTGGTGTAATTAAATAATTCTGAAAAATTTTTTGACAGCGAGTTGTTTGTTTCATCTTGAGTTGAATACAAATATGATCCAAGTGATAAATTTTTGCTAACAAGATTTTGCTGGATTTGAGGTTTTAATTTTATTTCAGGAATTAACTCATCATTTATTCAGGATTTTATTTCTGATTCAATTTCTTGATCAGTAGCAATTCCTTTTATTTCAAGCTGAATTGGAGTTTTTTTATCCCCGTCAATTAACTCAAAATTAAGATAATTTTTGCCGGCTTCAGAAAAAAAACTAAGATTATTATCAACAATTGCTGGCTCAAGAGTCAAACCATTGCGAATAAAGGACGGATTTCCTAAATTATTTATAAAATTATAACTTCCTTTGAGTGCTAAAAGCGCTTTTTCAAATGCAATAAATTTTTGGTTTTCTGTTTCTTGAGCCGCGCTAAAACTAGCTTGAATTTTAGTTTTAAATTCAGCAAAACTAATTAAATTTTTTGAGTCTATATTAATTGATGACTTTTTTTCATCAATTTCAAATTTTGAAAAATCAACAACTTTATTTTCATCAGCAAAATTTTTGATATCAATTGCTTTTGAAAAAATTTGGTTGTCATTTTCTGACTTTAAAAATAAGACAATATTTTTTATCGAATTTCCACTAACTTGTGCATTTACCAAATCATAAGTAATTTGATATTCGTTTTCATATAATTTATCAAGATCTATTAGTGATAAAAGGTCAAAATTATAAATTTTGCTTTTTGCCAAATTTAGTGCGGTAAATGCGGTTAAATTTTTAAAATTATCTTTAACTGTCAAATTATCAAACAAACCAGCTAGCCCATTTTTAAAAGGATTTTGTTCTTGATCTAAACTCAATGTTTGAATTTCTTCATTTAATTTTTGATAGTAAGAACGATTATAAGAATAAATTCCTAAAGGAATTGAAATGGCAAGCCCGCTAACTATTGTTAAAGATGAAATTCCAATAACTATATTTGATGTTTTACTTGAAAAATGCTTAAAATTGAAGAACTTTTTCATTTTGACCTCGTTAGTTTGATTGTTGACCTGAAGTGGATGATTGAGAATTATTTGATTTTTTTACTGAAATTTTTAAACTGCGTGAGGCTAAAACTTCGGGTTGATTTGTGTTATTTTGGTCGGAAGTTTGAGTCTGAGGATTTTTATCAAGAATAGAAACTGTTAGCAAAAAATTTATTGTGTCTGTTTTTATTGAATTTTCAAAGCTAGGAAATATGTCAAATCTTAGTTGGGCATTTTCTAGTGGTTTTGAAAAATATTCTTTAGTTTTTTTCAAATTAGTAAGATTGGTCTCTAATGATGAAAGTTGTGAAGTTTGTGAAGTTTGATCATTTCCCTGGCCAGTTGTGTTAGTTTGGGGTTGAGAAATTTTGTTAAATGTATCATCATTTACTTCAAAATTCAATAATTCAGAAGGAATTGAGTCTGCTAGAGAATTAAGTTTTTCTTGATTTGAAACTTTTGGATCAATTTTTTCGGTAGATAAATTAATTAAAATTCTTCTAACAGGTGTTTGAAGAGAAAATTTGTTAGTATTTTGATCCCCAATATTGTAATAAAAATTTAGCGTTAAATATTCATAATTTGGATTATTTGGTGAATTTTGCGGAGATTCTTGGGGCTGTTGAGACTGTTGATCTCCTTCAGACTGTACAGTTTGTTCAGTTTGTTCAGTCGATTCAGACCCTTCAGTTGGTTGTTCACTTTCTTGTTCAGATTTAGGTGGTTCTGTTATTTTTTTAATTTCTTGATCAAGCGTTTGCATTGAAATTTCATTGCCTTTTTTAAAAACTATTTCATAATTTAAGTTTGTATCTATTTTTTCTCATGCCAAAAAATTACTCAACTGGGCTGCTTTTAAATAAAAAGCTAATAAAACATCAGCAAGAGTGGAAAGCTGAATACTTTGTTTGTAATTTTCCCTTATTTGATTAAGATCAAAATTAGTGTTAGATTCCTTAAAAATTTCTTGATCTTTCAATGCGGTTAAAACATCTGAGGTTGATTTATTTTCCAAATCACCGATTCCAGTTTTTATCGATTGAGGTAAAAATAATGTTGAAAAAAAGCCTTGATTAAAAACATCTTCAAAATGATTATTAAAGCTTAAAACTTGAATGTTTTTGTTATTAAGATTAATTTTTGCTGCTTTTTTAAAGATATCTTCCTGCAAATCATCGTCAAAAAGTTGCAAAGAAGAACGGTTTTGATCAAGAAGTCCAAAATATTTAGATAATTCAAAAAATGTTTTAGCAATTTTATTTGGTTCCTGTTGAATATAGTTTGCAAAAAAAGCAGCTACATCAGATGGATTTTGAAAAAAAGTATTTGAAACTAAAGAACTAACTGCCAAATTTCCAGATGAATTTGCGGAATTTATACTAGTTGTTGTTTCAAACTTTTTAAAACGGGAAATATCATCCAAGCTAGGAATCAAAGTTTTGCCTGCTCAAGATCTAACTTTTGCCTCAAAGTTATCAAAATTATAATTATAAGATGAAGGCAAACTCAATTTATCGGCCAAGGCTTTATAATCCTGTTTTAGCAATAAATTGTCTAATTCTTCTTTATTTAGCGGGACTTTTGCAAAAACAGGTTCGCCAAAAGTTGAAATAAATTGCGACAAATTAGCACTTTTATTGTCAAAAAGTGGATTTTGTTGATAAATTATCCCTTTTTGTGTTCCAGGGATAGAAAAATTAGCAAAACCACTTCCAGGAGAAACATTAGAATTTATAGGCAAACCAAAGCCTTCAATTCTTAAAATTAATTCCTTTTCATTGATAATTTCGTTTGAATTATTATCAAAAAAAGACTCATTTAAGACAATTTTATACGGTAATTCGATAATATATTTACCGTTGTCATTTATTAGTTTTGCATTTGGTGTGCCAAAAATAAAATCAATACCTTGCTTATCTGAAAGGATTGAATTATTAAAATTACCAAAATCTAAAGATAAATTTTCAGCCAACAACGGGTTTATCAAGTCTTTAATGTTTGAATTTTTTAAAAAGGGGTTGGATTCAAATTTTATTTTTGCAAAAAAATCAAAAGGATTTTGCTTGCTTATGAGAAGTTTATTGTCTTTTTCCTCTGTATTATAAATTAACGGTTTTAGTTTAACATTTGCAAAAAAATCATTAACATCCAAAAATATTGATTTTTTATCTTTGGATTCAAGGTTTATGTTGATAATTTTATTTCCATTATTTTCAAAATTATCGCCTAATTGATCAAGTGCCGACTGAGTCAAACTAGCCTGCAAAAACATTGTCACAATATTGTTTTGAACGCTGACAAATTGGTTGGTTGTGGCATCTTTTGCAAAATTTATATCGAAAATTTGGGCATTTGTGTCAGGAATTAAATTTTCTTTTGAATTTTTAACAGAAGAAATTAAATCCGTAAGTTTTGGAAAAATTTGACCTAAATTTTTTTCAACTTCAGAAGAATTTTGACTAGAATTAATTTTAGCGGCAAAATCTGAAGCACGGTATAAATTATTTTGCGCTAAATTCGAATTTTCCTCAGAAAAATTCGATATTGTCGTATTAAAATTTGAGACTGCATCTTCTATTTTTTTTGTAATTTTTTGCAGCGCAAAGTTAAAATCTGCTTTCAAAAATTTTCTTGAGTCATAAAAAGAAACAGGGTATAAAACAAAATCTGACTGTGCAAAATTTTTGTTAGTTATTTGTTGTCTTGCTCTAAATTTAATAATAAAATTTTGATTTAAATCATCAAAATTTAAATCAACAAAGTCTAAAACTGGTGAGTTAGTTTTTTCATTTTGCTGTTCAAATTTAACAAGTTGATTTAAATCTTCACTAAAATAATAAGGAATCAAATACTCATCAAGTTTAATCGTGTTTTTAAGAGCATTTCCGTCAAATAATAAACTTTTGATTGCAGAAAAATCGCTATTTTTGCTTATTTTTTCAGGATTAAATGCAACATATTTTACTTTCTTTACAAATTGCTGCACTTCTTCACGCGGATGTTTTCCGTTATATTTAAATGTAAAACTAATTCCGACTGTTATTCCAACAAAAGCTAATCCTGTGAAAAATGATGACAAAATTAACACTTTTCTTTTATTTTTTTTAATTTTGGCTGCTAAACTTGATGAATTCATAGTCCACACTCCTAAATTTTAATAAATTAATAAATTAATAAATTATAGCATATTTTGACCTTTTGGCATAGAAGTGCTATTATTATTAATTTTATGTTTAAAAATAAAAGCAAATTGATTTTTAAAACATAAAATAAGAAAATTAGCAACTTTTTTGCTTTATTTGCTAAAAAAGTAAATAAAATTTTGCTTTTGTTTAAGTAAGTTATGCTATAATTTTACCTTATTTAATTTAAATCTCTTTCTATTTTAATATTTTAAAACATAAAATTCTTAGATCATGCCAAACTCACTTAATTTAATATCACTTTTAACTAAAAGAATAACTGATTTTTTATCTATCTACGGTTTTGAACACATTAAATCTGATGAACTGACAACTTTTGAGAAAAATTTTGTAAAGCTAAATATTGACAAATCTCACCCTGCTTTTGACCCAACTCAAAGTCTTGTTTTTGATAACGAAAATTTGTTGGCAACTCATAAAACTGGTGTTTCAATTGAAGCAATTGCAAAATATCCTAATCAAGAACGGGCTTTTTTTTCTTTTGGAAAAGTTTTTCGAAACGACGAAGAAGACTCAACTCATTCTCATCAATTTAATCAATTAGATTTAGTTGCAACCGGAAAATACACTGTCTCACATCTTAAAGGATTGCTTAGTGATTTGCTTGAATTTGTCTTTGAAACAAAACTAGAAACTCGTTTTAGGCCATCATATTTCCCATTTACGCAACCTTCTTTTGAAGTCGATATTTTTTATCAAGGGCGTTGAATTGAGGTTTTAGGATGTGGACTTTTACACCCAAAAGTTATGAAAAATGCCGGATTTACTGATAAAAATATTTACGGAATTGCCGCTGGAATTGGGATTGAAAGACTAGCTGCTATTAAATTCGGAATAAGTGATATTCGTGAATTTTATAAAAATGATTTACGTTTTTTAAAACAATTTTGATAGGTAAAAAAATGCTTTTTTCATTAAGAAGATTAAAAAAAATAGCTAATATTGATCATATTAGCGACGAAAAAGTGATTGATGCTTTGATTAGTCTTAGTTTTGAAGTTGATAAAATTTCAAAACTAAACGAAATTTCCGGCGTAAAATTTGGAAATATTCTAGAAGTTAAAAAAAATGAAAATGCTGACAATTTACTGATTTGTCAAGTTCAATTTGACGACAAAATAAGACAAATTCAAACTGCAGCAAAAAATGTCCAAAAAGACAAGCAAGTTTTAGCTTTTGTTCCTGGTTCAACAAATGGAAAAATAACTTTTGAAGCTAAAAAATTACGCGGTCACATTTCTGAAGGAATGCTAGTTTCAGCTAGTGAATTAGGTTTTAGCACTAAACTTTTAAGTCCAGAACTAGACCAAGGAGTGCTTGTTTTTGATCCAATTTTTGATCTAAAACAAAATCCGCTTGAAATTTTAGAATTATCTGACCTAATTTTAGATATCAAACTTTTATGAAACAGGCCTGATGCAAATTCTTATTTAGTAATAGCAATTGAACTTGCTGCTTTTTTTGGCACAAAATTGGATTTGGAGTTTGACAAACTAAATTTTGACAGCAAAAGTAAATCAAATTTAGAAATTATTACTAAAAAAAATGAGTCAAAAGTTGCTGCTATTGAGATTGAAAAAGTTCCTAATCTTGGCTTAGTAGATATTTTTTTACTTTTAAAATCAGGTGTTAAAATTGCTGATTTAAACCAAAATTTTGCTAATTTTGTCTTAATTTACACAGGTCAGCCATCTTATTTTTTACAAACAAATAAAGATCAAAACCAAATTAAATTAACTTATCAAGAAACAAAATTACCTGAAATTCAAGACTCATTTGCTACTTTTCAATTTTGAAACAATGATGAATTAATACTAATTCCGGAAATATTCCAAAAACCAATAGAAAAAGATCAAAATTTATACTTAATAATGCCTAAATTTGACTCAGCAAAAATTAGGCAAATTAATCATAATTTTAATTTAAGCAGTCCCTCAGCAAGACAATTGGCAAAAAATTACAGTCAAGGAACAACACTTTTAAGCTTTATTTTTCTAGAATTTTTCCTTGAAAAACACGGAATTAATTTTTCTGCACCAATTAATTTTGACAAAAATCAATTTGACCAAAGACCTAGCATTAATTTTGGACTTGAAGAAGTCCAAAATATTTTAGGAATTGAACTTGAGCAAAAAGATTTTGAAAAAATTAACTCAATTCTTCAGAAAATCTATTATAATTTTAATTCTGACAGTTTTTTAGCACCGTTTTATCGTGTTGACATTGAATTTTTTGCCGATTATTCCGCTGATTTTCTTAGATTTTACGGACTTGAAAAATTAGGAAACAAAAAATTAGCTAAAGTAGAGCGATCAATTTCTGTTGTTGATCCAAAACCAATTCAACTAAAAACTTTAGGTTATTTTGAAGCTAATTCGTTCCTTTTAATTTCTCAGTCAGAAAATTTTAATCCATTAAATTTAAAAACTCAAACCTTAACAACTTATACATCCCAAGAACACACAACAATTAGATATTCACTCGCCTGACAGTTAGCAAAAATTGTAAAATATAATGTTAAGCGAAAAATGATTGATATTAGTCTTTATGAAACAGGTAGTGTCTCCGAGAAACATCAAGTTTTTGCCATGGCTTCGACAGTTTATAATCTTGAAACTCTAAAAGATCATTTAAAAATTTTATACAGTGATAACTTTAGTTTTAAGCCGGCCAAATCTGAATTTCTAAATCCTTCAGTGTCCCAATTTATTTATTGAAATAATACTTTAGTTGGCTGAGTTGGACAAATAAGTGAAAAATATGACTACCAAAACATCAATTTTCTTGAAATAATCGTTTCAAAAATTGATCTTGAACATAAAAATAAACTTGTTAAGTTCGAGCCATATGATAATTCGCAACTTAAATATCGAGATATTACGCTATCTTTAGATAAAAATGATATTCCTGACACTTATTTAGACGTTATTAAAAAAATTCCAGAAATTTTTTCAATAAAATTAAAAGATTATGTTATAATTAATAATCGCCAGAAAATTACTTACAGAGTAACTGGAACTGACAAGGTTTGTCAGGAAATAGATAAATTTTATAAATAAATTTTTCTATTTGCATTGAGTTTAAATAGTTGTATTTTTTTTTATGATTTTTGTTGTTTTATCCATAAATTGATTTTTGCCAGTGTTTTAAAATAGGTAATTAACTTTTGCCAAAAAAGTTAAAAAGTGCCCAAAACCGGACACTTTTTTAAGATTATCTCATCAAACTGGGAAACTCGGGAAATATATAAAGTGCGTATTATTTTAAGAAAAAAATAAAAAATAAAAACTAAAAATTTTGAGAATTTTTAGTTCCTAAATCGAAGATAAAAATGCAACGTATGGTATAATAATATTATACTTGCATTTTTTTATTCTTGGAGTATCATGGAAAAAAGAAAATTTAAACATTTTAGTTTTGAAGATTTAGTAAAAATTGAGTTTTTATTGCAGCAGAACAAAAGTATTAGATTTATTGCTAAGCAACTTAATGTTGCACCCTCAACTGTCTCAAGAGAAATTAAAAGAAATTTAAATGAATATGGAATTTATGAAGCTAATTTGGCAATAACAAAAAGGCGAAAAAGATATTATCATAGGTATTATTTTAGATTTGTTGTGTTAGGAAAATATGAGGAATTTAGCAAAATTTTTGCAGTAAAATATGACAAAAAAGTCCACGGAGTTAAGGCGACATATTTTTATATAGCAGAAAATTTTCCCGACATTGAAAGACCATCTTTAAAGACTGTTTTTAACTGAATTAAAACTAATAAATGGGTATTAGTTAGGAGTGACAGACTCAGAAAATATTACAAAAAAGGCGGAAAAAGAACCAGAAATGCCGTGCAAAGATTAGTTCCAGAAGGTTATGTAAAACCCATTTGAGCACGTGATAAATCCATAGATTCTAGGCAAGATTTTGGACATTGAGAGCTAGATTTAGTAGTTGGCAAAAAGGCTAGCGGACATGATAATATCTTAACTTTAGTAGAAAGAAAAACTAGAAAATTATTTGCTAAAAAAGTGCGAAACAAAAATCCCAGAACCATCAATAAAGCCATCAAAGATCTTGCAAATGAAAATAATTTACATATCAAAACTATCACTTGTGACAATGGGATTGAATTTGAGGAAATTGCGATATTGGCATATTGATTAAAAGTAATAATTTATAAAGCAGAACCATATGCTTCATTTCAAAGAGGTTCCAATGAGCATGCCAACGGATTAATTAGAAGGTTTTATCCAAAAGGTTTTGATTTTAACCTAATTAGTGATGATGATTTACAAAATACTATAAGTAAAATTAACTCAATGCCTAGGGAAATTTTTAATTGAAAATCCGCTTTAGAGGTCTTTAATGATAACTTAGTTATTTAAGATTTAAAAAAAATCGCCAAACGGCGATTTCAAAAATATCTATGTGTTGCATTTATGTTTTTAATTTGGGAACTCATCAAAAGGTAAGTTTTGCTGGGTTTTTTTATTTTGATCAAAATTGATTGCTACCGCAACCTCTGGATAGTCAGAAATAACTATTTTCTCAAGTTTATATGTTGTTGAGCTCTCAAAGTTTTCAAGTTCAAATTTAATCTCTGAACCCTGAGGAATACTTGCTTTTGATTTATAGACTTTTTGGGGCTCATCTTTTTTGTGATAGTATAAATAAAGCTCTTTGTCGTTTAAAAAAGATGAATCAAGACCAAAGCCAAAAGTGTATTCAACTTTTGAGGCAAGAATTTTTGGCTCTAATTTAATAAAAGTCTTTAGATCTGAAATTGAAGTAATAAAATTACGACTTGCTGAGCCAGTCTCAAGGCTGTTGTCCCAAGCTAAATTTAAATAATCATAGCCATCTCTGTTTTTGGCAAAAACAGAATTTGGACTTAGGCCATCAAAAACAACCTTGCTAAGACCGTACTTTGTTTTATTGGTTAGCCCTTTTGGCTCAAAGCTAATTTGGTAAGAATTTGTCTCGTCAGTTTTTCTAAAAACACCACTAACTGGCAGAATTGAACTGTCATCTAAATATAAATGCGCTTTTGTTCCCTCAAGATTATCAACTGAGACAACAGATAAGTCAACTTTAGAAAAAGTCGCTCCGGTTGCAATTTTTGACTCAACAATTGCCGCTGGTGTATGAAAGTTTTTAATAAAAGTTTGGCCAAATTCAACTTTAGAAGACTCAAGCTCAAAACTCTCAATTTGATAAGATGACCCTGGAGCTAAATTACTAAGGTCAAAGCTTGCTAAATTAGCGGCAAAAAATGAACTGACACTGAATTTTTGGCCTGTTAAAATATTTGTATAGTTTAGTTTTATTGGCTTGTTTTCCAAATTAGGGCTTGAGTCCAGAGTTGAAAAATTAACTGTAAGTCTTTTTGAGTCAAAACTTAAATTTTGGTCAATTAAAGACTCAGCACGATAATTATATTTGCCTGTTGTTGCTTCAAAAAGTTTTTCTTTTTGGGCATCTTGTTCGTAGTTAATCTCTGGAGCTAGGGCAATTTTTTGCATTGGCACAAGCGGGATGTCACTAGCTGGGGCAGAACTGTCAACATAACGAATTGCACTAATTTTATAATCCATTCCCGGGTGAAGATTTTCGAGGCTAAATTCAGCCACTCCGTTTTTAACGGTTGCTGAATCGACATAAGAAGTGTGAATTTCCTGGGAATTGCTGAGCACATCAGTGGGTGCTGATTGATTTTTTAGGACATAATAATACTCTAGGGCAACTTTTTTACCCTCAAGATTAGCAGCCTCGTCGGCAAATTTTAGTGAAACTGAGGCACTAGAAGGAGTTTTGGTTTGAAAATTAATTGTTGAAACTGCAGGTGGAGTATCGACAAAATTGGTAACATTTTGACCAAAGGCAATTACTTTTTTGGCAGAAAATCTTTTTTGCTTTTTATCATCAAGATAAACTTTTAGATAGTATCTTTTTCCAAAACTAAGACCGTTATAATTTGAAGATAGCCGTCAAGTTCGACTAAATTCATCATAAATGGCTTTGTGTGAAACAATTACGTCTTTTCCTTGCTCATCAGCTGTAAAGTCAACATTTAAATCTTGATAATTTAGTTTATATGAATCTAAATCACTTAGGGCAAATTCAAGTTCATAACCAATATTATCACGATTAATATGTTTAAAATCAACAATATTATATTGAAGTGTATTTCAAGACTTTAAAAGGAAAGGAAGAAAACTGAGTGAACCAATACTAAGACCACCAAAGGCAAGCAGTGAAAGTATGATTGCACGTTTTTTAGTTGCTTTCATTAATTTTTTCTCTTTTTTTGTTAGATTTTCAGCCATAATTACTCCTCTTTTTATATAATACAGATTTTGTTTTAATTTTACCATTTTTTTGTCTATTAATGACAAAAAACAAAGCTTGAAATTATTTCAACTTTGTTTCTTTAAATAAAAAATAGATAGGTAAAATAAATTTTAGACTTTACTAGATATTTCAATAGTATGTCTTAATTATAACAAAATACTTTAAGATCCAAAGAAAATAAAAAAATATTTTTAGTAATTAAACATTTTAGTATCATAACTTGACAAGTTTGATGCAAAAATTCACTTTTTAGTGAATATAAATATGCAAAAATACCCGGTAAATCCGTGTTTTTTGACGCTAAAATCTTAATTTTTATTATTTTAAAATTAACCTTTTAAAAAAAAAAAAAAAATGCTTGGTCTAAAATAAAATTATGTTATAATAAATCTCACTAAGAATAATTAATAAATTTTGATATTGAATTAAGGGGGAATTAGTTATGTTTTTGGCATAAAAAAATCAGAAAATGCGAATTATCCATTATATTTTTAAATATGATGGAATGCCTTAAATTTAACCGTTTAGAAATCTATAAATTTAGGGCTTTTAGTTATTGTTCTTTCAAAACTTCATATATTTTTTTAGGCTCAATGTAAATAAAAACGAGTTTTCTATTTGCATTGAGTTTAAATAGTAGTTGTATTTTTTTATGATTTTTGTTAGTGTTTTAAACTAAAAAAGTAGTTTAAAAATTTAATAATTTTGCTTTTTAAGTTAAAATTTTAGCTTTTTTAGTTTGCTTTATTTGATTAATAAGTAGATTTTTCTTTCGTGAGTGTTAGATTTAAAATTTAGTGTTTTTGCTTTGATAGTTATTTTTCCTGAGTTTGCCAAAAAAGTTAAAAAACCCCCAAAATAAACCAAAAAAACCAACCTTAGTGTTAATTTTTTTGTCCTGGTTTAGTATTCAAGGCATTTTGACCTAAATTGTAAGTTAAGTGTATATGTTGCGCTTGAACTTACAATTTAGGAACTTGAGGAAACTCAAGTTTTTTGCTATAATTAAACAGTATAAAAAGGCAATAGGGGATTGTGTGAACATATCGTATGAGCCATTATGGAATCTTTTGAAATCAAGAAATATGAATAAAAAAGATTTATTAGAAAAAGCAAATTTAACAACAAATTGCATAGCTAATATGGGAAAGAATGAGTATATATCACTTAGAAATATTGAAAAGATATGCGAAGCACTTCAATGTAATGTAGAACAAGTTATTTGTTTTTATAAAAAATTTTGTAATTTCTACTTTTTGAGTATTAGTTTTATTAGCTTTTGGAAAATATGAATGGAAAATTTCCGAAAATTGAAGTCTAATTTTATCTAACGAATTTAGTAGTTATTTTTGAAAATTCATAATATCTATTAGCATAACAGCTTGAGTTGTCAATATTTTCTTATGTATTCACTTGATTTACATTCTTTCAAAAACTGAAGATTATAAATGGGTAGTATTTTTGTCAATTTTTACTAATGTTTTTCCCTTTTTTAGCTTTTTTAGCTTAATTATTTCAGTTTTTGGCTTTTATAAACACAAAATTGTTTTTAAATAGATGTAAAAGTGTTTTTTTTGAAAGGAATTATCATGAAGAAAATAACAAAATCAATTTTTGGAATGGTTTCTTTTAGCCCAATTGCCTTAATAGCTTGTGGGGGTCCTGTAAACGAATTTGCACATAATAAAGAAATTATTGTCGCCGTTGACCCAGCCCAGACAAATTATTGAAAACAAAATATTGAAGAATTTAACAAAACTGATTCAGCAACAAAAAACGGCTTTAAAATTAGAACTATTTCCAAAAATGTCTTTTCAGCACTAGATTTTTCAACAGTTGGACACACAGACACAAACAATACGCCCGATATTTTTTATGCACCTCAAGACCGAATTACCGATTTAGTCCAAGGTGGGGCAGTTTCTTATCTTAATGATTTTTTACCTAATTTATTTGATGAAATTACAGCCCAAATTGGTGCCACAGCAACTGAAAAAGAAAATATGAGAAATTTCGGGACTGTATTTGGTCTAAAAGATAACAGAGTCCATTCAGAATTTGTTGGAATTCAACATAACAAAGAAGGAATTGTGCTAGCCTCAACAGAAAATGAAGACCAAACCCGGACAATTTTGCAAAATCCAGACACAGATTCACTTGCTGAACTTGTTGAAAAAGGCGAAGGTCTGTTTAGAATCCAAGACTTTTGGTACGGAAATGGTGTTCTTGCCGGTGCCCTTGAAAAAATTGCTCAGCGCGAAAATCTAAAAGACGAAGACGGAAAACCGTTGAATTTAATGTCAAAATTATTATATACTAAAAATAATCAGTTTACTTCTGGTCTTCTTCACAGCGATATTGATCCGGTTGTTGATTCTAATTTAAAACCAGAAAACAATGAATACCAGCAGTATTTCCGTGAAGCTTTTAAATCAGTGGCAAAAATTTACTACCCAGTTTTTAAGGCTGCTTATGAAAGTGAAGTTGATTATAAAAATTCAATTTGGTCGAAAAAGGGAATTTCACAGGCAGATTTAGCACAAATTATTAAATCTGATATGAATGTTACCCAAAATACAATTTTTCGGCTAATGAAAGAAAAGAAACTAAAATTTGCAATTATTGGAACTTGAGATGTACAAAACTCAGAAAAATCTGCAAATGCCAAGTCTTTTTTTAACATTACAAAAGCAACAAATGAAACTGATTTTAAACAAGCCTTAGGTTCATGATCTTTTTTGATCAATTCAAGAAATAATTCATCATCTCCTGAACGAAAACAAGCCCTAAATGATCTTTTTAAAATAATGTTTTCGGCTAAAACAAACACTGCTTATTTCCAAGATGATTCAAAAATTCCGTTTGTAAAAGCGCTAACAAATCAAATCAAACAGGAAGTTGAAAAAATTAATCAACCTCTTAGTGTGAAATTTGAAACACTTAAAAAAGACTTAGGATATACAGACGACACTGAAATTGAAAATGCAATAAATGCCCAAATTCAAAAAACAGCAAATCCAAAATATATTAACCAAACAGTTGAGTCAAATTGAGACAAAACAACGAATCCAGATGCTAGCTCAGAAGAAAATTATCTCACTTTTGGGGCAAGAATTGAAACAGAAAATCTTGATCCAAGCCTAGTTGAGAGTGCTAATAAAATTAATCAATTAATTGAAAAATACCAAAAATTTGCAGCAATCCGTAACACTTTGGCAACAATTTTTGGTCAAACAGATTTATCTAAATTCACCGGAAATGGTGAGAGCTGACAAATTGACCAAAGTTTTTTCAAAGTTGGAATTAAAGATGCAAAAGCTGGAAAATATGATCTTGATATTTCCCAAAGTGATACTACCGCTCATGTTCGTAAAGTTGAGGCTTTCCTTTTTGGCGCAAATGGTGATGAACAATCTGAAAAAGACCAAAAAATTGAAAAATACAGTAAATTAATTCTTGACAATAATCACGATCTGACAAAACTTGAGGCAAGTATTGCTGCTGAAATTAAAGAAATTCAAGAAAAAGCAAAATTAATTGCCAAAACTCCAGCCGATGATGCAACAATTGAAAAAATTGCGCGTGCTTATTTAAATAATTATGTTAGTGCTGCCCTAATTCGCTCATTTGTTAGTCCTGAGACAATTAAGCAAACAAAAGCACAAAAAACTACCACAAAATCAGGCCAAACTGTTGACAAATACACCCTAGGTGATGCTGAAAAAATTATTAGTGAATACTTAAAATCAAAAAGTTTTGACAAAATTCTTAACGTAATTGACTCAGATAAGACAATTCAAAATCAAGGTGTTGGAATTCTTAATACCGATAATTCCCGTTTTGATCGCTCAAATCCACAATTTAGTTCAACAGTTTGGGGTGCTTGAAATGATCAAACTTTTGGTTCAGAAGTTTTCCACAAAAGTGTTTTGGGCAAAATTAAAAACGAAGAAGATTTTGCCAAAATATTTTTTGACAAAGTTGCAATTGAATACTACAAAAAAATTCTTCTTGCAAACCAAGGAACTAGCAGGGTTATTGTAAATTTTAGTTAAAAATGGGGCCTGTTTTTAAATTTAAGATCAACATCCCAAAGTCACATTTTTATTTGCTAATTAGTTTAAGTGCTTTTTTGTCAATTGCACTTATTAGTTGAATTTTAATCCCTTTTGTTTTTGGGACACATTTAGACCAAATAAATAAAACAAATCTGGAAGATCAGCGTGAAATTTTAGCCTCAAATTTAGCAGCCGGAAAATTAAGTGCTTATATTGGGACAAATTTATTTGTGATTTTCTTTGGAGTCTACCTTTTTTTGGCTTATTCAAAAGTAAAAATTGGCTATTTATTCTACTTTTTTTGGATTTTTATCTTTGGTTCAATGGCCGGCTATCCTTATTTTCAAGGAGCTGAAAAATTAAATAGTGCTGAATTAATAAGCGGAATTTTTATCTCTATTTTTTGTGGGTTGATTGTTCTTGTGTTGATTTATTCAGTCTACATTTACCGACTTAAACGAATTATTACAAAATACAAATTAGCAAATGGCGGTTTTAATGCATAAATTACAACTCTATAATTATTATGGCAAGAAATTTGACACGATTATTGATATTGAGGCTAAAACGCTAAAATCTTATTATCATAGTGCAAAAATTACTCACTCAAGATTTTTAGATAAGATCAAAATTCAAGAAAACATTGAAAAAGAGCTATTTTTACGGGCCAGGCAAACAATTCGCGACAATCTAAAGCGCGAATTGCATAGTCAAAAAATCGCCTTTAAAAATGAGCTAAAAGTTCTCAAAGACGCTTATATTAAGCTTAATTTTGCAGTTTCAGTTGAAAAATTGCTCAGCTTTGAAATTAAAAAAATCCAAAAAGAGCTTAAAAATCTTCGCAGTTGATTTAAGGATTTTTCAAAATCACTCAACCAAACAGAAGATAGCCTGCAGGTTAAAGTTGAATTATTTGAAAGAACAAAAAAATCAACCTTAGAATCTGAAGTTGACTTAATAAAAAAGCACTTCATTTTCCAAGTCTGCCTAAATTATGTTAGAAAATACCAAGATTTTGACTTTGATCTAAACAAAATTAACCAATTGCTTGATAAAGACGGCAAAAAATTCTTAGTTCAATCCAAACTAAAAAGTGATTTTTTTGTCAATTTTTATCAGCAAATCAAACAAAAACAAGAAGAACTTTTAAAAAAATCGGCTTTGGCTAAAAAAAATTACACTGAAACCAAACAGTTACAAACTGACTTATATAAAAAAAGAAAAGCAAATTTAGAACTCAAAGCAAAACAGAAAATAATTTCTTTGGAATATAGTTATAAAAATGCAATTGATTTCCTAAAACAGCAAGCAAATCAGCAAAATGCAGCCCAAAAGGAATTAATTAGCGAAAAAAAGCAAGAAATTATCGCTTTTGAGTCCAAAAATATTAGCAAACTAAATGAATTTAAGCACGAAATTAATTCCCAAATTAGCAAAATTAGTGCTCAAAAACAAAAATATCTTGCCTTTAGTTTGTCCCAAACAAAAATAAATTTCCTTGATCAGGCAATTAAATTATTTTATGCCATTCAAAAAAATCAAAATTTTGAAATTCCAGATTTAGATATTTCCTTAGAAAATCACAGTCAAATTTTAAAAGATAAGCTAGATTTTTTCCATAAATTAAAAGATGAAAATGCACAACTTTTTGATTTAATTAAAAGTCACTATTTTGGTTTTTATGGTAGTTTTTTAATAAAAAAACTGGCAAAATCAAGCCTAAAATGGCAAATTTTGCTCCAAAAAGCTAAATATTTAAAACAATATTCATACAAAGGGCATTATCTTCAGGATCTAGGTTGGGCAACCAGAGAAAAAACAATCGAAGACTTTAAGACACGGATAAAGTTTATAAATGAAAAAATTCTTGCAAAATACGAGCTAAAAGTTTTAAAATCAAGTCCAGATTTTAAAACTCAGCAAGAAGAAATTAAAATAAAAATCAGTGAAATTAAGCAAAATTATGTTGAGAGTGTCGCAAAAAATAAAAAAAGATTCCAGCAAAACGAAATTGCCAAAACAGCCTTTAAAAACTTGCAAAAACAAGCAAAAATTGCAAAAACTGACCAAAAAAGAACGCTGTTTTTGAGCTCAAAAATAACAAAATTCAAACAAATTCTCAAAACAAATAATTACCGTTATTTTAACGAACTAAAAGTTAACAAAAAAATTTATGAATCAAAAGCAAATGAAGCACTAAAGTCTTATCCTGTTGAGACAATAAAAAACGTCCGTTTTATTAGCTTTTTCTTGAATTTAATCTTCCCAGGACTTGCTGAATTATTTGTATTTCGTCAGTTTATCAAAGGATCTTTACTTTCAGTTGTTAGTATAATTTCTTATGCTTTTATAATTCCTTTTTCATTTGGGGCTTACTGGTCAAAAATGGGTGGAATTCCGGGCTTTGCTGACTTAGGTGCAAATTTACACTCGCCTCGGGATGGTATTTTTACTGATGCACGGTTTTATCTTTTTGGTGGTGTTTTGTCGGTAATTTTAATGGCTTTTGTGCTAATTTACTTTCTAATTGGGGCAATTTCGGCCTGAAGAATTGCAAAAGCAATGGAAGCTGGCGTTGTTCCGGGAAAATGACTCTATTCAAAACAGTGACTACAGACTACCGGATTTCCGTGAATGATTTCACTAATTGGTCATGCTTTAATGATTTTTATCGTTGCAGCGCCAATAATTACTTCAGTTTTAATTTCTTTTACTGATTATGGCTACAATCATGCTGCCCCAGGTCAGACTGTTAATTGAGTTGGACTTAAACAATGAGGAAAATGGTGAGATTATCGCCAACTTGGACTGTTTCAATCGCTAGCTTCAGTTCTTGGTTGAACAGCAATTTGGACAGTTTTATCAACGCTATTTCCCATTGGTTTAGGAATTTTAATTGCAATTTTAACAAATTCTTCCCGAATTAAAGGTAAAAAGATTTTTCGCTTAATATTTATTTTACCCTGAGCAGTGCCGGCGTTTGTTTCTTTGTCTTTTATTCGTTCAATGTTTGCCGCTGATTCACAAGGTTATATTAATTTAATTTTAATTAATTTAGGACTTATTAAAGACGGGATTTCTTGACTAAACCAAATTGGTACGGCCCGAGTTTTACTGATTGTTGTCCAGACTTGAATTAGTTATGCCTTTATTTTTATGCTTGTTACCGGAAATCTGCAGGCAATTTCGGGTGAAATTTACGAAGCTGGCGCCGTTGATGGGGCTTCAAAGTCACAAATTTTCTGAAAACTAACGCTTCCCCAACTACTTCTGGGAATTGCACCAATGTTAATTGGACAATTTGTCGGTGCCTTTAATAACTTTACAACAATTTCGATTTTCACAGGCGGTGGGCCAGCTTATGCAAATGCCTCCCCATTTGGTGAGGCCTCAACTGACATTATTATTTCTTGAGTGTTTAAACTAACAACTCAAGGAATAAAAATTGATGGACACCAAGCTTTTGCCGCCGCACTTTCAACACTGGCAGCGCTAATTAGTATTAGTTTTGCCCTTCGTGGTTTTATAAAATCAATGCAAAGGAGATAAAATTATGAACTTATTAGTGTCAAAAATTGCTAGTTATGAGTTTGTTGCCAAAAATGCTAGTCCAAAAAAACGTCTAAATTTAAGTGATGAACGCGATATTAAGCCAATTGAGTTACTTTGAATTTTTCTTAATTATTTAATTTTAATTTCTTGGTCTGTTGTTGTTTTATTTCCAATAGTTTCGCTAGTTATTGCCACTTTTAATGTTGCTAATACTCGACTTATTACAATTACACCGTTTGTTTTTGGTTTTGATAATTTCACTTATTTATTTACTTCTGAACGGTCTTATTTTTTCTCTTGGTACGGAAATACGCTAACAATTGCACTTTTAACGATGGTTATTTCAACTACCGCCGTTGCACTAAATAGTTATGCTTATTCACGTTTTCGCTTTAAAGGTTCAAAACATTCTTTGACAATAATTATGTTATTGCAAATGATTCCGGCAACTTCTTCGTTAATTTTTCTTTATATTTTAGTCCAAATTGGGCAAATCGGCGGAATTTCACCGATATTTATGTTAGTAATTATTTACTCAGGTGGGGCTGTTTCTGGAAATACTTTTATGCTCAAAGCTTATTTAGATAGTATTTCCCGCGAACTTGATGATTCAGCAAAAATTGATGGCTGTTCGAATTTTGGTGTTTTTTTCAAAATTTTATTACCGGTTTTACGACCTGCAATAATTATGGTTGCCCTTTGATCTTTTTTAACACCATTTACTGATGTTATTTTACCAAGATTTGTGCTTTTCAATATTCAAGACTTAACTCTTGCAGTCGGGCTTGAAACTTTTATTAATGTTGAGCCAAAACATGTCAATGCTGGTGCTTATGCAGCTGGGGCTTTACTTGCAGCTCTTCCTGCGCTTGGTTTATTTATGTATTTACAAAAATACATAATTGGCGGACTTTCTGAAGGAGCGGTTAAAGGTTAATTATGGAAAAAAATAAAAAACTTTTTGAACTTGACGATCTTAATTTGGATTTAAATCAAATTGATTTAAATAAAATGGTTGCAAAAATTGGCCAACAACAAGAAGAAACAAAAGGTGCCAAAATTGTTCTTAATAATGTCTCAAAAAAATATGAAGGTAATGACAAATATACACTCGAGGCAATTGATCTTACAATTGAAAGTTGTAATTATTGAATATTTTTAGGAATTTCATGGGTAATGTTAAATATTTTGTGTTTTTAAAGTAAATTTATTTTGATAAAATTTATTATGAAGGACCAAAATATGAAAAAACAGCAAAAAACATTATCCCCATTTGAGTTAGAAGCTAAAAAACTTGTTGACAAATACGCTGATTATAAAAAAATAAAAAAAGAAGATTTTCACAACGAAATTTCGCATATGTTTAAAACTTTTACTGAGGCGCTCTTAAGGGCGGAATTAAGCCAACATTTAGGCTATGAAAAAAGTAACCGAAGCAAAAAAGGCGTGCATAGGCCAAATAAGCGAAACGGATTTTCGGGTAAAACTGTGAATTTTAATAGTAATAATTTTCATCTAAAAATACCAAGAGATCGAAATGGCACTTTTGAGAACAAATTACTCGGTAAATACGAAACAAATTTAGGCGATATCGAAGAGCAAGTGTTTTCACTTTTTGCATCAGGAATGTCATATGAAAATATTGTTAACACAATAAAAAGTATCTATAAAAAAGAAATAAGTAATGCCTGAATTTCTTCAGTTACTGACAAATTATTGCCTGAAATTGAAAAGTGAAAATCGCGAAAAATTGAGAATTCCTATCCAATTTTGTACATTGATGGGATGTTTTTTAATGTTAAAGAAAACGGTGTTTTTGTCAAAAAATCACTTTATCTTATTCTTGCAATTGATTGGGACGGAAATAAAAAAGCACTGGGATTTTGGATTAAAAATACCGAATCAGCAAGTAATTGACTTGATGTTTTTAGCGAACTAAAAACTCGCGGGCTGGAAGATGTTCTAATAATTTCTTGCGATAATCTAAGTGGAATTACTCAAGCAATTGAAGCGGTTTTCCCGCAAACAGATGTTCAAAAATGTGTTGTTCACCAAATTAGAAACTCGCTTTTAAAAGTTTCTAACAAAGACAAAAAAGAGTTTGTCCTTGATATGAAAAAGATTTATCAAGCGGCTAATCAAGAATTTGCAATGCAAAATCTTGATAAATTTGCGGAAAAATGAGGCCAAAAATATCCTTCAATTATCAAGTCTTGGTATACAAATTTCGTTGAACTAACGACATTTTTTAAATATCCATATGAATTGAGGCAAGTAATTTATACCACAAATTTAATTGAGTCAATGAATAGAATAATTAGGAAAAATACAAAAACAAAAGGCGGAATTCAAAGTGTAAATTACCTTTCAAAAATAACTTATTTAACTCTCCAAAACGCATCTACAAAATGACAAAAGGTAAGAAATTGATTCATGATTAAAAAACAATTAGAAATTATTTTCCCTAACCGGTTAAATAATGTAAAATTAAATTAGATTACATTTCTATTTGAAAAATCCATAAAAATTTAAAACACAAGATTATGAACACACCCTTATGACATGCACAAGGTTATTTACCAAGATATTATTCTCATATAATTTTGGAAGTGTTTTTATTTAATTCTGATAACTCTAATAATTCAGAATCAAAAATCAATCCAAAAAAATGAAAATATTTTTTAATATTTTATTTCATTTTTACAGCATTGCATTTTATATTTACATGATATCCACTTTGATTAGTTGCTGGATATTATTATTGAGACCAATTAAATGTGAATCTATATAAAGAACTTTTTCAAGAAGATGCTGCTGTTTGATTACTACCACTCTTATTTCTTTTTCTAGGTTATGTCATTATTCCTGTGGTTCTTTATTTCCCAAAAACATCGCTGACATTTTGACTTTTTGAAGGGTAAAAATTATTAAAATTAGCAGAAAAAATTCAGATAACTAGTTTTTATCTATGGTTTTGATTGTGCCACTTTTGCTAATTTTTCCACTAATTTATTTTACTTTGGGTCTTCCCGAGTTTACGAGTTTGATGAGATAATTTTAAAAAAATCTCGGACTTTCTATGCTTTTTTAACTTTTTTAGCAAAAGTTAATTACCTTTTTTTACTGATTTATTAAGATATCAAAGTAGAAATCATGCCTATTTCAAATATTTTGATCACTAGAAATCTCATCGCTATTTTTAAATATGATCGCTGATTTGATGCGTTAAATTTAACCCTTTGTCTTAATTTTTGCCATCAAACTGGTAAACCCAGGAAGAAGAAAATTCATTAATTCACAATTTATTTCAGTTGATAGAATTGGTGATATTAACGCCCAAAAAATCATTCAAGCTGGTAATTTATAGCATTTTTTGCCAATTGAAGATTTTCGGACCAAGCAAAAATAAACAATACAGCACTAAAAAAATTAATATAATTGGGAGTTTTTGGTAAAATTTCTAAAATAATGCAAGTAAATTTATTTGATTAAACAAAAACAATAAAAAGCGAGTAAAATTATGGATATCGGTGACAAAGTACTATGTAAAATCAAATCTCTACATAAAAAATATTTTTGGGTTTCAATGCCTGATGGCTATGATGGCGTTGTTTTTTTAGATGCAAAACAACTAACAAATGGTCGAAAAATTGATAATTATTACCAAATAGGCCAACAACTTATTTTAAAAATTGAGACAATTTCTCATTTTAACAAAAAAGCATCACTTTTAGATACCCGTAGAGTAATTTACTACAATGAAGCCGAACATCTTTTAGAAACTCAATCAGGATTTAAAAATCTACAAAAATTATGCGAGGAGCAAATAAATTATGAGTCTAAGTTTAGAAATAAAGTCAAAAATAAACCTGAATTATAGTGAATTTCAACAAAAAGTTGCTGAAATTCACGAAAAAATTAATTCAAAATCTAGTCCTGATATTAATTTTTTAGGGTGAAATGATTTTCCTAGTTCTGCTGTTAATTTTGATGAAATCAAAAAAATGCAGCAAAAAATCCAAAAATTACATGAAGACTCTATTAATATTTTAGTTGTAATTGGAATTGGTGGTTCATATTTGGGAGCAAAAGCTGCTATTGATTTTACAGGTGGTCTTGGTCCTTTTGACAATAAACCCGAGGTTATTTTTTTAGGAAATTCGCTATCATCAACGGATTTAGCCCAAAAACTTGAATATTTAAAGACAAAAAAATTCGCAATTAATGTTATTTCCAAATCTGGATCAACAATTGAGCCAGCAGTTACATTTCAAATTTTATACCAATTTTTAGTTGATCAAGTTGGTGAAAAAGAAGCAAAAAATAGAACTTTTGTTACAACGGGTTTTAAATCTGGCGAACTTTTAGAAATAGCAAAAGCAAATAATTTTGAAACATTTGAAGTTATTGACTCAATTGGTGGCCGTTTTAGCGTTCTTTCATCTGTTGGATTTTTTCCAATGATATTTGCTGGAATTGATGTTTTTGAGGTAATTGAAGGAGCAAAACAAGCACACAAGAGTTATTCAAAAGAGCTTGTTGAAGAAAATTTAGCCTATAAATACGCACTTTCTCGTTTTTTGCTTTACAAAAATCACGACTATAAAACTGAAATTTTAGTTTCATATGAGCCATTTCTAATGTATTTTAATGAGTGGTGAAAACAACTTTTCGGCGAATCTGAAGGAAAAGATTTAAAAGGAATTTTTCCAGCTTCTGCAATTTTTACTACAGATTTGCATTCACTTGGTCAATTTATTCAATCTGGAACTAAAAATTTTTTTCAAACCATTATTTATATAAAGAAACCAAAATTTGACATTGAAATTAAAAAGTTGCCAACTTTTGAAACAAAAATTAACACACTTTCAGGAAAAACCTTAAATGAAATTAATTATCAAGCATTTTTAGCAACAACACTAGCGCATTCAGAGCAAGGAAATAACCCTAATTTTGTAATTCAAGTTGAAGATAGCTCGCCAAAAACATTCGGTCATTTAGTAATGTTTTTTGAAAAAGCATGCGCAATGTCGGCTTATTTGCTCGGAGTTAATCCATTTAATCAACCTGGTGTTGAAGATTACAAAAAAGAGTTAGTGAAAAATTTAGGCTGATCTAAGTAATTTTTTTGCATTTTCCTGATCTTCCCAGTTTGGTGAGATAATCTTAAAAAAGTGTCCGATTTTTTGGGCACTTTTTTAACTTTTTTGGCAAATTCAGGAATAATAACTACAAAGCAAAAACACTAAATTTTAAATCTGACCATCACGAAAGAAAAAATACAACTACTATTTAAACTCAATGCGAATAGAAAACTCATTTTTATTTACAGTGAGCCTAAAAAAATATATGAAGTTTTGAAAGAACAATAACCAAAAGCCATAAATTCAAAGATTTCTAAACGGGTAAATTTAAGGCATTCCATCATATTTAAAAACATAATGGATAATTCGCATTTTCTAATTTTTTTATGACAAAAACATAACTAATTTCCCCTTAATTCAATATCAAAATTTATTAATTTATTCTTAGTGAGTCTTATTATAACATAATTTTATTTTAGGCCAAACATTTTTTTCAAAAGGTTAATTTCTAAACTATAAAAATTAAGGTTTTAGCCTAAAAAAAACAAGCATTTACGGGTATTTTTTGCAAATTCACATTCACTAAAAGCGAATTTTTGCCATCAAACTGTCAAACTCAGGAGTTAAAAATTTAGGCTGATCTAACTAATTTTTTTAGATTTTTACTCTAAAAAATAAACAAAATTAAAAAATAAGCTCGGACAAAAAAGCCAACTCCTTACTGTCAACTTTTTTTGGCCTGGTTTTTTTAAAAATTTGCTATAAATTTATACACTTTTTGTAAAATTTACGATTTCTATAGTCTTTGAATTTACTTTAAGTTTTTATTACGCGTTATAATATAAAGTAATTTTTGAAGAAAGGTTATTTATGAAAAAAATAACTATTTTTGAAGCTTTTGCTGGTCTAGGATCGCAATTGCGTGCACTGAAATTGGTAGGAAAAACTCTAAATTTTGAAGTTGAATCATTAGGAATTATTGAGTGATATATTCACGCTATTATTTCTTATCAAATTATTAATTATGAAGTCTTACCAGCAGATACAAAAACGCCAATAGAAGTAATTATTGATCAACTTTCTTCATTAAGCCTTTCAATAGATAGCAAAAATTTAGTGTCTAAAAATTATTTTCAAAAAATGAAGGAAGATAAATTGCGTAAAATTTATCCTTATTTTTTAAAAATGCTCAATAATCCGTCTCTCTCTCTCTCTCTCTCATCTCTAAGAACAGCAAAAATAATTATTATCCTTGATATTCAGATATTCATCAAGTTAATCAAATACCTAAAAATATAGATATTTTTACTTATTCTTTTCCTTGCCAAGACTTATCGACACAAGGATTGCAAAAAGGTCTTAATCCTTCAACAAGAAGCGGGCTACTTTGGCAAATTAAAAGAATTTTAGAAAATAATTTAGATAATTTACCTAAAGTTTTGTTGATGGAAAATGTAAAAAATTTAGCTAGTCAAAAATTTCGTGCTGAATTTAATAATTGAATTAATTTTTTAAAAACTTTAGGCTACCAAAGTAAATGAAAAATTTTAAACTCTACTGATTTTGGTTCATCTCAAAATAGACAAAGAGTTTTCATGGTTTCTTGGTTGACTAATAAAAAATTTGAATGACCAACCCCAATAAAACATAACAATAATTTAAAGAAGATTTTAGATTTTACTCATCTACCAAATGAAGAAAATCTAGCTAGCAAAATTTTTAAATATCAACTAACAACCCCTAGAATAACAAACTCAAGAATTAAGAAAAGGGAAATTATTAATTTTACTAAATTTAATTCTGAAAACTATATTTATTATCCTGACTTTTTCGGACCAACACTTACAGCATCAGGGGCTAACTCTAGACTTAAATTTTGGATTCAAGAAAACTACATAAGAGAAATAAATTTTTACGAGTCCTTTAAATATATGGGTTTTACAGAATGTGATGCTCATAAAATTTATAAAACAAATTTAGTTCCACCAAAATCTATAATATTTTTAGCTGGTAATTCAATATCTATCGAAGTTCTAAAAGCACTATTTGAAAAAATTGTTTTGCTTTTAGAAAAGGAGTAATAGATGAGTGCAACTTTGAGATGAAGTAAATTAAAAATTCAAAGCAAACACTTTTCAGAAAACAAAGATAAACCACAATTTAAAGGGGAAATATTTTTTGTTTATGATATTGAAAGTTTAGTAATTCATCATTTTTATATTCAAATTAATAGTTGTGTCATGTCTAAATTAGTAACTCAAAGTCATAGAGAAAAACATGAAGACCATGAACAAAAGCAAATTAATAAAACAAGTTGTTGCTATTATAAAAAAAGGGAAGAGTTTTTTAATAGTCTTGAGCAAAAAGTTGTTCAAAAAGATAGACCACCTAGATCTAAAATTTATAATCAAGATGATTTACAAATATTAAATAATGATGAAATTGTACACTTAAATAAACTATTACGAGAACCAAATTTTTTAACCACAATTAAAAATTTATATAAATTTATCTATGGTTCCAACCCAGGCGGAGAATTATTTATACCTAAAAATGCTCCTATTATTTTAGATGATGAGAAAAATTTTGATAAAAATATCAGTTATTTTGCACTCTTTTTCACATATTATTCTGATTTTAAAAATAATAATGATGAATATGATGAATATGATGAATATGATGGTATTTATAAGGATGATGATTTATTAGATGATAAAAATTATTTTGATAGATTTAAAGATGCTCCTAAAAATTCAAAACTTTACAAAGTTTATCAATCATTAGAAAAACTCATTAGCAATAAACACAGTATTGAAAGTGGTAAGAAAGTTTTAGCAGAAATTAAAAAGTATTTATCATTAGATCAAATTAATTCTTTAGTAGAAAAAGAAAGAACAAAAATTCAAAAAATTAAGATAGATTCTATTAATATTCTTGATTTGGATAAACAAATTTATTTAGACAGGGCACATATTTTCCCAGTTGAAAGAATTAAAGAAAAAATAGTAAAACTAGTAAATAGGGAAAGCTATAATCTTACCAGTGATCAAGTGCAACGCTTTGTTAAAAAAATCACAGAAGCTCATAATTTAATAGCTTTAGATAAAAACTCACATACTCAGTTTGATAGAAATAAATTTACATGAGATTCCAAAAATGGAAAATTGGTGGTTAAGTGTTGCAACTCACCACAAACATGCGAGCATATATCTAATCAAATTACCGATCTTCCAAAAGAAAAAATTACTGATGATATTTTAGATAATCTCTATTTAAGAAATTCTGGGAATATTTAGTTTTTTGGTTCAATAAGTTTTCCTTATTCTGATTTATCTTTAGTTATTTCGTAATATCTCTTAGCTATTTCTATTAATTCTTCTATTGTAAATTCGTTTCAATCAGGTTCAATTTGTTTTTTAGGTTTGCGACTGCCCGGCTTTTTGTTGGCACCCTTTTTATTTAATAATTGATCTTGCATACCATTATTATAGCATCGAATAATTTTTTTGGTTCTTAGATCTAGATGTTTTTTGGTTATAAAATTTGTATCTGGCGAAATATCATTTATATAATTTATTGTTTGTTTTAATTCAAATTCATTGTAAATTTTATAAATCATATCAAACTCGTCTTTTATAAAGTGTCTTGACATTAGAATTCTCCTTTTTGTTGCATTTGAAAATTTAAAAAAGCTAACACCCAAAGTGTCAGCTTTTTTAAATTTTAATCGCTAACAATAACTGTTGCATATTTGCGCTTTCTAGTTTTATGAAATTTTACAATTCCATCAGCAAGTGCAAATAAAGTATCATCGCCACCAATTCCAACATTTAATCCAGGGTAAATTTTAGTTCCCCTTTGACGGTAAATTATTGAACCAGTTAGCGCAAATTGTCCATCAGCGATTTTTTGACCGAGTCTACGACCTATCGAATCACGGCCATTCTTGGTAGAACCACCAGCTTTGGTCTTTGCCATTTCTAAATTATCCCTTCAATTCTGTTATTTTTACGCGAGTAAAGGGTTGTCTGTGCCCTAATTTACGTTTGTGAGTTGATTTTGGATTGTGACGGTAAACGACAATTTTTTTACCACGGCCTTGTTTTTCGACAACGCCAACAACAGTTGCATTTTCAACAAAAGGAGTTCCAATTTTTCCATTAATAAAAAGAACATCTGTGAAAATTACGTTTTCACCTTCGTTTTTATCAATTTTTTCAATAAAAATTGTTTGATCCTTTTCAACTAAAAGCTGTTTACCACCGGTTTTAATAATTGCAAACATAAGATGCTCCTATGAATAATCATCCTAAAGGCACTAAATACTGATATTATTTAGATTTTAACCTTTTTGGTATGGGATGGTTTAACAAAATAAACAAAGAAATTATACCACTTTTATTAAAAAAGCAAAAAAATTATTTTTTTAGTTTGTTATAATTTGACCTATGAAATCTAGCCCAACTTTTGCCGCTTTTTTAGAACAAGAAAGAAAAAAAACTTATTTCCAACAGCTTGAAAAAACACTAGAAATTGAATACAAAAATTACCAAATATACCCGCAAAAACAAGACTTATTTCGCGCCATCGAGCTAACAAGTCTTGAAAATTTAAAAATAGTTATTGTCGGTCAAGACCCTTATCATCAAAAAGGACAAGCAGATGGACTTGCTTTTTCCAGTCGAGCAAAAATTTTACCACCATCGCTTAAAAATATTTTTTCTGAAATAAAAAAATCATATCCAAACTTTTCAAAAACAGACGGAAATTTGCAAAATTGAGCAAAACAAGGGGTTTTACTGCTAAATACAGTTCTTTCTGTCAGAGAATCAAGCCCTAATTCGCATGAAAAAATAGGGTGACAAACTTTTAGTCTTAATTTAATAAATTTTATTCTGTCAAACAAAAAAGACATTGTCTTTTTAATTTTAGGTCAAAAAGCTAAAACTTGCCTTAAAAATGTGGACTTTTCTGCTCAAAAAGTGTTTTTTTATTCACACCCTTCGCCTCTTGGTTTTTGGAGATCGCTAGAAAATTCAAGAGTTTTTGAAAAAATGAACGATTTTTTAGAACTAAAAAATAAAGAGCAAATTAATTGGAATTTATAGAAAAAAGTGTATAATTTTATATCAAAAACGTTTAAAGGAATTTGTTATGCAAATATTAGAAAAATTAAAAAAATATTGCGATATTGATGGAATGTCCCGTTATGAGGATGAAATTGTTGCTGAATTAAAAAGGTCAACCGCTAATCTTGATCTAAGTTATTCTCGTGACGGTTTTGGGTCATTGATTATGCAACAAAAAAAGCAAAATTCTGGACCTAAAATAGTTGTTGCAGCACATATGGATGAGGTTGGCTTCATTGTTTTAGATATTACCGAAAAAGGTTATATAAAAGTAAAATCTGTTGGTGGTATTTGAGGAAATGCTGTAATTGGTGCTAAATTTAAGTTAATAAACTCTTTAGGCCAAGAATTCTACGGTGTTGCTGGTCATACTTCCATTCACATTATGGAACGTAACAAAATTGAAAAAGCTTTGATGGTAAAAGATCTTTATTTTGATTTTGGCTTTAGATCAAAAAAAGAAGCCCAAGATCTTTCAATTGAAATAGGAAACAGAATTTACTTTAGTAACCCTAGTTTTTTGATGCACAATCAAGATTATTTTGCATCAAAAGCGATTGATAACCGTGCTGGAGTTGTTGTAATTGACGAACTTGCTCACCGTTTGCATAATAAAAATTTAAAATCTAACCCAATTTTAGTAGGAACTGTTCAAGAAGAAGTTGGTTCACGTGGTGCAAAAATGGTTGCAAAAATGATTAAAGCTGATGTTGCTTTTGCAATTGACACAGGTGCTGCGCATGATACCGAAGATGCAATTCCTGGCGTGCAAAAATTAGGAGCCGGAGTTGCTATTGACATTGCCGATGGTGGCGCATTGATGGATCCAAGACTTGTTGACATCATTTTTCGAATTGCTAAAGAAAGAAACATACCAATTTACCGATATGTTTCTCAAGGTGGAGGGACTGATGCAGAAGAACTCCAATATTCAGGTTACGGGACTTCTACAGTTAGCATCTCGATTCCACAGCGCTATTTACACTCAACATATGGCCTAATTAGTATTTCTGACATTAAGGCTGCAACTGATTTAATCGAGGCTTTTATTTTAGAATTTGGCCAAGAAGAAAATGAACAATTAATTTATAAATAGTAATTTAAAATTCTTTAATAATTAAGTTAATAAATAAAATAAATTGGCTGTTTTAGTGCTTTTTCTGCTTCTGCTTTAGCAAGTTTTGAGTCATCTCATTTTACAGTATGATCTTGACCTTTAATTTCACCAGATCCTGTTGTAAAAGTTCGATAAACAGCGGCAACTCCCAATAAAGCAGGTGCAATTTTTCCAACTGCGGTTGCCACATTTGAAATAACAGCAAAAGCGCCAGCTCCGCCCGTTTCATATTTATCTTTTTCGCTTAATTTAACGAAATTTTGGTTTGGTTGTTTTTTCATTATTTGTATCTCCTTTCACCCAAAGTTAGTCAAAAGGCTAAAAAACATCTAAAAAAGGAAAAATTTAGGAAAAAAGTGCAAGTTTTCACATTATCCCGCGATGAAGCATCAAAAATAATTAAAAATCCAGAATTTTTGCAAGGAAAAATTCTGGATTTATCATCCTTTAATTTTCAAGAAATTGGTGATTTTGCTTTTTCAGGAATGAATTTAGAAATAAAAAAACTAATTTTGCCAAATTCACTTTTAAAAATCGGCGAGTCTGCTTTCATGTTAAATAAAATTGACGAAGTAGTTTTTGGCTCAAATGTTGAAATTATTTTAGACTCAGCTTTTGAATCTAATTTAATAAAAAATATTAAAATTCCTGAAAAAGTAACTGTATTAAATAGCTCAGTTTTTGCAAGTAATCAAATTGAAAACCTCGTAATTCCTGAATGAGTTAGCCAAATTAAGTCTGATTCATTTGCTGACAATGCAATCCAAACCATTAAATTTAATTCAAACAAAATTAATGTTGATATTTACTCTTTTGTTGGAAACTCACCAAAAAAAATTGATATTTTTGGTGAGTTTTCTTTTAAAAATGAAAGTAAGTTGTTGAATTTCTATAAAGTCAAATTTGATTTTTTTAAAAATTTTGACCAATTTGAAAATAACTTCAAAATTATTGTTGAGAATTTTGAAGTTAGCCAAATTTTCTTATCATTCAATTGAGAAAATTTAGAGACTATAAACTTAATTTCGCCTCATTTTCAAACTGAAAAAGAGCTTGAAATTTTTATTAACAAGTCAAAAATAGATAAAAATCTTCATTTTGAAGGTTCAGGGCCTGATTTTTTGAAAAAAACATTAAAAATTTGCTAATATTTTTTAGTTTGATATTATAATTATAAATAATTTTTTATATATTTTCAACAATTTTAAAACTAAAAACAAGGACACAAACAAAAATCATGAATGCAATGAAAAATTATATTTCAAAAAGAACGAAAATAATTGCGACAATCGGCCCATCAACCCAAGATTATGAAGTTTTAAAACAACTAGTTTTAGCTGGAGTTAGCGTAATTCGGGCTAATTTTTCTCACGGAACATACGAAGAACAGCGCCAAAAATTTGAAAATGCTCGCAAAGCTTCGCAAGAACTTCAAATTCCAATTTCAATTATGCTTGACACAAAAGGACCTGAAATCCGTGTAGGTAAAATTCTTAATGGTTCGCAAAAAATTCTTGCAAATCAACATTTAACTGTCCTAACTGATAAAGATTCTTATGAAAATTTTGAAGGAACTGACCAAGTAATAACTGTTTCACACGAAATTGACAAAGACCTAAAAGTTGGCGACAGAGTTCTTTTTGATGATGGAAAATTACAATCAGAAGTTGTTGAAATTGAAGATGGAAAAGTTGTTGTAAAGACAAAAAATTCTCACATTTTGAAACCAAATAAGCGCCTAAACATGCCTGGTGTTCCTTTTTCATTACCTTTTTTATCTCAAAAAGATATTAACGATGTGCTTTTTGGCATTTCAGAAAATATTAATTATGTTGCTGCATCGTTTGTGAATTCAGCTGAAAATGTTAAGGAATTACGTAAACTTTTAGATGAAAACGGTGGCTCTCACATTCAAATAATTTCAAAAATCGAATCAACATTAGGTCTTGAAAATATCGATGAAATTATCGAGTTATCTGATGGAATTATGGTAGCCCGCGGTGATTTAGGACTCGAAGTTCCTTATGAAGAAGTTCCATATCAGCAAAAAAGAATAATTAGAAAATGTCGTTTTGCAGGCAAAACTGTTGTCGTGGCAACACAAATGCTTGATTCAATGGAAAAATCTTCTCAACCAACTCGTGCTGAGGTTTCTGATGTTTATTGAGCAACTGAATTAGGTGCTGATGCGACAATGCTGTCTGGTGAGTCAGCCCAAGGACAATTTCCTGTTGAGTCAGTTCAGGTTATGGCTGTAATTAATAAAAGAGCAGAAAAAGAGTTTTATAATAAGCTTTTTTATACAAAACAGTTGGCAGTAATTACTAAAAACTCAAAAGGTCCTCGAGCAAAAATTGCTCACAAATTAGCTCACCTTGCTTATGAAAATGAAATAAAATATACTGTTGTTCTATCAAGAACTGGTGAACTTTTAAAAGCAATAGCTAAGTTTCGTCCAAATACCGCCGTTATTGGTGTTGTAAATAATGAAAAATTAATTTCAGGATTTGGAATAACATCTTCAGTTTTTGTTTCAATTAATTCTATTTCCGAATTTAACGCAATAAAAAGTGATTTTAATTTAGCGCGTAATGTTTTAAAACCATTTGGAGCCGAAAAAGGAGACACCTTTTTAGTTGTCGAAAACGAAAAAATGGTGCAATTTGTTTATTAATTTTTAAATTTTTAAAAATTTGCTTTTGAAAATTTAAAAATTAAGTATAATTATAATGCAAATTTTTATTTGCAGAAAGTAGATTTGCTCTCACCTGAAGATCGCAAGATCTTGGGTTTACCTAGCAAACAAAGATTATTATTTTTTTGTTTAAATTATAATTTAATACTTTTTAAGATTTTTGTATAAACATAGTAAAAACCATTGAAAATGGAGATAAATTTAAATTTTGAATCCTAAAAATCTTTTTCAAAGAAAGCCACAACAAGATCACCAAATTAACGAAAATATCATGTTTCCTAACGTTTTTTTAGTTGGATTTGACAATGAAAAAATTGGAAAAACTCCGACTAAAGAAGCGCTTGAACTTGCAAAATCCAAAGGACTTGACTTAGTTTTAATTTCAATTAAAGAAGTAAAAACTAAAGATGAAAAAGTTCAAAAAGTTCCAATAGCGAAAATTCTTGATTATGGTAAGTTTCGATACGACATAAAAAAGAAAAAAAAGGAAGAAAAGGAAAAGCAATCCTTTACTAATAACCGCGAAATACGGGTTAGTTTTAATATTAACAAGCAAGATATTCTTGTAAAATCAAAAAAAGCTAGAGAGTTTATTCTTGATGGCGACCGTGTAAAAATTGCTCTTCGTTTTCGTGGTCGTGAAATTACCCGAATTGATCAAGGTAAAATAACACTTGAGATATTTTTTGATCAATTGAAATACATTGCCAAAAAAAGCAAGGAAATTTCACAAAACGGTAATTTTTTAGTTATGCATCTTGAACGTGATCGCAAAAAACTACCTAAATTCACTTCTTCAAAACAGCTAAAAGAACTTTTAGAATACGAAGAAATTCAAAATAAGGAAAAAAATGCCTAAAATCAAATTAAAAACAAAGTCAGCTTTGAAAAAAAGAATTAAGGTTACTGCAACCGGAAAAATTAAACACGGACATGCATATCGCTCACATTTAGCGCAAAATAAATCTACAAAACAAAAGCGCCAATCAAGAAAAGCTACTTTAATCGATCCTTCAGATTACAAAAGAATAAAAAAACTAATTTAATTAATTCAAAGAATTCACTAAATTTTTTGAAACTACATTATATAAAAGGAGAAATTTTATTATGAGAGTCAAAGGTGGAAGTGTAACGCGCCAGCGTCGCCGTCGTTGATTAAAATTAGCAAAAGGTTATTGAGGGCATAAATCAATCGGATTTAAAGTTGCAAAACAAGCAGTAATTAAATCTTGAACCTATGCTTTTCGTGATCGAAAACAGCGTAAACGTGAATTTCGAAAATTATGAATTAGTAGAATAAATGCTGCAGCTCGTGACCAAGGAATTTCATATTCGCAATTAATGCATAAAATCAAACTTGCAAACATTGAAATTAATCGTAAAATGCTTGCTGAAATGGCAATTAGTCGCAAAACTGAATTTGATAATATCATTAAAATTGCTTTAGAAAAAGGTCAAAAATAATCCCTTTCTTATCACAGGAGGAAAAAAATGGCAAGAAAAGACCCAATTTCACAACGTGGACCAATGAGCGGAAATAACCGTTCTCACGCCCTAAATGCAACAAAACGTAAATTTAATTTAAATTTACAACAAATAGTACTAAAAACTGCCTCAGGGCAAAAAGTTCGTATTAAAGTTTCAGCTAAAACCAAAAAAACCTTACAAAAATGAGGAAAAATTTAAAATCTGAAATTTTAAATAGAATAAAACTACCTTAAAAAATAAAGAAATAAACACATTAATTTAGACACATCAAAAAGGTGTGTCTATTTTTTATTAATTTATTTTCATTGAGATTTATTCTTTTTATATTAGTTAAATATGTTAAAATTAATTTAATAATTTTATATAGTTCAAGCAAATTTAAAGGACAGTTAGTATAATTGATATAATTCAAAATGCAACTTGAAATTTGTATAAAAATAGAGGCTAACCAATTTAATTAGATAATGTTTAAGAAAGAAAGTTTAGAAAAATTTTTTAATTTAAAATTCAACAATTGAATTTTGTTTATCCCATTTTTTGGCACTAACAGCTATTATAAATTGTTCGATTTACTTGTAGAATATAACAGTTTTGAGCCGATTTTTTACTATAAAACCAGACTAATTTCGCGACTTTTCTATTTAATTCTTCATTTATTTTCAATCATTTTGACCATATCATTATTTGTGTTAATTTTTGTTTACAGAGTTCATTTTTTTACTTTTGGTGAAAATTTTATTTTTAGCCTTGAAAATAAAGATAATTATTTTTATGACTATAATATTTGATTTCCGAATATTATGAATGTGGTGATATATTCTTTCATTGCGTTTTTTGGATTTTTTTTAAATGCTTTTTGAGCAAAATTTGTTATTTACTTTTTTAAGAAATTTTTATACTGAAAGTATGATTTGAAAAATAAAAGTATAACCTTTGAATTTTTACAAAATTTTAGTTTAGAATCTTTTGTAAATTCTGTTCTTGTTGACACTAAAAATTGTAAAAAAAAGAGGAAGAAATCCAGAAAAATTTGTTGAAAATATCAACATAACTACCCAATAATTAGCCTTTTTACAGAAGCAATTAATTCCCCTAAGCATACTAGACGTTCTTTTAAATATCGTAATATTAAGTTAAGGAACCGCAAGGAAATTAGTGAATTTGACTGGGTTGTAGCTGAGATGCAGAACTATTATTGATTTTATACATTTATTTTTGCTTCAATTTTTAATAAAAATGAAAAAAATTTTAACAGAAAAAAGTTTTTCTACTACTTATTTAAAATTTTATTTTTTTATATTTTATCAATTTGAATTTTTCTTTTTTTAGCAATTTTTCTATGCTTTAATCATTTTCTTCTTGATGAACCAACATTTTGGTTAAAAATTTCAACATTAGGAACTGTTATTGTTCCCATTTTTCTACTACCCGTTATCCTAGAACCTATATTTATTGAGTGAACATATCGCCGCATCAAAAAGCGATTTTTTGATGCTAATCTAATTAAGTCTGAAAAACAAGATTCAATATAAATGTTTTTTAAGGATATTATCTAAATGCACCTAAATTAGGCAAAAAATTAAGATTATTGCTTTTTATTCAGGATTTTGATTGTATTGTTTTAGTTGATTTTCAGTATTTTATTCCTGAGTTTCCCAGTTTAGGCAAAAATTCACTTTTTAGTGAATATAAATATGGAAAAATACCCGTAAATACGGGTTTTTTTTAGGTTAAAATATTAATTTTTATAATTTTAAAATTACCGTTTTGCAAAAAAAAAAAAAAAAATGCTTGGTCTAAAATAAATAAGTAGAAAAATCTCAGACAATTAGTTTTTTACCTATGATTTTGATTACACCGCTTTTGTTAATTTTTTCTAGCATGTTCATTTTAAAAATTTGGACAAATAATTTACCTCATATAATAGCTTGGAGTTTTATATGATAAGCAACTTTGAGGCCTTTCATTGTTATACCAATCAATAAATTCACTTATTTTTTGATAAGCAATAGCCACATTTTCAAAATTTTCGCCCTCAATATTAAGCAATTCGCGTTGAAAAACTGCATAAAAATATTCAATAGGCCGGTTTGCAAGGGCATAACCTTTTGGTGACATTGATTGTTGGATATTGTTTTGCTTTAAAAAATTAGCAAATTTGTAGTTCGCATATTCCACGCCATGATCTGAATGGAAAAATTTTGGTTTAATATTATACTTTTTGATTGTTTGTTTTACTAAGTTTATAGTTTCTTCTGAAAATCTTGTTTTAGAAATTGAAAAATTGAGCAAGTAATTGGATTTTGTTTCAATAATTGAGTGTAGGTAAAATCATTCGTTGTTAATTTTGATAAATTTAATATCAGCAAACCATTTTTCACCAAAATTTTCTGAGCTAAATTCACCTTTGATATGATCTTCAGTCCAAATTCGTGTAAACTTTTTCTCTTTTGGTGCCGGTTTTCCTTGCTTTTTATAAGTAATTGATTTTAATCCTAAAAATTCGTAGTGTTTTTGAAACACGTACGTGCTTACATAATTTCCCTGATTTATGTAAATATTATATAGGATGTCGCGGCCTTTTACCTTTCGATATAAATAGAAATTTTCACGAATTCACTCAAGTAAGTCTTCATCATAAATCATTTTCTTTGGTGGTTTTTTCACCCTTATTTTCTCATAAATAGAAGTGCGATTAACGTTAAAAACGCTACAAATTCTAGTGCAATTTTCGATTTTATCTTTATCTTTCTCTTGTTCTTGTTTTAATTTTTTGAGCTCCTCAAGAATAATTGCGGGGTCAATTCCGGATCTTTTAAGAACCCTCTCCACTATTTCTTGATAAATTCCACGATCATTTTCGGAAAGATCGTTAATTGTATATTTCTTTTTTGGTTTGCGTGGAGATTTGATTTTTCCACGAGTACTAATTAAACTTTTCATATCATTATTATAAAACTTTTTTTGCCAATTTCTTATCAAATTATTAGCGTATATATGAAACATTCATTCTTTATCCGCTTTTTTACTTTTAGATTTGTTTTTGTAAATTTCTCTAAATTCTTCTGCAAAATCCAAAATTGCGTTTTTTAGCCCTTTAGATTCGGCAATTTTAATGTATTTAAATTTGTCTTCAACTGTAAATTTGTATTGTTTCATTTTAACACACCTTTTTTGAATGTGTCTGAAATTAATATATTAACTTAATGCTTGGTCTAAAATAAAATTGTGTTATAATAAACCTCACTAAGAATGAATTAATAAATTTTGATATTGAATTAAGGGAGAATTAATTATGTTTTTGCCGTAAAAAATCAGAAAATGCGAATTATCCATTATATTTTTAAATATGATGGAATGCCTTAAATTTAACCGTTTAGAAATCTATAAATTTAGGGCTTTTGGTTATTGTTCTTTCAAAACTTCATATGTTTTTTTAGGCTCGCTGCGAATAAAAACGAGTTTTCTATTTACATTGAGTTTAAATAGTAGTTGTATTTTTTCTTTTATTATGGTTAGATTTAAAATTCAGTGTTTTTCTTTGATAGTTATTTTTCTTGTGTTTGCCAGTTGGATGTCAAAAATTAAGACAAAGGGATGAATTTAAGACTTTAAATCAGCGTCTAAATTACACTGTAAAATTCAAAATTAGGATTTTAAAGTCTTAGATTCTGTAATTTTAATCTACTTAAATTTTCTTCAACTGTGAATTTATTAGCGATTTGCCAAAAATTGATAGACTAATTTGCTTCTTTTTTAATTAAAGTAACAAAACTTATTTCGTCTTCACCTTTGAGTTTAATTAATTTTACCCCTTTTGTCCTACGACTAATTATTGGGACGCTATCAAGATCAATTCTAATTGCAAAACCTCTTTTAGTGATAATTATTGCTTCCTGATCTGGCCCAATTGTGCCGACAAAAATAAGATCACCAGCCTTTTCGTCGTCTAGACCTTTTAGTCCTTTAGTTGCTCTTCCGGTTAGTCGATATTCTTCAACAGGAGTTTTTTTCCCATAACCATGTTTACTTAAATTAAAGACAAAATCATTGCCAAAGGTGTAACAAGCGCCAACTATTTCGTGTCCTTCTTCAAGAGCAATTCCTTTAACACCGATTGAAGCCCGACCGGTATTTCGTAATAATTTAATTGGTCAACGATTTACAAGTCCTTGGGATGAGGCTAAAATAATATTGATTTCAGAATTTGCTGGCACAATAAAGGCTGATTTTAAATAATCACCCTCAACAAGTTTTAAAGCGATTTTTCCATTTTTTGGAATATAACTAAACTCTGAAAGTTCCGTTTTTTTAATATAACCAAAAGCAGAAACTGTGATAAGTCAATGATCTTTGTATTGTTGATTTCAAGGAATTAAAGCGCTAATATTTTCATCTTTTTGTACATGTACAAGATTTAAAAAAGGGAGACCTTTTCCTTGTTTTGAGCTATCAGGAATTTGGTAAGCCCGAAGTTTGAAAATTTTAGCCCGTGAAGAAATAATTAAAAGATCGCTGTGGGTGTTTGTAATGCAAACAGATTTTAGCTCGTCATCTTTGTATAAATTTGAAACTGAGGCACCAAAGCCACCACGATTTTGTAGCCTATATTCTTCTAAATTTAACCTTTTTACATAGTTATTTTGTGTCAGAGAAATAATGACTTTTTCATTAGGGATAAAATCTTCTTCATTAAGTCGTATAATTTCGGTAATAATTTCAGATCTTCGTGGATCACTAAATTGTTCAGCGGTTGCTTTGTGTTGGGTAATAATTAATTCAATTAGTTTTTCAGGTGATTCAATTATTGATTTAATTTCGTCAATTTCGATTTTTAGACTTTCAATGTCGCCAATTAATTTTTCAATTGCCAAACTAGTTAGCCGACCAAGACGCATGTCAATTATTGCTTTTGTTTGCACAGGATTTAAATTATAAGTTTGAGCTAATCTTTCTTGAGCGATTTGGTCTGAGCTTGAAGATTTTATTATAGCAATTACATTGTCAATATTTTCAATAGCAATTTTTAAACCGCTTAAAATATTAAGTCTTTCGCTAGCTTTTTCCAGGTCAAAGTTCAGTGCGCGAAGATTAATTTCTTTTTGGTGTTCAAGATAATGAGATAAAATTTCCTTTAAATTCATTAATTTTGGCACACCTTTTACAAGTGCAAGCATATTTATTGAATAACTAATTTGTAAATCGGTGCTGTGATAAAGTTTATTTAAAATAACTTCAGGATTAAATCCTTTTTTAATATCAAAAACAACACGAATTCCGTGCCGAGTACTTTCATCACGAATATCTTTAATTCCAAGAATTTTCTTATTTTTTACTAAAAAAGCAACCTTTTCGATAATAGAAGGTTTTTTAACTTCATAAGGAATTTCGTAAAAAATAATTCGTGATCTACCTGAATTTAAGTGTTCAATTTTTGCTTTTGATCTAATTCAAAAAGTACCTTTTCCGGTTAAATATGCTTGATTTATCCCTTTTTTCCCTGAAATTATTGCACCTGTTGGAAAATCTGGACCAGGAAGAGTCTCAATTAATTCATTAATGTCAATATTTGGATTTCTTGCAAAAGTAATGAAAGTTTCAATAATTTCGCCTAAGTTATGCGGTGGAATTTTGGTGGTCATCCCAACAGCAATTCCAGAAACCCCTGAAACTAATAAATTTGGAAATCTTGCTGGTAAAATTTCGGGTTCCATTTCACTTGCATCATAATTAGGCCTAAAATTTACAGTATTTTTTTTAATACCTTCAATCATTTTATTAGAAATTTTTGATAGTCGTGCCTCAGTATAACGCATTGCCGCAGCTTCATCGCCATCAATTGAACCAAAATTACCATGCCCATCGATAAGCGGGTAGCGTAGTGAAAAAGGTTGAGCCATTCGAACCATTGAATCATAAACAGAAGCATCACCATGTGGGTGATATTTTCCAAGAACATCACCGACAATTCTAGCTGATTTTTTATAACTAGTTCCTGAAGTTATTCCAAGTTCACTCATTGTGTATAAAATTCGTCTATGAACAGGCTTTAGTCCATCACGAACATCAGGTAGAGCTCTTGAAACAATAACTGACATTGAATAATCAAGAAATGAAACTTTCATCTCATCTTCGATTTTAATTGGAACAATATTGTCAGTTACTGTTTCTAAAATTGTTGGTTTAACTTCGTAAATTTTGTCTGAGTCATCCGATTTGTCATCGTCACTATTTAAGCTAGAATCAATTTCTTTGATTTCTTCGTTATCTTTATGGTTTTTATTGTCCTCAATCATATATTTCCTTTTAAAAGCAATACTAATTTTAAAATTATACCATAATTTGCGGCTTTTTTTGAATTTTTGGTTGAAAAACTTCGAAAATTTTTTTAATTATGTATGCCAACATAATTAAAAAAATATTTTAATTTAGATAATAGTCAATTTAGTTTTGATTACAAAAATAATCTGAACCGAAAGTTGAAATTCAAACCTTAGATAAAAAACAGCACTCAACTAAAAAAGTGTCGTAAAATACAGCATTTTTATAATAAAACTAAAACTGTAATAGTTAAAATTTTGGTCCTAATAATTCAAGAAAATTCCTTTAAAAAATAAAAAAACGAGCTTTGTAAGGCTCGAAATTTTCTAAAAATTTGCAAAAAACTTGCTAAATTAAGTTACACTATTCAAAAACTAGTGTTGGTGAAGAGTTAAAAGAATTAAAGCAAAAACAATTCCGGCTGCAAAAAGAATAAGCGAAATATGCCATTGTTTTGAGGAATTATTCCTGAGGTGAATAAATTCAGGAACTAATTCGATTATTACCACAAAACTCAAAATTGCTCCACCAGAAACATTGAAAAATGGAATTAGTCAACCAGTTTGAATAAAAAATCTATTCAAAAAAGCACCTATTACAATAATTGGAATTAAAATTAACGTTGTAATTAGGTTGTAAATTACGGACTTTTTGATACTTTGACCATATTGAACTTGCCGATAGTGAATAATTAAAATTTCAATTAACATATGAGCAACAAAAGTTCCAATTAAATATCAATTAACTTCCTCTCCTGCAGTCACTCTGGCAATGACAGATCCTAGTATAAATCCATCAATTGTTCGGTGTGAAAGTAGAAGTAAAATTGCAAGTCAAGCAGATTTTGGACTGTCAATGTCAGAAAAATTTACAATATGATCGCTATGATCGTGCTGTTTGTGATCCAGATGCAAATCTTTTTTAAAAATGCGAATAAAAAATCAACGGGCAATAAAAACACTTGTCAGACCTAAAATTGAGCCACCGCCAATTATTAGAATTTTAAATAAATTTTCTAGATCACCATAGCTATGAGCGAAATTTTCAGCGCCATTAAACCCTTCTTGCATAAGTCCAACTGTTGCAACCATTAACAAGAGACCGGTGCTGAGTGAATAGAGATAAATATTTGACGTTCGTTTAATTCGCGGTTTAACAATTGCAATCAAAAATACTATTAAAACCGGAACTGCTAGAATAATTAAAAGGAAAATTAGTAAATTTACAGTAAGGGAAAGATAAAAATCCGGATTTTGGTAAAAAATTGTTAATACCTTCTCTCTACATAAAAATAAATACTAAATTTTACAAGATAAATATTTTTTTTAACTAAAAAATATTAAAAAAAAATTAAAAATTAAAAAATGCCGTAATCTACGACATTTTTATTATAACTACTTATAAATTATTGGAGCTTGCAATTAGGTATGGTGGCTCCGACAGGAATCGAACCAGTGACACACGGTGCTTCAAACCGTTGCTCTACCAACTGAGCTACGGAGCCATGGCGGTCTAGACGGGGATCGAACCCGCGATCTCCTCCGTGACAGAGAGGCGTATTAACCACTTTACTACTAGACCTTGGTTGCGGAGGTAGGAATCGAACCTACGGCCTTTGGGTTATGAGCCCAACGAGCTACCTCTGCTCTACTCCGCTGTGTTAAGATTTTTTTTTTAAAATAAATGGCGGGCAATGAGGGATTCGAACCCCCGCGGGCTTTCACACCCCTGCCAGTTTTCAAGACTAGTCCCTTCAGCCACTTGGGTAATTGCCCATTTTGGTGGATCTAACTGGATTCGAACCAATGACCAACCGGTTATGAGCCGGATGCTCTAACCGCTGAGCTATAGATCCAGGCGATTTTGTTATATATTATATGAAAATTGGTGGCTCCAAGGAGATTCGAACTCATGACCTTCCGGGTATGAACCGGACGCTCTAACCAACTGAGCTATAGAGCCAATGGTGGAGAGGAAGGGAGTCGAACCCTCTACCTCCTGCGTGCAAAACAGGCGCTCTAGCCAGATGAGCTACCCCCCCAAATGGTGAAGAAGACAGGATTTGAACCTGCGACCACTACGTCCCAAACGTAGCGCTCTGCCAAGCTGAGCTACTTCTCCAATTAATAATTATACACTATTTTTTGAAAAAGCAAAATTTTTTTATTTATTTTTTTTATTTTTAAAAATAAAAAAATGGCGATCACGAGAGGATTCGAACCTCTGACCACAAGCTTAGAAGGCTCGTGCTCTATCCTACTGAGCTACGTGACCACAATTTACAATTATACCACTTTTTTAATAAAAAGATTTATAATTTATTGCATGAAAATAAATTGATTTCCAGGCCATATGGCAAAAAGCATAAATGACATAGAAAATAAAGCGCGAATAGCAGATCTTTTTATTTTAGTTGTGGATGGGAGATGTCCTATTTCTAGTCTAAATGAGAATTTTTTGCAAATTGCAAAGCAAAAAATGACACTAGTAATAGTAACAAAAATTGATCTAGCTGATAAAAACAAATTCACTAAAATAAAAAAATTTTTTACGGATAAAAAATTTTTTGTTCTCTTTGTAAATTTGCGAGATTATTCAGCTAGATTAGAAATTATATCATATTTAAATAAAATTTTTAAAATAAAACAAGAAAAAAATTCAACTAAATTTTTTTCGCCAAGTCTAAAATGTTTTGTTGTCGGAGTACCTAACACTGGAAAATCAACGCTAATAAATTTAATCACAAAATCACAGCTAAAAGTAGGAAACCAACCGGGAATAACGAGAAATAATCAATGAATTAGCTATGATAAATTTCTTTTTCTTGACACCCCAGGTATCCTATTGCCAAAAATGGACGATCAAATTTTAGCCGTAAAATTAGCTATTATTGGTTTGATAAGGTGAGAAATTCTAAATATTAGTGATCTTTTTATTGAAGCATACAAAATAATTTCTGAACAATATCCAAATTTCATAACAGATTTAGAACTAAAACCCTCGCTAATTGATTCAGAAATTGAAGAAAACTTGTTGATTTTATGCAAAAATAAAAATTTTATAAATAAAAGCGGTCTAGATTTGCCTCGTTGCCGAAAGTGATTTTTAATGCATATTGGTAGACAAAAAATCACACTAGATTAATTTTTTTAGATAATTTATTTTTAAAAATATCTAAATTATTGTATTAATTTAGATGCAAAAACAACTTGTTTTACTTGCTTTTTGCACAGCAAAAGCAAGTTTATTATTTTAGATTTTAACTTTATGCTTTTTAGGTTTTTTACTTTTAGAAGTAAAAGAAGTCTATAAAATGGTTGCTTAAAATGCAAAAGAGTTTTTACCACAAACTATAAATAAAAAATTATTTGTCTGATTTTTCTACTAATTTAAACTTATATATGGTTTTTTTCTTTTGCATTTTCTTTTTATTTTTCTTCATACTTATCTAAATAATTGTTTTTTAAATCTTCCATTAGTTCAAGTCGACTAATGTTTTTATCAAAAACAATGCTTTTATTCTTGGGAAAAGCCAAGATTTGGAAGGCAACTTTCTCAAAACTAGATTCAGGAATTGTATTAAAATTTAGTGTTAAATCCGTCTTAAAAATTGTTGTCAAAAAAATATTATTATTTTCTGTTTTTCTAAAAACCAATTTTTCTCATTCAGTCCTTTTTGAAAAATTAGTAGGGGGCGATATGGGTTGCAGGACTGTTCCCCAAAATCGTTCATAACCAATTCGTTCCCAAGTTTCGTAAATAAAAATATTATTATTTTTCAGAAATTCATCAAGTTTTTCGCCGTTTAGAAATTTTTGTTCAAAATCAGAAATTAGATCATTTTGGTCAATTTTTAATTTAGGATCTAATTTTGAAATTCGGTCGATAATTGTTGTTTTAAATTCGTCAATATTTCTAATAATTGCATGTTTTTTTGGTAAAAAACTGTTAGATCAAGGATTAATTTTATTTGTAATTAAATCAAGAATTTTTGGCTTTAAAGTTTTAATATTATTAATTTCTTGGCTAAAATCGATAATTTTAAACATAAAAGAGGGGGATGAACCACTAATCTCGTTTTTTGACAAATTGTACTTTTTTGCGAGTTTATTATAAATTTTTCTAGCTTCTGTTTCAATTAATATTTTCTTCTTTTCATAATCTATAATTTTATCATTATCACCAGCATAAATTTTTTCATCAATATCCCTAAAGGTGATTGTTTTATTTTTAGGGTAGACTATAACATTAAAAAAAGGCGAATCTTTAAAAACTACATCGGGTTGAACTAATTCTCCTTCTTTAACAAAATCTGGCACAAATCTTGTGGCTGTAATGTTTGAAGAACCATTTTCTTCAAAATAATAGTAGGTAACACGAGTTGGCCTTGAATATCTGACACGTTCGCGTATTATAATATTATTTTTTTCTAATACTTTTTCAAGAAGTTCTCCTTTTAGAAATTTGTCTTCAAATTCTGACTTGAGTTCAGAAGTATTCATTTTGGCAAAATTAGGATTATTTTTTATAATTTCTTCAGTTCTATCAACAATATTTTTTTGAAATTGTTCGAGGTTTTCAATTGTTATTCTACTTTGTTCGCCAAGGAATAAAAATTTGTCCCGCTGCTTTTTGGGTTGATTATAAAACAGATTTAAGGCTGAAAAAGTTCCGTTTTTTGCATTAAATTCTTCATAATGCTTTGCTAGTAAATTTAAAAAATAGTGAGAATTGTAATTTTGGGGATTGTTAATTCCGTCATCTTTGTTAAAAATTTCTTTATCAATAAAATGAATTAAATTTCCGCAGGAAGTTAAAAAAAATGTCGGAATTAAAAGGGTTGTTCCCAAAAATTTAGTGAGAATTAGTTTATTTTTCATTATTAACCAAATAAGAAAGTGCTAATTTATCTTCAACAGAATTATCAAAAGTTACAGATTTAAATTTTTTCACATAAAGCCGGTAGTGGCCTGATTTTTCCGCTTTAAAATCAATTAATTCATCATTGCTTTTAGAGCTTGTTGACCAAGAAACATCAACTCAATTATTATTTGAATCAAGTTTTTGCAAATACAAATCATAATCTGAAACAAAATTGCCATTTTGATTTTCTTTAGTAGCTTTTAATTTTAAACGTTCAGAATTAATATGTGTTTCTAACCATTTGTCAAAGTCATTTTTATGTTGGTTAATCTTAGATTTAGCATCTAAAATAGCAGCGGCGCCTGCAACTGGTAAACCAATCGGAGTAAAAGGTGTTAAAAATCATCATCAACTTACGTAGTTGCTCTTGTCAGGCACGGCTACTTTATTTTTTAAAAGACCGGCATTAAACATTCAAGACAAAGAAGCTTTAATTTTGTCGTTTGAATTTACTCAGAATGGTTTGCTAGTAAAAATTGTTTCATGTTCTGATTTTTTTTGGTCACTAATAAAGTAGGTATTTTCACTAGCTTTTAACATATTTTTAAAATCGGGAGTGCCTGAGCCATATTTTTCAAAATAACCATTTTTCTTTTTAGTTAAATCACTATGATCTGGTGAAATTGCTGAAGCAGATAAAATCGCTTTTAATGCTATTAGTCTATTATCATCATTATCTAAATTTGGTTTTTCTCTTAGGAATGTTGATATTAAACCAGTGACAATAGGGGCTGCAAAACTAGTTCCATTAACAAAATCATCCTTAAAATGATTAGTAACAGGATTATAAATTCGCCCGGGAGCGACGACTAAAGGTTTGGCCAATTCATAATATTCTTGGCCAGTTTTATAATTTGAATAGTCAGCAATTTTGTTTTTGGTAATTTTTCAAGGCTCAGAATTATCATCGAGTGCGCCAACAACTATAGAATTTAAAGATAATTTTTTTTTATCTATTCAAGGGTGGTCTTCGTATTTCTCATCAGAATATTCCATTGCACCGTTACCAGCTGAAAAAACGTTAATAACACCATATTTTCTTGCTAAAAAATCAAGAAAAAAGGCGTCTTCTTTATAATCGTAAAAATCTTTTCCTGTGGCCCCATAACTGTGATTTATTACCCTAACATTATTCGTTTCAACCATTCATTCAATTGCTTTTTGTCACTGACTGTTAGTAGTAAATATAGACAAATAGGAAGTTGACTTGGTATCAATACCTAGTTTACTACCTAATATTAACGATACTAAAGTTGAATGATATGGTTCGTTTTCATCATACTTCGTTGTAATTGGTTTAATTCACTTATTAGTAGATCCCAAGTCGTTAATATGAATGTTATTATCATTAAAATAACTCTTAAAATCATAGTTAAATTCATGCTCAACTTCGATTGCACCAACTTTTGTTTGTGGTGATTTGTAAGTTAATTTATCCTTATTAGCCTGTTCTTCAAAATTAACAATCTTAATATTTTTTGACATTGATTCTTTAAACTTGTCAATTTGACTTTTAGGAAATAAATATTTAGGTAAATAATAATTGTAACCATTTAGAAATTGATTATTATAATGAAACCAACTTAAAGGCTTTGTTTTTTTATCTCCTTCATTTTTATATACAATGTAACGACTAATGAACGAGTTTTCCATTGAATTTTTTACAAAAAACTCTCTATCATTCTCGGTATCAAAATAAAACCATACAATTGGTAATATTTTACTGCTCTTAGCTTCTTTGAATTTTAATCCTGATTTTTCTATTTTTTTAATAAATTCAAGATTAAAATTATTAATTTCTTTAGACTCAGTACTCAAGAAATCAGGGTTTAACAATAGTTTTAATTCGAATTGATTATCAAAATCATTAATTTTTGGCGAGTTACTTAACTGTTTGGCAAAAGGCTCACTTATATCGATTTTATTACTAAAATTTGAAGCATATCAATATTTTTTAGTATCAAAATTTATAAGAAAAGAGTGATATATTAAAAAAATTGATGGTCAAAACACCAATAATAAAATTATTTTTTTAAATTTTGCTAATTTCATTTTTCACACCCAATTAAAATTATTTATAAAAATTATAACATCTTTTGGCTTTTTAATTTAATTATATTCATTTTATTATCACTTTAATTTTTTTATTGAAAACCCGACTTATACTTTTAAATAAATATTTTATCATTATACTTTTATTAACAAATTATTACTAATAATCATGAGCTTTATTTATTAATAATTTTCAATATTCTAAAAAATTTTAAAATTCTCACAATAAATTATTGACCTTTTGCCATAAAAAAGAAAATAAAATTAAACCAGGTCCTTAAAAGTTACTTATCATATAAAAGCCCAAGTTTTATATTAGGTAAATTATTTATCCAAATCTTTTAAAATGAACATGAGAGAAAAAATTAGCAAAAGTGGTGCAGTCAAAATCATAGAAAAAAACTATTTGCCTGATTTTTCTACTAATTCAGACTTATATGTAATTTTTATCTAGTCATTTTTTCTTTTTTGATTCTTCATATTTATCTAAATAATTGTTTTTTAAATCTTCAATTAGTTCAAGTCGACTAACGTTTTTATCAAAAACGATATTTTTATTCTTATGAAAAGCCAAGATTTGGAAGGCCGCTTTTTGAAAACTAGATTCAGGGATTGTAATAAAATTTTGTGCTAAATCCGTTTGAAAAATTGTTGTCAAAAAAATATTATTATTTTCTGTTTTTCTAAGAACCAATTTTTCTCATTCTACTCTTTTTGAAAAATTAGTAGGAGTCGATATGGGCTGGAGAACACTTCCTCAAAATGGTTCATAACCAATTCGCTCTCAAGTTTCGTAAATAAAAATATTATTATTTTTTAGAAATTCATTAAGTTTTTCGCCCTTTAAAAATTTCTGTTGAAAATCAGAAATTAGATCATTTTGGTCAATTTTTAATTTAGGATCCAATTTTAAAATTCGGTCAATAATTGTTGTCTTAAATTCGTCAATATTTTTAATAATAGCATGTTTTTTTGGTAAAAAACTGTTAGATCAAGGATTAATTTTATTTGTAATTAAATCAAGAATTTTTGGCTTTAAAGTTTTAATATTATTAATTTTTTGGCTAAAATTGATAATACTAGACATAAAAAAGGGGGAAGAAGTACTAATCTTGTTTTTTGGCAAATTGTACCTTTTTGCTAGCTTATTATAAATTTTTCTAGCTTCTTGTTCAATTGATATTTTCTTTTTTTTCTGTTCTTTATAATCTATAATGTTATCATTATCGTCGGTGTAAATTCCTTCGTCAATGTCCCTAAAGGTGATTGTTTTATTTTTAGGATAGACTATAACATTAAAAAAAGGCGAATCATCAAAAACTCTGTCAGGTTCAATTAATTTTGAATCTATAACATAATCTGGTACAAATCTTGTGGCTGTAATGCTTGAAAAACCATTTTCTTCAAAATAATAGTAGGTAACACGAGTTGTCGATGAATATCTAACATGTTCGTTTATTATAATATTGTTTTTTTCTAAGACTTTTTCAAGAAGTTCTCCTTTTAGAAATTTGTCTTCAAATTCTGACTTGAGTTCAGAAGTATTAACATTTGCAAAATTAGGATTATTTTTTATAATTTCTTCAGTTCTATCAACTATATTTTTTTGAAATTGTTCTAAGTTTTCAATTATTAGATCATCAGGTTCGCGAAGGAATCAAATGTTGTCCCGTTGTTTTTCTGGTTGATTATAAAACAAATTTAGGGCTGGAAAAGTACCGTTTTTTGTATTAAATTCTTCATAATGTTTTGCTAGTAAATTTAAAAAATAGTAAGAATTGTAATTTTCTGGATTGTTAATTCCGTCATCTATGTTAAAAATCTGTTTAGTAATAAAAGTAATTAAATTTCCACAGGAAGTTAAAAAAAATGCCGGAATTAAAAGGGTTGTTCCCAAAAATTTAGTAAGAATTAGTTTATTTTTCATCATTAACCAAATAAGGAAGTGCTAATTTATCTTCAACAGAATTATCAAAAGTTACAAATTTAAATTTTTTGATATAAATCTGATAGTAACCTGCTTTTTCTGCTTTTTCTAATTTCTTTTAGTTTCCAATAAAGTAAGTATTTTTGCTAGCTTTTAACATATTTTTAAAATTAGGAGTGCCTGACCGATGCTTTTCAAATCTTCAAAATAACCCATTTTGTTTTTGGTTAAATCACTATGATCTGCAAAAATTGCCAAAACAGATAAAATTGGTTGTTACCTTCATTAAATTCTCCTTATAATTTGTTCTTATATTTTTAACAAATTATATCATGATCTTCAAAAACAAGAAAGTAAAAAATAAAAAAATATAATTTCATAATATTTTGTAAAAAAATTATATTTTTTTATTTTAACAGTTGTCTATATTTATGAATTAACAAATTTATATAAAGTAGCACTAACCCCTATAAAATTCCAATGACATCACCTAGATCAAAAAATCCAAAATCTCGGCTGTCGCTACTGTTTTCCAAATTATCACCAACAGCAAAAAATTTATTTTCAGGCACTATTCCATCGAACAAAAAAGTTGCACTTTTGATAAAAGTTGCAACTTTTTTATCATTTATGTAAATTTCATTATCTTTAACAGTTATTTTATCCCCTGGCAGTCCTAAAATCCTTTTAATTAAAACTATTTCTTTGTAATTAAAAGCGACAATATCGTTTCTTTTTGGTGATTTTACTCTATTAATAAAAATTTTTTGCCCGTGTTGTAGAGTTGGAAACATCGAGTTACCTTCAACATCAACTAACCTAAAAATAAAAGTAAAGAGAATAAAAACTGTTACGGCAATTGAAAAGACTAAAGCTGACAAACCAAATAAAAAGGTTTTTTTATTAAAAAATTTTTTCTTTGGTTTAACAATTACAAAATTATTTTTTTCCATAGTTGAATCGTTTTTCATTTAAGTATTACACTGATAATTATATATAATAGTTGCTTAGCTAAAATTTAATTTGTTAAAAAATGTTCTTTAGTGACAAAATTTCGGCTTGAGACAGTTTACGTTTTTCACCTGGTTTTAAATTTCCAAGTTCAATAGTTGCAAAACTCAGTCTTCGGAGCATAAGAACTTTTTTGGAAACAGATATAAAAATTTTTTTAACATGATGGTTTGAACCTTGCCAAATTTTGACAATATATGTCCGGGAGGCAACTTTTTGAACTTTTTGAACAGATTTTACATTATCTAAATAAATTTCATTGTTATTCAAAAAGTTGATTTCCTCATCATTTAAATTAAAATCAGTTTTGACTAAATATGTTCTCTGAATTTTTGAACTAGGATGAAGTAATTTATTGCTAATTTCGCCATCATTTGTTACCAAAATTAGTCCGGTTGTTTCAAAATCCAGCCTGCCTACTGGAAACAAATAGGAATTTTTATCAAAAAATTCCATTATTGTTGGCCTATTTTGTGGATCAGTTCGACTTGTAATATAATTTTTTGGTTTATTTAGCGCATATCAGACGATTTTTGGTTTTTTATTTATTTTTTGACCGTCAAACTCAACAACATCAAGGTCAGAAATTTTTTGGCCTATTTGTGCAAATTTACCATTAATTTTTATTCGTTTTTCGTTGATTAATATTTCGGCTTTTCGTCTGGAGGCAATTCCCATTTGCGATAAAAATTTATGAATTCTAACTGTTTTCATGATTTTCAATTTGTTTTTGCAACAAAAACAAAGGTAGTTTAATACAGATTACTCGGTTTGGGTGACTTTTAACCATAAAAAGTGCATTTAAATCTCCTAAAATTGGGATAATTTTTTGAGATTTAATCATTTCTTCATAATTTTCAAGCAAAATTTGCGCTTCACTTATGGTTTTATTAATTAAAATTTTTTCAAATAAATAACAACTTGCGAGCAAAAGTGTACAACCTGAAGCGCAAAATTGTATTTTTTTAATTTTTTGACCAATAATTTCTAAGTCTAACTGAGCCCAATCGTCACAGTTATTATTCATCTCAGAGCTTGTTGACTTACAAATTCGTTTTTTTTCTTTGAATTTTTCATTAGCATCGACAATAATATTTCGTCGAATAATAAAATCATTATACAAAATCTAAAAACCTCTTTTCTTCTAGGTTGGTAATTAAGTCGTCAATATCAGCAAAATCATTGTAAAAACCAAGCGAAACTCTGATGAAACTATCATTTTTTAGCACTTTTTTTAGTAACGGTACACAAAAATTCCCGCTTCGAACATAAATATCGTTATTTCCTAGGTATGAAGCAACATCTTGAGCGCTAAAACCTTTAATATTGAAAATTATAATATGGTCGCCTTTTTTTGAAAAAATTTCAATATCATCAATTTTTTCTAATTTTTCATATAAATAGTCGGCCAAAATTTTAATTTTTTTATAAATAGTTTCAATCCCGATTTCATTTATAAAATCAATAGCAGCATTTAAGCCCCAAATTGCAGCAAAATTTAGTGTCCCGGCTTCAAATTTGCGATAATCATTATAAAAAAGTAAATTTTTGCTGTCAAATTTTCGAATTATGCCCCCTCCAAATTTTACAGGTTCTAGTCAATCTATCAAATATTTTTTTATTGCAAGCACACCTAATCCAGTTGGTCCGTAAAATTTATTAGAACTAAAAGCCAATGCGTGGCAAAAATTCATGCTAACTTTTTGAAAGTTTATTGATTGTGTTGCATCATTTATTACAAAAGCGCCGTTTTTTATAGCTTTTTCTCAAATTTTAGGTAAATCTAGATTTACTAAAATTGAATTATTTGCTTGACTTATAGCAATAACAGCCGTTTTTGGTGAAATTTTGTCAACTATTTTTGTGCTATAAACAATTTTTGCGCCCACCTTTTGAGCAATTTTGACTCAAACAAGTAGATTTGAAGAATGATTTAAGGGTGAAAGTAAAATTTCATCTCCCCTTCTTATGGATTTTTTAATCATGTTAGCAAAAAGATTTATTGATTCTGTTGTTCCAGAAGTAAAAATAATTTCTTCGGCAAAACCATCAATTAATTTTGCAATTTTTTCGCGAGTTTGGTTTAAAATCTGTAAATTTTCAAAGGCGATTTTTGAATTTGATGAGTGTGTATTAACTGCACAATTTGTGTAAAAATGGTTAATTTTTTCAATTACAGATATTGGTTTTTGCGTCATTGCCGCAGAATCTAAATAAGTTACCTTATTTAAAAAAGGAAAAAATTGTTTATAATTAGTCATTTTTCTTGATAAAATGCAAAAAATACTCGATATTTTTTGATTTTAGTCCTTTAATTGGTGATTTAGTTGAATTAACAAAATCAAAGTCATTTTTAGCGAATTCAACCAGCCTGTTAATTAAAAACTCGTGAAATTCAGGCGAAACATAACCACCTTTTTGGACATATTTTGAGCTAGCCTCAAATTGAGGTTTAAATAAAGCAATAAAACTTTGCCCTTTTTTTAACAGATTTTTTACAACACTAATAACAATTTTAAGACTAATAAAGGAAACATCGCAAACAATTATGTCGATTTTTTCATCAAAAAAATCGCTTGTAACATATTTAATGTTGGTTTTTTCTTTTACTGAAACTCTAGGATCAATTCTTAAAGAATAATCTAATTGATTCAAACCTGAATCAAGAGCAAAAACTTTTTTTGCGCCTTTTTCAAGGCAAATTTGTGTAAAACCACCTTTAGAAGAGCCAATATCTAGAACAATTTTGTTATTAAAATCAAGTCCGAATTTTTCGTAAGCTCAAAGCAATTTTATGGCGCCACGGGAGACATATTTTTCCTTTATTTCAACTGTCACTTGGTCTAAATTTTTAATTTTATATGCTGGCAGAAGGCATACTTTATTATTGACTTTTACATGACCAGTTTTAATTAATGATTCAGCTTTTTCAAAACCCATGCTTAGAATTTTGCTAAGTAGGTTCATTTATTTTCATCTCCTTAAAATTTCAATGAGTTTGATATTAAAATTTGGATCAGTTTTTATTCATTCAAGCGATAAATTGTTAAAAGCATCTCTTCGACGGTCTTCAAAATCGAATAATTTTTGTCTGAATTTAAATCTTTGTAGGTAAATTTGTCAACTATAAAACAAAAAAATTGCTAAATTTTTATGAATTCTTAAGTTTGAAAATAAATTTAAGTTTAAAAACTGTTTCATGCATGAAATTCAATTTTCAACTTTGTAAATATTATTAACTAATTTTAAATCAAGTTGAGCACATTGTTGATTTGAAACACTAATTTCTAAAATTTTTGAAAGGTTATAAAATAAAAATTTAAATTTTTTTCCAAGTATTTTTTTATATTTTCAAAATTTAGTCTCAATTTTGATATGACTTTTTATTTCATGTTTATTTTTGAGGTCTAAGAAGATTCTTGTTTTCATAATAATTGTATACTTTTTGCAAAACAGCATTTACAAAACTAAATTCATCGCCACCTTCAATGCTAAAAATTTTAGTGATTTCAATAGCCTCATTAAAAATAATTCGGCGTGGTTGGAAAAATAATTCAGCAGCTCCCAAAAGCAAAATTGATCGAATTAATGGCAACATTCTATCTCAACTTCAATTAGATTTTAACTGTAAAGTAATGACTTTCTTCAAAAAAACATAGTTTTTCTTGACAAAAGTAAGTATTTTCAACTGATCAAAAGTGACTTCAAAATACTTATTTTTTATTTCATCAATGTCAATATTTTGATCAAAAAGTTGTGAGCCATAAATAATTGAAATATTAGCCATTCTTTTAATTCGTTGTTTGGATAGACTTTGAAACTCAAGGCAACTATTTTCTTCGTCGTCTTCAGAGATTTTAGTATGCTTATATTGGTAATTTATTGACTGACTATTTGAGCAAAAAGCTCGATTTTCATAGGTTATTTTCATTAAATTACTGTTATGTTGACAACTTGGAGCACTCAAGATGTCACAATTTTTTACCCCATCTTGAGTGTCATTTTGACTTGAAATACCAGGTAAATTTTTAGAACTATTACAGTCGAGCGAACTTACAAAAAGAGAGCGTTGCTTTTGTAAAACGTGTGCAAATTCCTTTGCTTCTAGATCAAAATAAGGAAGAGTATTTTTTTTCTTATTCCTATATTTTTGGTTTTTTGCCGAATTTTTTTTGTTTAAATGATTCATTTTATTCCACTTTTTTGCTTTTGCTGACTAGATAATTGAGTTTAAATCTGACTAATTATAAAAAAATAATAAATTATACTTTAAATTTAATAAAATTTTATCATTTTTCAATATATTAAAAAGAATTTGTAGCAATTATTTAGCCCTTTTATTGGAAAAATTCTGAAATTAAAATATTTAAAACTGTAAATTCAAGGAATAATTATTCTAAAGAGTCAAAAATATCTTCACCTATTTCCGCTAGCTCAACTTGAAAATTTCTGGCAATTATGTTTCCGATAGTTGCAAGCGAATCAACAGGATTTTTTAATTTTTTGGACTTTGATGTGAATTTTTTTGAAAAAATTGTTAGTGGTAAAGCCTCGCGTGTGTGATTTGTGCCGGGAAAACAAGGGTCATTTCCGTGATCAGAAGAAACAATTAATAAGTCATCATCTTTTAGTGTATTTACTAATTTTGCTAGTTTAATGTCAAAATTATTTAAATTTTGACAATAGCCCATAATATCGCGACGGTGACCATAACTTGAGTCAAATTCGACCAAATTCACAAAAATAAATTGATTTTTTGTGGATTTGGAGGCAATATCAATTGCGATATCCATATTATTTTCATCACTGTCAGGTCCAAAAATTTTATCAAGTCCCTGTTTTGAAAAAATATCGCCAATTTTACCGACTCCTATAGTTTCAATTCCTTTTTGCTGTAATCTATCAAGAATTGATTTTGGCGGTGTGTTTGCATAGTCATGTCTGTTAAAAGTGCGTGTAAATTTTCCGTTTTGACCAATATAAGGGCGAGCAATAACGCGAGCTACGTTTCATTCTGGCCTTGAAGAACAAATTTTTCTTGCAGCTTTTGCATAGCGATATAGATTTTCAAGCCCTAATGTTTCTTCATGACCACAAATTTGTAAAGTGGAATCAGGTGAGGTATAGACAATTATTTTGCCCTCATCGATAGATTTTTGTCCTAATTCTGACAAAATTACAGTCCCACTAATTGATTTATTGCCAATAATTTCTCGATTATCAAAGGCTTTTTTGAGCTCTCTTATTAGTTCATTAGGAAAACCCTGATCAAAATTTGGGTTAGGCTGAACAGTTTCAATTCCCATCATTTCTCAATGACCCGCGAGGGTGTCTTTTGCATTTGATTTTACGATAATTTTTGAAACATAAGCAAGTGGTTCTTTATTTATTTTGCCACTATTTTCGATTTTAGCCACATTAGAAATTCCCATTTTTTTTCAAAAAGGAATTCTTAATTCACCAGTTTTTGAAACACAATATAAAGTATTTGCGCCCGAATCGCCAAAAACGTCTTGAAAACCATCGTCCCCAATTCCAAGCGAATCAGTTACTATTAAGAAAATTCGATTAAATTTGTATTGTTCCATAATTTTTTGTTAGTTTTTCCTAAATTTTTCTATTTTTTAATATTTTAATTAATTTTACAACAATTAGGGCAGAAGATGAAAGTATTTTTGCAAAAGGATTTAAAAGATTGTGGATTGGCGGTTCTTCAATCAATTTATCATTTCTTTTATGATAAAAAAATATCAATAAACTCTTTAAAAACAAAAGCTTTTTATTCAAATGACGGGATAAACATCGCTAATTTAGAGCGATTGGCAAAGGAATTTGGAATTATTCTTGAATCTTACGGTGGTCCTTATGAGAATTTAAAAACCTTAGACATCGTAAAACCAACGATTATTCTAATTAAAACTGGGGATTTAAATCATTATGTTTTATTGACAAAAGTAAAAAAATCAAAATTTGAAATTATCGATCCCTTAAAAGGAAAAGTAAAAATCAAAGCTGAAACAATGGCAAAAATTTTCCAAAATGTTGTAATTTTTGCCCAAAAAGATCCTGAATATAAAAGATCAAAAATAAAAGATAAGTCATGGAATAATTGGTGGTTTTTCCTTGAGTCAAAAAGTAACTGATATCTTATTTTTTTATTTTTTATAACTGCAGTTAGTAATTTTTTATCTTCATTATTCATGAAAACAATAATTGACAAGGTTTTGCCCCAACAAGATTTAGGTCTTGTCATAAAAGTGAGTCTTTTCTTTGCTTGGATTGTAATTTGGCGAATTTTACAGGACATTATTAAAAAAATATATATTCATAAAATTGAACTAAAAATCGAAAAAGATATTTTTGATCGTTTTTTTAACGCTCTAAAAACAGGTAAAAATTTTCAACTTTTAAAATTAGACAATCATGATTACATTAGAAGGATTAATTTAATTCCAAGTTTTGCAGCTTTTTCTGCCAGTTTTTATTATCATATTTTCAACGAAGTTATTACTTTTTTAATTTCATTTTTTATATTGTTGTGGATAGACATTAAAATTTTGGGCTTAATTATTGGAATAGGCATAATTTACCTTTTTATTAGCATAATTGTGCGAAAAAGTATCTCCAAAAATCACCAATTTTTAATGGAAGATCAACTAAATAGTTTGACAAGCACAAATGACATGATTTTTTCCCTTGAAAATTTAAAGCGTGATGATGTTTATAAAAATTTAAAGCATCAATTTGATGAAAAATATTACCGTTATAAAAAGACAGAATTCAATATTTGGAAAAAAGAGAGTTATTTATCAAGTTTTAATAATTTTCTTTTTTCAATAGCGCCGATTTTAATTGTGGTTATTTCCTCTTTTTGAATTTTTGATAATAAATTATCCATTGGCGAATTACTACTTTTTTTAAGTTTTTTTAGCTTTTTTATTAATCCGCTTTCTTCATTTGTTAATATAGTCACTAATTTGCCGATTTTTTTAAAGGAATTTGAGCTTTTAAATTTTGTGCTCAATATTGAAAAAGAAACAACCGGTAAATATCACCAAAAAATTTCGGACATAAAATTAAAAGATTTAAGCGTGAGTTATTATAAAAATAAGACACTTTTTTATATTGAAAAAATGCAAATAAAAGAAAATTTGCACATAATTGGAAAAAATGGAAGCGGAAAGTCTACATTTTTACGACTTTTAAATCAGGAAATTGTTTATAACGGTGATTTTTTAATTAATAATCTTGATTTAAAATATTATGACCAAAACGAGTTGCGTAAGCGAATTTGCTACATAAAATCGCAAAATTATTTCCCTAATATTAGCGTTCTTTCTTTTATAACAAATGAAAATCCTGAAAAAATTCAGAATTTAATTAATAATTTTCAACGATTTGACATTCAGGAAATGCTTTATGAATGGCAAATTTCCCTTGACTCAAAATTTGTTAACAATGGCTCAAATTTTTCTAGCGGTCAAAAGCAAATAATCGCAATTTTGCAACTTTTAACCAAAGATTTTGACTTAATTTTATTAGATGAAGCTTTTGAAAACATCGATGAAAAAAATTTTGAATTTTTAAAGAAAGTAATCTCAAATTACCAAAAAAATGCAATGTTTATCGAGATCTCTCATTCAAAAAGATATGTAATTGACCAAGGAGAAACTTTTGACATCAAAGATATATCAAAACAATAAGATAACAATGATAATTAGTGTCTTTTTGCTAATTTTGATGGGCGCAAGTTTTTACTATTTTTTTCAGATAAAAACCTACAGGACCGTTAATTTTATTTTAGAAATTGATGAAAAACATAAAACATTTGCGACAGTAAATTCAGACATATATTATTTAATGGATAAAGATTCATTTGCCCAATTTCAATTTCAGGACCGAGTAGTTAGACTTGAAATTACAAAAATTGTTAATGTAAAACAGAATGAATTTGTTATTGAGTTCACAAAATCACTGTTATTAAAACCAAAAACTCAACTGCCAGCCGTTCTTTTCTTAAAAAATACAGGTAATTTTTTAGATCTTTTTACAAAATAGAATAAAATTAAATGTAAATGGTGAAAATTCTAATTAATTTTGAGAATCAAAGTAAGGTTAAGTTTAAATTTTTAAAGTTGTTTAAAAAAATTTTTGAAATTTTTGCAAAAAATGAAAATTTACAAGGTGAAATTAATCTAGATTTAATGCTAATAAGTGAAGAAAAGGCCCAAAAACTAGCCCTTAAATTCAAAAATAAAGACTATGTTCCTGATGTTTTATCATTCCCAAGTGGTTTGAAAATTGAAGAAAATAATTTGCAAATTCATTTTTTAGGCGAAATTTTTATGACACCATCAAAAATTCAAAAACAGGCAAAAGACTATAATCATACTGAAAAACGCGAATTTTCATACCTTTTTGCTCATAGCCTTTATCATTTACTAGGTTTGGATCATGATAATGATGAAAATAATAAATTTATGCACGAAAAAGTAGAGAACATTTTAAAAAATTTGGAGATTTTTCGCTAATGGAACAAATATTTGAATCCCTAAAAAAACTAAGCAAAAATGCCTACTGTCCTTATTCCAATTTTGCAGTAGCTTCAATTTTGCTAACAAAACAAGGACGCACTTTTGAAGGTATAAATGTTGAAAATGCCGTTTATCCTGCAGGAATTTGTGCCGAAAGAGTAGCGATATTTCAAGCAATTGCCCAAGGAGTTAATCCTGAAAATTTTAAAGAAATTCATATTTATAGCCCAAAATCTAGTAAGTTTATTGTCCCTTGTGGTCAATGTTTACAAGTTTTTGTTGAATTTTTTTCTGAAAATGTTAGCATTTTTCTTTATAATTCAAAAGCAGAATTTATTGAGAAAAAATTAAATCAACTTCTCCCTTTGCAATTTAAGAAGGATTTTTTATAAATATGGATACAAAAACATGTTTTGTTGCAGTTATTGGTCAACCTAATTCAGGTAAATCTTCACTAATAAACTCGATTGTTCAATTTCCAGTTTCAATTGTTAGTCTAAAAGCCCAAACTACTAGAGATGCAATTAACGCAATTTATAATAAAGACAATCTTCAAATAGTTTTTGTTGACACTCCCGGTTTTCATAATAAAATTAATAATTTAAGTAATTCTCTAAATTTCGCGATAAATTCAACACTCGAGGGAATAGATCTTGTTCTTTTTTTACACCCAGTTAATGAGCCAATTGATGAAAATACACAGGCTTTTGCTAAAAAAATCTCAAATATTAAAAACAAAATTGCAATAATTACTAAAACTGATATTGAAGATGGCGAGTTTACTTTCGAAAAACAGTCGCAAAAAATGAAAGAATTTGAACTTGAATTTGACAATATTTTACCTTTTTCAACTAATTTTGAGGATTTACGAACCAATTTGTTAAGCCAAATTGAAAAATATGCCTATCCGTCAAATCATTTTTTCAATAATTTAGATGTTACTGATCAAAGTTCGCGTTTTTTTGCAAAAGAAATAATAAGAAAACAAATACTTTTGAATGTTGATGATGAAATTCCACACCAAACCGCTGTTGTCATTGACAATTTTGATGAATCAGAAAAAAATTGTATTCGAATTGATGCAACAATTTATGTCGGTAGAAAATCCCATTTGCCAATAATAATCGGTAAAGCTGGCTCAGTTCTTGGACAAATTGGTACTAATGCTCGCAAAGAACTTGAAGAAATTTTTGGTAAAAAAGTTGTCCTAAAAAACAGAGTAGCTGTTGCTAAAAAATGGTTTAATGACCCTAAAATGATTAAGAAATTTGGCTATTAAAAATTTAAGTTTGTATAATTTTTCTCTTAAATAATTGATTTGGCAACTATTGCTAAACAAGCGTTTTTTGGTGCTAAAATTACTAAAAAAAATTATTAAAATTTATTAAAAATAGATTTTAATTTTAATAAATTAAATATTTTACAATTTTGCTGTAAAATATTTAACTAGGCAAGCATTCTTTTTTAAAATTATTTAAAAAGCTTGCTGTTCATAATTTATTAATTTTAACTTGAAAAAAGGAGTAACATATGAAAAAATTTGATGTTGCAGTAATTGGTGGTGGTCCAGGCGGATACTCTTTGGCTGCTATTTTAGCTAATAACGGCAAAAATGTCGCACTTTTTGAATCAAATGTCTTAGGTGGAACTTGTGTAAATAGAGGGTGCATCCCAACTAAAACAATTTTAAAGTCTGCAAAAATAAGACAATTAATGTCCAATTCTGACAAATACGGTTTTGAATCCAGTCACATATTTAATTTAGAAAAAGTCTTTGAAAATGCACGCAATAACAGTAAAAAATTGCAACAAGCAATCAAAGGTGCCCTAGATGGTGCAGGTGTTTCTGTTTTTAACCAAGAAGCAAAATTAGTTTCTAAAAATATAATTAAAGCTGAAAACAACGAAATTTATGCAGACAAAATAGTTCTCGCAACTGGAAGTAGACCAAGAAAAATACAAATTGAAGGCATCGAAAAAGCGAATGTTTATACTTCTGATGATTTAATTTTAGATTATCACGATTTTGATGAATTAACAATAATTGGTGGTGGAGTTATTGCCCTTGAGTTTGCTAGTTTTTATGCTAACTTTGACAAAAAAATAACAATAATTGAATCAAATAATCAATTATTTGGCAATTTTGATGAATCAATAAGAGACGCTGTTAATTCAATTATCCAAAGAGATAAAATAAATGTCATAACAAATGCAAAAGTTTTAAAATACGAAACTGATGGTTTACTTATTCAACAAGGCGAAATGGTTTCTAAACATAAAACTCAAAATATTTTACTTGCAGTTGGCAGAGTTGTTAATAATGATTCATTTTCTGAGTTAAATCTAGAAAAATATGACAATGGTGTTTTAAAAGTAAACGAATTTTTCCAAACTTCAGAAGAAAATATTTATGCAATTGGTGATTTAAATGCAATTATGATGTTATCAACAAGCGCATATAAACATGGAGATGTTGTTGCAAAACATATTTTGCACCAAAAATCTGACGAAAAATTTGTAAAATCCAATATTCCGTTTGCAATTTATACAAATCCAGATATTTCATTTGTTGGAAAAAGTGAAAAAGAGCTAGAAAGTGAAAAAATCGAATTTGAAACAGCGCAAGTTTTTGCAAGAAATTTGCCAAGAGCACATGCTAACTTAGATTTTGAAATTGGTTTTGTCAAAATTAATTACGAAAAAAACACTTATAAAATTCTATCAGCAACTATTTTTCTTGAAGATTCAGCAACTTTAATTAACCAAATTGCATTAGCAATAACCAAAAATATGACAATTCTAGACCTTCAAAATTCAGCTTTTACCCACCCTACACTTGCCGAATCTGTTTATTATATTTCAAGAAATATCGCTTTTAGTAAAAAATCCTAATAATTAATGTTTTTTTAGCCTAAAATTTCAGTTGAAATTTTACGGTAATTAGTTTCTTTTTTAAACTGGTCAATTCTAAAACCTTTGTTTTTTTGTTGAAATTAATTGTAATTAAGTTTTCTTTAAATTAAAAGATCTAGAAAAATAAAGTAAATTAATATTCCCGAGTTTTCCAGTTTGATGAGATAATCTTAAAAAGTGTCCGGTTTTGGGCACTTTTTAACTTTTTTGGCAAACTCAGGAAAAATAACTATCAAGGCAAAAACACTAAATTTTAAATCTAACACTCATGAATGCAAAATCCACTTACTAATCGAGTAAAGCAAACTAAAAAAGCAGTTTAAAACACTACCAAAAATCATAAAAAGTACAACTACTATTTAAACTCAATGTAAATAGAAAACTCGTTTTTATTTGCGTCGAGCCTAAAAAAACATATGAAGTTTTGAAAGAACAATAATTAAAAGCCATAAATTTGTTGATTTCTAAACGGTTAAATTTAAGGCATTCCATCATATTTAAAAACATAATGGATAATTCGCACTGTCTGATTTTATTAGACAAAAAACATAACTAAGTCCCCCTTAATTCAATATCAAAATTTATTAATTATTCTTAGTGAGTGTAATTATAGCAGAAATTTTTTTTAGACCAAGCATTTTTTTGCAAAAGATTAATTTTACAATAATCAAAATTAAGACTTTGAGTCAAAAAACACGGATTTTAAACCAGGACAGAGAAAATTAACACTAAGGTGTTGGCTTTTTTGTCCGAGTTTAAGGAGAAAGCTAACACCCAAAGTGTTAGCTTTTTTAAATTTTCAAATGCAACAAAAAGGAGAATACTAATGTCAAGACACTTTAAAAAAGACGAGTTTGATATGATTTATAAAATTTACAATGAATTTGGATTAAAAAAAACAATAAATTATATAAATGATATTTCGCCAGATACAAATTTTATAACCAGAGATCAACTAGTTCGAAGAATCAAAAAAATTATTAGATATTATAATAATGGTATGCAAGACCAATTATTAGATAAAAAGGGTGCGAGGAGAAAGCCAGGGACTGGCAAACCTAAAAAACAAATTGAACCCGATTGAAACGAATTTACAAAAGAAGAATTAATAGAAATAGCTAAGAGATATTACGAAACCAACAAAGATAAATCAAAATCAGGAAAACTTAGTGAAGCCAAAACACTAAATATTCCCTACAGCAAATCTGCAAAAATTTTTAATGTATGCAGACAATCAGTGGCAAAATCTAAAACTAGAGTTATAAAAGTAAAAGAGCACGAAAATGACGCAATAATTAAAAAATCCTTTCTTGATAACAAAGGTAGATATGGTCGCTTAAGGTTGAGTGCTTATATTTCTATGAAATATAATATCGACATTAATCCTCGAAGTCTTGGAAGACATTTAAAAAGATTGAATTTAGTATGCAAAATTAGAAAAAAAAGAAGAAAGAGCGAAATTAAGAACACCAAATTCGCACTACCGGATATTGTTAAACGCGACTACAATGATAAATTAAATAGAAATATTTTTGCTACTGATGTTACATATATAAAAGCTCCCAGAGATGTTAAGGAAAACCATGTATTTTTGTCTGTAATAATTGAGCATAAAACTAAAAAAATCAGAGATTTTAAATTATCTGTAAACAATGATCTTGATTTAGTTATGGGTAATATAAAGACATTTAGGTCTATTGATAAAGATTTTGTTATTCATTCGGACCATGGATTTCAATACACTTCAAAAGAAAATAAATAAAATGGGAGGAACTGTTTCATTGTCTCGCATAGGAAATTCTTTGGATAATAGGGAGGCTGAATATTGATTTTCAATTATAAAAAGTGAATGCTTAAATGAGTTAAACTACAGTAAAATAACTTTTGAAGATTTGAAAAAAATAATTGCAGATTATATATTTTGATACAACAACTATAGAATTCAATCGATTTTAAATTGAAAAACACCACAGCAATATGCTATGATGTTATAATAATATTAAACTGTTAATTTTCTTTGCCCTAGTTTAAAATCCGTCTTTTTTAGGCTAAAATCTTAATTTTTATTATTTTAAAACTAACCGTTTCAAAAAAAAAAAAAAAAAATGCTTGGTTAAAAATAAAAATAAGTTATAATTAGACTCACTAAGAATAATTAATAAATTTTGATATTGAATTAAGGAGGAATTAAGAATGTTTTTGCCATAAAAAAATCAGAAAATGCGAATTTTCCATTATATTTTTAAATATGATGGTATGCCTTAAATTTAACCGTTTAGAAATCTTCGAATTTAGGGCTTTTAATTATTGTTCTTTCAAAACTTCATATGTTTTTTTAGGCTCAATGTTAGTAAAAACGAGTTTTCTATTTGCATTGAGTTTAAATAGTAGTTGTATTTTCTTTGATTTTTGTTATTTTATCATAAGTTGATTTTTGTGAGTGTTTTAGCTAAAAAAGGTAGTTTAAATATTTTGTAATTTTGCTTTTTAAGTCAAAAAAGCGCACAAAACTAAACCAGGACAAAAAAGCCAACACCTTAATGTTAATTTTTCAAAAATTTGAATCAAGATCGATTGTTTTGCCAAAAATGATCTAAAAATCATAAAAAAATGTATAATTTATATATAAATTTATAAGGAAAGGAATAAAACATGGCGCTACCACTTTTACAAATTGCTCTTGATAATCAAACTATTGAAGAGGCGATATTGTCTGCAAAAAAAGCAGAAAAATATATTGATGTTATTGAAGTTGGAACAATTTTACTAGCTGCTGAAGGTAAAAAAGCTATTTCTGAACTTCGAAAAAATTTTCCTGATAAAATAATTGTTGCTGATGGTAAGATCGCTGATGCTGGAAATGTTTTTGGAAAAATGTTTTTTGACTCAGGTGCCGATTTTACAACTGTAATTTGCGCAGCTGAAACTCCGACAATCAAAGATTTAGTCAATCTTTCTCATGATTACAGTCAAAAAATGGCGAAAAACCTTGAAATTCAAGTAGAAATGACAAATAATTTTACTTGAGAACAAGTTCAAGACTGAAAAAATGCAGGTGTTCCCCAAGTTGTTTGACACCGTCCGCGCGATTCGCAAGCTAGCGGAGTTAAATGAGCCCAAAAAGATATTGATATTGTAAAAAAACTCGCTGATTTAGGCTTTAAAGTTACAATCACTGGCGGAGTTGAAGTTGAGGATATTAAATTATTTAAAGATATTCCAATTTACATTTTTATTGCCGGCCGTTCAATTCGTGATGCAAAAAATCCTGAAGAAAAAGCAAAGGAATTTAAGGATGAATTTAAAAAATACTGACATTAATTTTCCTTTAGGAATTTACGAAAAAGCAATTGATAAACGATTGACATTTGTCGATAAGATTAAAGTGGCAAAAAAAGCCGGATTTGATTTTATCGAAATGTCTGTTGATGAAAGTGATGAATTTGCTGCTCGTCTTGATTTTTCTAAAAATCAAATTAAAGAAATTCGCGATGCTTTATTTGAAAATGATTTTTATATAAATTCTATGTGTTTATCATTGCACCGAAAATTTCCTTTTGGCGCAAAAGATGAAAATGTTCGCCAAAAAGCGCTTGAAATTATGGAAAAAGCACTAATTTTAGCAAAAAATCTCGGAATTAGAATTATTCAACTGGCTGCTTATGATATTTATTATGAACAACCTCACCCTGATTCTGAGATTTTTTTCATTCAAACAATGAAAAAAATTGTTCAATTAGCAAAAAAATATAGTGTCACAATCGCTTTTGAGTCAATGGATAAAAAATTTGCAGGAACAATTTCAAGACTACTTTATCTTCAAAAACAAATTGGATCAGGCGTGCTTTTATACCCGGATTTAGGTAATTTATCCCGTTTTTCAAATGATTTAGAAGCAGAAATCAAACTAGGAAAATCAGAAATTGTTGCCTTTCATTTCAAAGATACTCTCCCTGGAATTTTTAAAAATCTTGAGTTTTCCCAAGGTGATGTCGATTTTGTTTCTGCTTTTAGTTATATTTTAAAAGCCCAAATTACCGTGCCATTTGTAATTGAAATGTGGCACAAAGAAGAAAATTTTGACCAAAATTTACTACTTTCTGATAATTTGGCAAAACAAAGCCAAATTATCGCAAAAGCACGTGATTTCTTTATTGAAAAATTAAGGATTGCTTATGAAAATCAAAGATAGGGAAGAATTAGTTTTACTGCAAAAACAAGTTTTAGAGGCTAATCTTTTATTATATAATTCAAAATTAGCGCTTCACACTTGAGGAAATGTTTCGGCCATAAGTTCAGATCGTTCATATTATGTAATTAAACCTAGCGGAATTTCTTACGAAAAAATGAAATATTCAGATATGGTTCCTGTCGATCTTGAAAACAATGTTCTCGAAACTGACTTAAATCCTTCAAGTGACACGCCAACTCATTCACTGCTTTATAAAGCAGATCTGCGAATTAAGGCAATTGTCCATACTCACTCACCTTTTTCAGTAGCTTGAGCCCAAGCTGGCAAAGAAATTCCAGCCTTAGGAACAACGCATGCTGATAATTTTTATGGTTCAATTCCCTGCACAAATTCATTAACTGACGAACAAATTAATGGTCAATACGAACACAACACTGGTGTAGTCATAATTGATCATTTTAATAAAAATAATATTGATTTTATTGCAACTCCGGCAGTTTTAGTAAAAGAACACGGGCCTTTTTGTTGGTCTAATAAATCTGCAGAAGACGCTGTTAAACTCGCTATGACTCTTGAAGAAGTAGCAAAAATGGCCTTTTATACAAAACAAATAAATCCTGATCAAAGTCAGGCTAATATTGTTTTACAAAAAAAACATTATAACCGAAAACATGGTAAAAACGCATATTATGGACAAAAACAATAATACTATCAAAGAAAAATTAAAAAATATCGAAAATTTTGTTTTCGATCTCGATGGGACTTTATTAAAATCTGATCACCAAATCAGCCCAAAATCTGTTGAAGCAATAGAAAAATTAAAAAAAGATGGCAAAAAAATTATTTTTTGCTCTGGTAGACCTTGATATTTTATAAAAAAATATTATTTTGCACTAAAACCAGATTTTCCGATAATAAGTTGCAATGGTTCACTGATTTATGACTATAAAAACGAATCTGTTGTTTTTAGTAAAACTTTTAGTTCAAGTCAAGTTTTAGAAATTTTTAAGAGGCTGGCCAAAAATCAAGTGTTTTTTTTGATTTATACAACCAAAAATATGCTAGCTTTTAGCCAAAAACAAACAACATGCCCGTGATTTTCTTTCCTTAAAAATGAAAATGAAAATTTTTCTGAAGCCGAAAAATTGCCTTTAGAATTTTACGACTATGAAAGTTTGTCTCAGGCTGAAATTTCTAATCTTGACGTTGTAAAATTTTTACTTATTAAACGAGATAGTAACCCTGAGCTTTTTGAAAAATCAATGGCAGAACTTAAAAATGTTCAAGGAATTTATTTTGTTCAGTCGCAATCTTCAGTAATTGATATTATGATTTCTGGTTCAAACAAAGGTCAAGGACTAAATTATTTAGAGCAAAATTATGCCCTAAATCTCGATAAGACTTTATCTTTTGGCGATGCCAAAAATGATATTTCAATGTTTGACCAAACTAAACTGGCTATTGCAATGGGTCAGGCATCTGAAGAAGTAAAACAGCATGCTGATTTTATAACAGATTCAAATGATACCGAAGGAATAGCAAACTTTTTTTCAAAATATTATGGCTAATTTCCGATTAAGAGAAAAAATTTCAAAATTTATTAAAATAAAAGTTAACCACTTATCAGATGGATATTGACTTGTTCCTAGTTTTACTAAACTTTTCTCGCCAAGAATGACGGCTTTTGTTATAAAAAAAGCAAAAACCTTGGAAGAATTAGTCGAATTTAACGACTTTTATAAAAAAGAACTAATCTTTAGTTTTAACGGCGATTATAATTTTTATAATTTTAATATTCTGATGAAATTACGTAAAATTGATTTTCGTCTTGATATAAAAGCTGTTTTAAAAAAACCTGATGATGCTATTTTTATTTTTTTTCCTGTTCCAAATTGCAAAATAGTTTTAGATAAAAAATCATTAAAACTAATTTATAACGGAATTATTCCCTTTTTTTCAAAAGAATATTATTCAAATTTAGCTCTTTATCAACGCGAAAGATCCGCAAAGCTACAAAATAATGATGTTTTTAAAGGGTTTTTTTGAAGGCGAAATGGCTTTGAAGAAATTTATGTAAAAAATGAGTCATAAATTGAAAAATATGGTATCATTTTACAAAGTGAAAAAACTAAAAGAATAATCTTTTTTCTTTTAGTTTTTTATTTAAGGCTTAGAAGTAGGTGTAAAAATGAAATGAAAATTTAAAAAATCTTTGGCTTTAATTCCTTTGTCTTTCCCGCTAATTGTTGTTTCATGCATCGAAAATCAAGGCCAAGATGTAAAAAATTTTTCAGATAGTGATAGCCAAGAAAAATATAAATTATTAACCGAAATTTTGAATGTGCCGCTATCAATTGAAACTCAAGAAATTACAAATACTGCCTTTGCGAAAGTAATTTTCGAATTTAGCGGACAGTTAAATTTCCAAAATTTTATTCAAAACGAACCTAATGATATAATTAAAAAGAAACTTGAAAAACTTGCTAAAACTCCTAATTTTCCTGAAATTGTTAAAAAATATTATCAAGGCACCTCTTATTTAACGGCTTCTGAATTTTTAAAACGATGAAAACAATCACAAGAAAAATACCTAAAATCCACAGATTTAAAGGTACTTCCAGAATTTTTACCCGAACGTTTTGGATCAGGTATTGCTGTAAGTAATTTGGAGTTAGATGATGATTATTTATCCTATAAAGTAATTACAGAGCTTGCTAAATTCATTATTAAATTGAAAAAAGAGCAAGAAGCTAAATCCCAGAACCAACAAGCTCAAGGCAATCCAACCCAAGAAGATGAGGAAATTATAATCCCTCCTGCCGCGATTCAATTCATCATTGACGGGATAGAAACTGCAACCAGGCAACCTGTTTCAAATTCCTTTTGATGAAATTATGATTATAAAATTTTGGATAGAGTTAATGAAAGTATTCAAAATAATTTAAAAACTAATTTGGATCTTCCGGTTTTGAATGATAAAGAATACCAAAAAAAAGCAGAACTAACTGAGAGATTAGAAAAATATACAATAACAGGAAAAGATGGGCGAAAATATAAAGTTCAACCGCGTGCTTTTTTTCTTAATGACGAAAAAACTCATGTAGATGAGTCAACTAATACAATAAAAGATGCAATTTATCGTATTTATTGAGTAATTGACCAAAACCCCGATACCCCTGAGGCTAAAAATCAACCTGAAAATCAAGGTCAAAATCAAAATGAACCTAAATCTACAAGCCAAAAAAACTTGATAGATCAAAAAGCCATAACTTTCCAACAAAATTCACCTTTGCCAGTCCAAGGTCCTCAAACTAGAGAAGAAGCACAAGCTCAACAAATTGGTATGATTAATGATTTTGATAAATATAAACTCACTGACAAAATCCAAAAATATCCTTTTGTAAATTCTAATAATTTCCATCGTGGTGGACTTTATAGCGCAAGTTTTCTTGAGCTTGAAGATGCAATTAAAAAACAAGACCCTAAAAATCCTAAAATATTTTACGTTGAAAGGCGAATAAATATTGGTGGTTTTCTTAAAAGTGGTAGCCTTTTGCCTTTCCAACCTATTGATCTTGAGCAAAATTTAGAAAAACTATCCAAACCAAACAAATATTTCCAATTTTTTAATGCACTTCGTCGCGGAGGTTCGCCAACAAATCCAATTCTAATAGTTAATGCAAAAAATATTGATAAAGACTAAAAAATATGATAAAAATTTATATTCCTGATGTTAAAAATGGCGTTTTAGACACCCAATTTGGTAATGGCAATTTAGGTAAAAAATACCCTAATTCGGTAAGTTTTCCGATAAAATGAGACAAAGTTAAAGGTGCAAAATCATATGCTCTTACTTTAATTGACTATGAAGCAACAGCTGAATTAGGTTTTGTTTTTATTCACTGAGTTGCTGCCAATATTAAAAAAAACAAGCTAAAATGAGATGATTCTTTTTCGCGACAAGATAAAATGTATCAATTTGAGAATTCAATGACCCGTCATGCCAATAATTATTTGCTTGATTCATTTTATCGACCTCATCCTGATGGAGTTTATTTTGGGCCGCTGCCGCCAGCTAATGATCATAACTATCGACTAGAAGTTTTTGCCCTTGATGTTGAAAATATAATTCCAGAAGATTTAAAAGATAAACCTCTGTTTTACGATGATTTTCTTGAATTAATCAAAAATCATGTCCTTGATTTTGGAATTAGCTCATTTTTATACCGTTCTCATGGAAAAGTTGAAAATAATTTGCTTGTCAAAAAACAGATTTCCAAAAGTGAGCTAAACGCACCACTGGCCAAAGAAGAGCAAAATTTTTTTCTTGATTTTTTACCGATAAATTTTAGCTCATCAGCACTAATTGCCAGAGAAAATGATTATCATCTTTTAGATATCGAATTTTTAGGCAAACAAGGCGTAAGTCCATTTTTTAGCGCCCGTAATTTTGACATTGAAATTTATTCTGAATCTGATAAAATTAAAGAATATGCTATAATTATAACTAGTTTTGCCGAAAATTTTTCACTTGGAGTTGGACTAAATGTCTGAAATCGGGTTGGAATTATCAAAAAAACTGATGATTATAAAACGTCTTTAAGTGCTGGAAAAAATAGTTTTGACCTTTTTGATAGTGATATTCCTGTTTTTAATAGTTTTGGCTCCTTTTGTGCTGATTCAATTGCAAAAAAAATTAATTTAGATTCTTCCGAAAAATTTGAATTTATTAAAGCAAAATACGGAGTTATTTATCTTCCTGGTCTTACAAATGGTCAAGGAAAATATCAACTTGAAATTTTTGGGCTTAATCAAGTAATTGACTGAAGTCAAATTGCGCGAAATTTAAATAAACCTTTGACATCATTTGAGGTTCTTAGCGCAATAAAAGGCAAAGTTATTGGCTATAATCGTACTTTTTTTAAATTAATTTAATTTTTTTAGGCTAAATAATCAAGTTTTTTCTGAGTTTGCCAGTTTGATGGCAAAAATTCACTTTTTAGTGAATATAAATATTCAAAAAGACCCGGATTTACGGGTATTTTTTACGCTAAAATCTTAATTTTTATTATTTTAAAATTAACCATTTGCAAAAAAAAAAAAAAAAAAAATGCTTAGTCTAAAATAAAATTATGTTACCCGAGTTTCCCAGTTTGATAAGGTAATTTTAAAAAAACATCTGGTTTTAGGCACTTTTTTAAGTTTTTCGGTAAAAGTTAATAACAATTTTATTAGTGATTTATTAAGATATCAAAGTAAAAATCATACCTATTTCAAATATTCGGATCACTAGGCACACCATCGCGATTTTTAAATGTTATTTGCTGATCTAAAGTGTTAAATTCAACCCTTTGCCTTAATTTTTGCAACATCGTTACTAAACTAATTTCAGTTAATTGACTGTTTTCAAATAACTTGTTATCACTAATATGTTTGTTGATTTTAAATATTATAGTTTTTAAAATAACTAGTGAAATAAAACACAAAAGTGTATGAGCTAGAATATGTTCGTCAATTCTTAAAAATACAGGGCGAATATTCAATAAACCTTTTAGACTTCTAAAATTAGCTTCAATATTCCACTGTTTTTGGTATTTTTCAACTATATCTAGGACATTTGAATTTAGTATATTTGTTTCATAAACATAGTAACCATCAAATTGTTTGTCTTTGTCAATTTTACTTTGATCCAATTCAAATTTCATGTTTGAAATTTCCTTAAAATATTTAGGTTTTTTACCAAACAATTTGTTTATCTCAATAAAACCGTCTTTATTTTGTTTTTTAATAAAACTTTGGATTTGCTCTTCACGAGCTTTTCTGTCTTTTATTGCTCTTTTTGTGCTGTAAGCAATAATTCTTCTTCTAATATTTTCAGTGTATCTTTTATTTTTATAAGATGAATAAAATTCTTCTTTTTTATACTTAAAATCAGCATTTACATTAACATAATCGCTTGGATCTAGTAAATAATTTTTGAATTTTTGAGTCCCTACCTTTGCACGATAAGAAATAATGAAATTATAGTTTCTTGATTCAAGAAATCGAATATTTGCGGCAGTTGACATGCCACGATCAGCGATTATTGTCATATTTTTGATATTATATTTGGATTCAACATCTAATACAAAAGGGATTAATGTACTAGAATCGCCGGTATTTCCTTTAAAAACTTTAATATGAAAAGGAATACCATTTTTATCACACGCTAAGCCAATGACAATTTGATCTTCTTTGAATTTAGCATCTTTAGAATAGCCAGGAATTCTTAATCCATTTCTTTCAAATGTCTCAAAATAGACTGTTGATGAGTCAAAATAAAATTCATTATCCCTTTTTCCAAGTTCGCTTGTTACCATTTTGTTGACACTATTTAAAAGTTGATTTTGTGACTCAAAGACAAGATCTAGGAGTCTATAAAAGCTATTTTTAGAAGCTTTTATTTGATTTGAGTAGTCATCCTTTTTATCAAAAGCATTAATAATGCTGCCAGGATCAGTGATCCGTTTTGAAATTAAGTAGTTAAAAATTTCTTTCATATTTTTATGTCTACTTTTAGGAAGTGATTCAAAAATATTGTGCTTTTCAATAAGTTTTTCAATTAATTCCCCGCCAACAAAAACCGAACCTTCGATTATGCTTGAATTTTTAATAGAATCAAGTAAAATAGCCTTGACTTTATCTTTGTCATCTAAATTTGAAAACAATTTCAATTTTTCTTTGATAATTTGAACAGCATTTGGATTAATTTTTTCCAAATTCCGCTCATTTCCTAAACTAAATCAACGTTTTGGACCTTTGGAATAACCTTGTGTTCAGCCAACATATTTATATGGTTTATCTTTTGAAGATCCTCAAACACTAAATAAAAACAAATTTTGTTTTTTCATAATGTATAATTATACCATAAAATTACTTAAAATGCTACCAAATGCTACCAATAAAAATTAAGGTTTTACATTCAAAAAACACCGATTTACGGGTCTTTTTTCATATTTATATTCACTAAAAAGTGAATTTTTGCCTTCAAACTGGGAAACTCGGGAAAATTAACCATTTGCAAAAAAAAAAAAAAAAATGCTTGGTCTAAAATAAAATTATGTTATAATAACACTCACTTAAGAATAATTAATAAATTTGGTATTGAATTAGGGAGGAATGAGTTATGTTTTTTGTCTAAAAAAAATCAGACAGCGCGGATTATCCATTATATTTTTAAATATGATGGAATGCCTTAAATTTGACCGTTTAGAAATCTACAAATTTATTGCTTTTAATTATTGTTCTTTCAAAACTTCATATGTTATTTAAACTCAATGCAAATAAAAACGAGTTTTCTATTTGCATTGAGTTTAAATAGTAGTTGTATTTTTTTATGTTTTTGTCAGTGTTTTAACTAAAAAAAAGTAGTTTAAATATTTTATAATTTTGCTTTTTTAGTTAAAAAAGCCTGAAAAACTGGACACTTTTTTAAGATTATCTCATCAAACTGGGAAACTCGGGATTTTTTAACTTAAATAATCAAGTTTTTTGCCATCACGGAAAATAAGTGATATTTCACCAGCTAAAACAACTTGATCTTGAGAATAAATCACAACTTGTTGGCCAGGCGTTACTGCAGTATAATTTTGATAATAAACATAAAAAGAATTTTGGTCAATTATTTTAATATTAACCTCGACAAATTCTTGACGGTAACGAAATTTGGCTTTTAAATTTTTAAGTGGAAAATTTTCTGTCAAAAAATTAGCATTAATTGCTAAAAGCTGGTTTGATTCAAGTCAAATTTTTTGACTTGATGGAGCCACATACAAAATTTTTTCTTGAAGATTGTGACCAACAACAAAATAAGGTTCATTCATTCCGCTTAGACCAAAACCTTTTCGCTGTCCAATTGTAAAATACATGATTCCAATATGCTTTCCGATAATTTCATTTGTGTTAATATCGACAATTGGGCCAGGTTGAGCAGGAATATAATTTTGGAGAAAATCAGTGAATTTTCGCTCACCAATGAAGCAAATTCCGGTTGAGTCTTTTTTTGTTGCATTCATTAGCTCTAAATTTTTGGCAATTTCTCTAACTTCAGTTTTTAAATAATCACCAAGCGGAAAAATTGTTTTTTTTAGCTGATCTCTTGAAAGTTGTCCTAAAAAATAAGTTTGATCCTTATTTTTGTCTTTTGGAGTAAGCAATTTTCCGTTTTCTGTTTTTGCATAGTGACCCATTGCAATAAAATCGGCTTGATGAACATTAATTGCATAATCAAGAAAATGTTTGAATTTTATGTTTTTATTGCACAAAATGTCAGGATTTGGAGTTAAACCGGATTTGTACTTTTGGATTAGGTCGCTAAAAACTTCGTCTCAATATTGTTTTACAAAATCTACACGGAAAATTGGCAAATTTAGTTGTTCTGCCACTTTTTTTGCATCTTGCCAATCTTGTTCTTGCGGACAAATATGATTATCGCCTAAATTTTTCTGACCTAAAAAATCATTGTTAAGGTCAGAATCTCAATTTCTCATAAAGACACAAATCACTTCATGTCCTTGTTTTTTTAGAAGGTATGCACTAACCGCAGAATCAACGCCGCCTGAAAGACCAACAACAATTTTAGCCACTTTTTAACAAATTACTCCTATTCTTTTGGTTTGGAAACTCAGAAAAATGCTTTTAAACGATTATAAATCGATTTTATTTCTCGGGTTACACGCCAATTTGTTGCTTTAATTCCAAAAATATTAATATAAAAAAGTGAAATCATATATGGAAGAAAAACAACCGAAGAAGCCATTAACAAGTTTAACAAAATTACAACTGAGTGGCTGTTTCCTGAATAAAAAAATGGATGTAAAAAATTTACAAATGGATAAATAGTTAAACCTGTGTAAAAAAATACCATATTTTTTATCTCTTGAGCTCCAACTTTTTTAATTTCAGGCGCAACTCATTGTCTAAGTGTGAAAAAATACAGAAGCACACAAAAAATATAATAACAAATTGAATAAATAACCCCAAAACCTAAACCTAATTTACTAACCGAAAATTGTTTTCGATACCAAAAGAGTACAAATATTGCAAAAACTGGATGAAAAAAATGGACAGTTGATGTTGTTGCTAAAACTGATCAAGTCAAATTTAAATTTCAAGCCAATATAGATCAAAAAACAATCAAAACAATTGTTAAAATTACTGTAAAAACAAATAAAATTTGAAATTTTCGTTGAGTTGCGTTAAGGACAAACGTAAATAAGGTAATTCCGTAAATTAAGTTTGACTGGTAGGTCAAGTAAAAAAAGGCACTAAAATTTTGAAAATAATTAGTAAAGCTTATAAAATAATATCTGTCAAGAACAAATTCGCTACGGTTTTCAATCATTGAATATCCGATTAGCGAAACTGTAATTGAAATAATCAGTAAAGAAAAAATTAATGAAATCTTTCGTTCTTTTTTTCAATTGGAAAAATGATCAAATTTTGTTGCTAGGTAAGTATCGTTATTTTCTATCATGACTAAATAATATATAAAATTATATTATAATTAGTAAAAAATGGTTAAAAGTTTTTATAATTTTTTAGCATTTTACCAAATTATAAAATTTGTTATTGTTTAGACTATAAATGTGTAAAATATATAATTTTATTCAGTTTTTTCTAAAAGAGTGAGTGCTAAAACTAAAATGATACAGCCATTTTACAAAAATGGCAAAAAATAATTTGACTATTAACCGTTTAAAAATAAAAAAATCAATTTTTAGTATATAATATATTTAAAATTATTTTACTTAAATTCGACGGTTTATTATCATGTTTATTTTTTCGTTTTTTTACAGTGCTATTTTCAGACGGAAAATCCAGAAACGTTCAATTTTAGCTTTGATTCTTTGAGCACTATTTTTAGCTATTATTGGTTTTGTGATGGGTTTTGTTCAAGAAAAAGTTTGATATGACGTAGTTTCAATTTTAGGACTTTTATCAATTTCAATTTCAGTTCTTGCGACGGTATTAAGACTTGGTTTATTTAGTAGTTTTTCAATTTCTTATCATAAATGGCGAATTCAATCGCAAAATAGGATGTTAGAAAAACGAGGATTTAAACCTGTTAGTCCAAAAATTGATTATAATTTTGTCAAACAAAAACAAAAAGAGCTATCTATTCTGCCAATTTTTCTCGGATTTGTTGTTGGTTTTGTGCTTTTAATTATCACCTTACCGTTTTTAATTATTAACTCTTAAAAATTTAAAATCTTTTTTAATCATTTTTAACTAAATATCGAATAATCTTGCCTTTAACGTAAATATAATAATATTTATTTTTTTGACATATTTTTTGCTATAATTTATATATTATAAATTGATTGTCGAATAAGGAGAAGGATGGTTAAGTTATGAAATTTAAATTTTTCAAATCTTTAGCACCTTTGCTTTTGGTTAATTTTTTTGTAATTTCATGCACTAATTTTATACCTTTCCAAGATAGAAAAAATAAGGATGAAAGTGCTAAAAATCCAGTAATTAATGAAGAAAATCAGCCAAAAAATCAAATTTTACCAGAGTTAGAAACTCCAAAAAATGATTTGGCACAAATTACTCAAAATTTGAATCCAATTGGAAATATCAAAACAATAAATGATTCAAATAATGATTCACCATTAACCCGTGAAAATAATAACCGTATCGCTGAAAATTCTACTTCTAAAAATAATCATAATTTAACAAATTCATCAATATCAACAATTCAAAATCCGTCTTTAAATAAAAGTCAAATCGACAATTTAAATTTTTCATCATTAGAATCTTTAGTCAAATCAAATCAACCTAAACCTAAACCTGAGCCAAAGCCTGAGCAAAAACCTGAACCTAAAGTTGAGCTTGATCCAAAACTTGAGCAAATACTTGAGCAAAAACCTGAGCCAAATCCCGAACAAATTCCGCTGGTAAATTCAGAAATAAGCCAAGTTGTTGAAGATTTACCTGTTGAAAAAGCACCGATAATAAATGAAAAGTTAGAATTTTCAAAACTAAGCGATTATGACAATAAACCTGCTCAAAAAATCGGATTTGATGCAACTAATAAAGCTCGAGGTAATACTTTTTCATATGAACTTTTTGGCCTAAAACCAAATGTGATAAAACAAGAAAACGACGATCATTATCTTGGCGAAAAAAATGAAAACTTGAATATTTATTGACTTGATAAAATAAATACAGGCAGTCTTTCTAAAAACGAAGATGCAAGGAAAACTCTTTTTGGTTACTTTAATCCTCGTTTTCGAAAAAATAATTTTAAACCAGATTATTTTGGTTTTAGATCACTTGACTATTCAGATCAAAGATACAAAGATATTTTTCAGAGAAATGTAAGGTTTTCAACCGGAACTGCCATATTGCTTGATTCTCACGAAGGTGAAAGTGTTTTTTTAACAAATAAACACGTTTTATATGTTAATCAAAGACCTTTTTGAGAACTAATGGCTTATCCTTTCATGCGTTTTTATTTTAATGATAATGTTAATACCCTTAGTTCATTAGCTAATTCTGGAATGTTAAGTTTATTTTGAATAAAATCTGAATATGACAAACAAATTGAGCAATTAATGAAAAGAAACAATAGAAATCGAAGAAGTAATTCAATCTATATAAGACCAGTTACCTCAAGACAATTAAGTGAATTTAGCATTAATTTGCACAGAAGATATTTTCGAGAAGCTAAAAATTTCAACAATTTTGGCAAGGATATAGGGGTATTTTACTTTAACCATGCTAAATTTAGAGAAGATATTAAAGGTATATTTGATTTTTACCAAAAACATAAAAAATGACTTTTATCTTCTTTCCGTTATTCAAATGGCAAAACTGTTGAAGACGATGTGAATAGATTTACCAGTCAATTTGAAAAATTTTCTAATTTCTGAGATCATGTCCAACAGTTTCCGCCACTAAAAATTAGTGAAAAATCATGAAAAAACGGCGAAATTGACTATACAACTAAAATTGGCGGCTTTTGACCTGGGTTTGCATTTTCAAAAAACATGTTTAAAGGTGTTTATATTAAAAATGGCGCCCCAAGTTTTTTTGTAACAAATGGTCCTGGGGCTTCTGGTTCTGGAGTTTATAACACAAATGGCGAATTAATTTTCTTAAATCAGTTAATTACTCTCGCAAAAGATCAAAAAAAACTTTACTATGATCAAAACAATTTAACATCACATTTGACTACCGGAATTTTACTTCGAAATGATAAAATCGATTTAGTCTCAGAAATTAAAAAATTTTATTATAATAAAGAATAAAATTTTCAAAAAAATAGGAAGCTCTCATGCTTCCTATTTTTGTCTTAAAAAAAATTTTTAAACTTTTAGATTGTGATAAACATTTTGAATATCGTCATCTTCAAGAAAATTATCAATTTGATTTAGTATTTTTTCAGTGCTTTCTTGGTCAAGTTCAACTCAAGAATCAGGGAAATAACTAATTTCAACAGCACTAAAATTTACACTAAAATTGTTTTCAATTGCTGATTTTAAGTCCTGAATTGCCCGTGGTTCACAATATATTAAGTAACTTTCTTCATCTTCTTGAAAATCATCACCGCCATTTTCAAGAACAAACATCATAAGATCATCGCCATTTATTTGATCAGTTTTGTCAATTTCAAGATAACCTTTTTGCTCAAATAAATAAGGAATTGAATTTTGTTTTCCAATTTGCCCATTTGCACGCCGAAAAAGTGCCTGAAGTGATGAAACTGATCGATTAACATTGTCAGTTAAAATTGTAACAATTAGACTAATTCCGTTTGATAAAGTTCCAGAATAAATTATTTCTTTAAAAGTTTGACCTTCGCTAGTTGCTCCATGGCCTTTGGCAATTGCTTTTTCAATGTTTGATTTTGGCATTGATTTTGCTCGCGCTTTAGAAATAATAAGTCTTAAAGATGGATTAGAATTAGGATCAGGCCCACCTTTTGCTACTGAGACCATAATTTCTTTTGAAAATTTGTTAAAAATCTTTGCTTTTAGGGCATCTTGGGCACCTTTTCGGTGCTTTATGTTAGCTCATTTTGAATGACCAGCCATTTAAAAATCTCCTAATTTTTTTGCAGGTCTTGGCACTGGATTACGTTTGTGGGCACTTAAATTGTGTAATTTTTCAATTTTTTCTCTTACTTGATCACTAACTAAATTTGGATCTGTAAAAAATAAATCTAAATCTTTATAAGTAAAACCTAATTCATCTTCATCTTTTTGGTTATCTCAAAGATTTGCGCTTGGGGATTTTTGAATTATTGAATCCGGAATTCCAATTTGTTCGCTGATTTGATAAACTTGCATTTTTGTTAAATTAACAATTGGCAATAAATCCACGCCACCATCACCGTATTTTGTAAAATAGCCAAGATACATTTCAGAAAAATTATCAGTTCCAAGAACTAAATAATCCAATTCTTGAGCAAAAGCATATAAACTAATCATGCGAAGGCGAGGTTGGATATTGTAATTTGCCAGTTGATTTTTAAGGCTAAATAAATCTCTTAAGTTCTGGAAAGTTGAACTTAAGTTAATTTCCTTAGTGGCAATTTCAAATTTTTTAACTAATTGGTCAATATCATTTTTGTCGCTGCTCATATCACGAATCGGCATAATAAGACCTAAATGCGAATTAGGGAAAGCTTTTTTTCCTAAAAACGCAACAAGTGCAGAGTCAACTCCACCAGAAATACCAAAAATCACGCCTTTTTTATTTGCTTTTTTTACTTCTTGGCGAATTCATTCTATAATATAATTTATATAATTATTTGTTTGTACATTATTTTTCATAATTAGAATAATTTCTTGTATAATTTTATCACAAAAATAATTTTTTAGTATAAAATTTCATATAAAATATACAATTTTTTCAGGAGGATATAAATGGCTTATCATAACGATGCCGCTCAATTATTAAAATCAACTAAATCATGAGCAAATAAATTATTAATTGTTCGTTTAGTTAAATTTGTTTTAGGAACTATAACACTAATTGTATTTGTTGCTGGAATTACTGCTTCTGTAGGTGAGATTGCCGCCAATCCAGGAGAAGCTAGAAAAACATTCTCATTATTTTTTGGGCCAACCACGTTTGCAATTGTAATGTTTGTTTTTTGGTCTTTATTATCACTTGCTTACTGAATTTTATTAATTATTTCCCCTTTTAAATTACATGACCTACCAAGACGAATGAACCTAAAAAATGTTCACTTTGTTTCAAAGTTTCAGGGAATTTACGTTCTTTCTATTGTCGCAATTTTTATTATTTGAGTTGATTTAATTTATCTTATTATGCTTAGATCATTTATTTCAAAGTCAGAAAAAGAATTGATTGAAGATTCTCTTGATTAAATTTTTATAATACATAAGACAAAAATTTTTTTTAAAATTAAAATAAAAAGGTGGAATTTCACCTTTTTATTTTAATTGAATAATATTTGAAATTATTTATGTCTTATTAAATCTAAAGATTCAAGATATTTTACTACTTCACTTTCGATGTCATGAGCTTGCCTATTTGATGGCAAAAATTCACTTTTTAGCGAATATAAATATGAAAAAAACACCCATAAATACGGGTTTTTTGACCTTAAAATCTTAATTTTTATTATTTTACAATTAACCTTTTAAAAAAATGCTTGGTTAAAAATAAAATTATGTTATAATAAATCTCACTTAAGAATAAATTAATAAATTTTGATATTGAATTAAGGGGGAATTAGTTATGTTTTTTGTCTAAAAAATCAGAAATTGCGAATTTTTCCATTATATTTTTAAATATGATGGAATGCCTTAAATTTAACCGTTTAGAAATCTTCAAATTTAAGGCTTTTAGTTATTGTTCTTTCAAAACTTCATATATTTTTTTAGGCTCAATGTAAGTAAAAACGAGTTTTCTATTTGCATTGAGTTTAAATAGTAGTTGTTTTTTTTATGATTTTTGTTAGTGTTTTAAACTAAAAAAGCAATTTAAAAATTTAATAATTTTGCTTTTTAAGTTAAAATTTTAGCTTTTTTAGTTTGCCTTATTTGAAACTGGTAAACTCGGGAAAATAAAAAAGGTGAAATTTCACCTTTTTTATTTTAATTGAATGATACTGGAAATTATTTATGTCTTATTAAATTTAAAGATTCAAGATATTTTACTACTTCACTTTCGGTATCAAATTGCAAGGCTTCATTTGCAATTTTAACCATTTGTTCGTAATTTAGGTCAGAAATTAGTTTCTTTACTTTTAAAACACTACTTGTTGAAACTGAAAATTCATCAAGACCAAGACCTAATAAAAGTGGAACAGCATTGATATCACCGGCCATTTCACCGCACATTCCAATTCATTTTCCGTGTTTATGAGCTGCATCAATTGCCATTTTGATTAATTTTAAAAGTCCAGGGTTTAAAGTTTGGTATAAATAGGCAACTTTTTCATTCATTCGATCAGCCGCAAAGGAATATTGGATTAAGTCATTAGTTCCAATTGAGAAAAAGTCAACATATTTTGCAAATTGATCAGCATGAATTGCTGAAATTGGAATTTCGATCATAATTCCAATTTTAATGTCTTCACGTTTTGCAACTTTCGGGTTTTCTTGACTAACTTCTTGATAAACTTGCTCAAAAATTGCTTTTGCGGCAAAAAATTCATCAAGAGTTGCAACCATTGGAAACATAATTGCTAAATTTCCAAATTCAGATGCCCGAACCAATGCCCGAAGTTGAGTTTTAAAAATATCGGTCTTATCAAGTGACAAACGAATTGCTCGATATCCTAAAAAAGGATTCATTTCCTTTGCAAAATCAAAGTATTTTAAGGTTTTATCACCACCAATATCGAGCGTTCTGACAACAACTTTTTTAGGATTTTGAGTTTCAAGTACGGCTTTATAACTAAAAAACTGCTCATCCTCAGTTGGCCAATTTTGATTATCCATATATAAAAATTCAGAACGGAAAAGACCAATTTCATCAGCATTTACTTTTTTGGCAGCATATGAATCATCAACTGAACCAATATTTGCAGCAATTACAACTTTTTTTCCGTCAGCACTTTTTGATTCTTTATTTAAATAGTCTTGAAGTTTTGCTTTTTCATTTTCGTATTCTTGTTTTAAAATTTCAAATTCTTTAATTTCAGTTTCACTTGGGTTAAGAATTCCTTGCCCAAGATCACCGTTAATCGCTAAAATATCACCAGCTTCAGCTTTTTCAAGGATATCACCAATACCTAAAATTGCCGGAATTTCCAAGCTTCGAGCCATTATTGCAGAGTGAGATGTTTTTGAACCAATATTTGTGGCAAAACCTTTAACATATTCATTTAATTGAGCAGTATCAGAAGGCTTTAAATCATCAGCAACAATAATTACATCTTCATCAATCGCACTAAGATCAATTATTTCCAAATTTAGGATGTTTTTTATTATTCTTTGTGAAGCATCTTTAATATCAACCGCTCTACCCATTAAATATTCATCACCAGTTTCAAGTAAAAAATTAGTATGATTTTTGGCTGTTTCTTTTAAGGAATATGCAGCTGAATACCCACTTTTTATCATATTAATTGTATCATCTTCCAAAACCGGATCAGTTGCAATTAAAATATGAGCATCAAGAATTTCAAGTTCGTCTTGATTAAGTTTAGTTGCTAATTTTTTAATTTTTTCAATTTGTTCGACAGATTTTCGCACTCCGTCTTGAAAAATTTTGATTTCAGCATCAATATCAGTTATTTTTGCATCACTAATTTCAATTTTTTGTTCAGTAAGTTTAAAAACTTTTGCTATCGATATTCCGCTAGAAGCACCAATTCCTTTAAATTTATATGAGCGAAATTTTGACATTATAGACCTCCGATTTTAAAAAAATTAATTAAATTATAAAATATTTTGCCTAAAATACAAATAAATAAATCCTATTGACTCAAAAATTTATTTGTTAGGTCTAAAAGTTTATTTTTTTCCCAAATAAATTTAACTAATTTTTCACGGTCTGCTTGAGTTAATTTGATATCTTTTGTTTTAACTTGTCCAAAAATATCGATTTTTACTGGCAGAGAAAAAAAATCATCTCTAATATTATAAAAAGACTCAACTCAACAATTTAAAAGGTGAAAGTTTTGTCTCTGATTTAAAATATCAAGCAAAATTTTGGACAAAATTAGTCCTAAAACTCGACTGTGTGGCGTCTTTCTGATTAAATTTTCGAGTATTTCGTTGTTTGTTTGGGTCACATAATCATCAATTTTACTGATTTTATCAATGGTAGTCTCATTTTTTTCAATGTTTGAATCAAGCAAAAATGAATGACCATGATCGCCTAATACTAAAAATTCATTATCTTTTGCAATGTTTAAATTTAAATCATTAACAAATAAATTTGCATGCATATTTTCTAAATTAGGACCAATTCCAAATACTTTTTTGCCAATAAGTCCGCTAGCAAAACTAAAAATTTTACATAAAATTGAATTGTTATAACCTAAGACAAAAGCAATTCCGTTAAAATTAGAGTGTCGAACTAAATAACCAATTTTATAAATTTTTTCCGAATTTTCAAGCGCAAGATCAACTAGACTCATTCCAGGAACTAAATTTTGGGCTGGATCAATTATCAAAATATTTGCCTTTTCTAGGGAGTCATAATTTTCCAGAAATACTTTATTTTTGTATCCGCCTTGTTTGATTATTAGATTTAATTCCTTAATAATTTGAGTTGTTTTTATAAAATTTTCGTCAATTAGTAAAAAATCAACATTTGTGTTTGCCAAAATTAAGTTATAAATTAAATTTATGCTAGTGTTTGTCACTCCGATAAGTCCTATAATCATATTTTATCCTTTTGTAAAAAATATTTTTTAATAGTTTGTGGTATAATTACTTAGTATTTAACACAGTCGAGCTTAGACTCTAATTTTAAATTTTCACTATTTTATTATACTATAAATTAGTAGAAAAGTAGAAGAGGTTCGTTTTGCTACAAGTCAGAACAAACATTTTTAGATCAAATCAATATTTTAAATTTTTATTTAAATTAAGTTTTAAAAAGAAAGCAGTATATGTTTTTATTATTCTTTCTTTTTTAACAACAGTAATGTTGTCCTTAATTACAAAATTTTACGCAACTGAGACAAATTTTAGTCTTTTTTCATTTATTACCCTTTTTATAAATCTTTCATTAACAATAATTATATCATCATATATGTTTTTATCTATTTTTAAAGATTTAGCAACTCAAAGCCTTGATATAATAACTTTCACAAAACCATATTCTCGTCACTATTTTATTGCGACAAAAATCTTGTTTTTAACATTTTTTGGACTTATTTGGTCAGTTTTTATTGATTTTTTACTAATAGGATTTTATTTAATTAATTATTCATTTTTTGACCAAGTTAATACACCTTTATTATTTGGTTTTTTATCACCATTTTTCTCATTTACTATTTTTGGCGGAATTACTGTAATTGTTAGTCACAAATTCAGTTCAAAATCATCACTTGCTATCGCTATTTTTTCATTTGCACCTTTTATTTTAATTGGCTCAACAACAGCTTTTAATTCAACCTCAAGCATTAATAGATTTGCTGAAATTCTCAATTTAGAACATAATGGCTATGATTCAAAAACAATTGCTGATGTTGAAAAATTTTACTTAAACGACAAGCAAGATCGCTTTTTTATAATTCCAAAACAAGTTGACAACCCTAATTTTACCGATCGACAAATAAATTATATTCAACAAGCATGAAATGACTCTTCAGCAGCAGCCCAAATTTGGCAGGTGGCTTCTTATTTATTAATTCCTTATCAATTAATTAATATTTTTGAACCAAAAGACCGTGATGCAATCGAAAATGCTGCCGGAAATCAGGATAGTTTTCTTAAAAATTACATTTATGCAAACAATTTAGAATCAAAAGAAAAAAATTATCTTCTCTCAACAGTTCCAAGTCTTCAAAGATACAAACTTTCAAATAACCAAGAAGTAATTTTAGTTCCCGGCGCTCTTAAAAATGACTCACATTTTGAAGATCTTGAAAATCGAGAAATAATTTATGCTAATGAAGATGCTTCTAATTTTGATAAAATGCTTCCACAGGACTCCCAAACTTTCGGGCTAACATCTGATCTTGTTGGTAAATTAAAGTGAAATCTAATAAAACAAGTTGTTTCATCTGAAGTTTTTAGCAAATACGCGCGCACATTTTTCGAAAGCTTTACAGAAGAAAATACCCAAAAAGATATTCTTGAAAAAATTTCTGCAGCAATTTCAACTGATAAAGAACTTTTAGATTTAGTTGATGAACAAAGTGTTGTTCTTGCGAAAAATCCGGACATAAGCCAAATTGAAAACCAAGTTCAGAAAAAAATATATTTAGCTACCTCACTCATTTATTGACTTTATTTTAATAAACAGAATAGCTTTGTTCTTAATAATTTATTAAAAAATGACAAAAATAATTTTGATCCAGCACCATTTTTTGTCAAAATTGACCAACAAAATTATCAAATCGGCGGATTTTCATCATTTAGTGCCGAACAAAGACTAGTTGACAACAAAGTAATAAAGAGATTTAATTTAGCAAAAAGTAACAACTTTTTATTCCAACCAGTTTTACAAATTATGGAAATAAAATCTAATCATCACGTTGTAATTAAAAATTTCTACCCGCTGATTTGAGCATTTATTTCAATAATTTTAGTTTATTTTATCTTTCGAATTTATACTAGAAAGGATTATAAATAATGTCAAATTGAGTTTTGGATGTTAAAAATTTAACAAAAATCTACCCTAAATCCGAAAAAGGTGCAAAAAATGTCACTTTTAAAGTTAAAAAAAACACAATTCATGCCTTTATTGGCGAAAACGGAGCGGGAAAAACAACTGTTATTAAATGTATTGTCGATGCATACCAGAATTTTTCAGGAACAATTCTAATTAATAATTTTTCAAATAAACTGCCAGAAGCAAAAAAATTTATTGGTTATGTTCCTGAAAACTCAATTTTTCCGCCTGAACTAAATTCATATGAATTTTTGTATGAATTTGGACTAATGTCAAAAATGAACTCTAAGTTAGTAAAGCAAAAAATTGATTATTATTTAAAACTCTTGAAAATTGAAGATTTAGCAAAATTAAAACCATTTAACTTTTCTTCAGGTCAAAAAAGAAAAATTATGCTTGTTCAGTCTTTGATTCATGATCCAGAACTAATAATATTTGACGAGCCTTTTTCAAACTTAGACCCTTCAGCGCGAAGTGAATTTTTAGCAATTATTAGAATTTTACACAAACAGGGAAAAACAATTTTCCTTTCCAGTCATAATTTGCAAGAAATTGATTCTTTAATTGATAGTTTAACACTAATAAATAAGGGGCAAATTTATTACTGTGGTCAAAAAACAGAAAATCTGCAAAAAATGTACCAAAAATATATACTAAACACGGGGACTACTAAATAATGTTAAAGAAAAAATTACTGATTTTAGCTACATTGCCAACCTCTTTTTTGTTTATTTCTTGCAGCGGAATTTATAATTTTTACGAATCTCAACCAAAGCCTGAGAATAAATCATTGCTTACAAATGTTAAATTTCAGGAATTTGTTAATTCAGTTTTTTCTAATAACGAACTTCAAAAAGATGACTATATTTCAAACCAAATTAATCTAAATTTGCCAAAATTAACTAGCGAATTAAAATATTCTCTTATTTTTTCAAGACCATATTTTAGATTTTTCAAAGATCAATACACCGAAACACGCGAAAATTCTCGATTTACAATTCATTCGTATTTATCAAAAAATTGACTATTTTTACTTGAAAATATTGACAAATTATCTTTTATTTTCAACCCTTACACCGGAAGATTTGTAAAAAATGCTAATGAAGAAAAAATAAATTTGCTAAAAGATACCAAAATCAAAATTTCAAATAAAAATTTCGATTTTATTAAAATTGACAGAGAAGCTGATCAATTTGATAAAAATAGCGTTTATTATTTGATTTTTGACAAAAATAAATTTATTAGATTCACTGTTTTTGAAACTAATAATGAATTAAAAACAAAACTTGACTTTAATATGTTTGTGCTTGAAGATCAAATTGCCGATAATTTTTCTTTTGCAAATGCCATTGAAAATTGAGTAAAATCTGAAGAACAAAAGTATTTTAAAGATAAACTCGAAACCGCACGAGAAAATCTAACCGCAGATTTTAAAGAAAAAAAGGACGAATTAGAAGACAAAATTGCCAGATTTAAAAGCACAAGCGGTCAATCACTTGATTCTGAAGATGAAGAGGACGAAGATGGAGGGAATTCTTGTAGTCTTGAAAATTTAGCGGCATGTTCGCCTGGGCAGAAAGCTTTCCTAGAAAGTCTAAATCGTCGAGCATTTGGTAGAACCCGACGAAACGTTAGTGTCACAAATTTTCAAGACGTTAAGGCCACAAATTTTCAAGACGAACCTGGGGATCAAAATCAAGATCTTAATTTAGAGCTTGCCGAACTTGAAGAAAAGTATAAAAATGATCTTGCAAATCTTGACAACATTGTAAAAAATCAACTATTTAACGAAAAAAATGATCTAACTAGCTCTAATTTTTTCTCAAATATTACCACTGATATTTCTTCATTTAATTCTCCTTATAAATTTCACAAATACAGTTTATATTCAATAGATTTGGAAAAAGGTAGTGATATTAGCACTAAACCTGAAGAATCACCAAAGCAAAACTCAACTTTTATGGACAATTATTCTAAATTTATTGATGAAAAATTGGACATTAAAATAAAAAATGAAACAGCTGAAGAATTCAATAATCGCCGTGTTTTTGAGTTTATTTTTCAAACTATTTGACCAAATAATGCAAACAAAAAAGTCCAATTTTTTAATAGCTACTATGCAAAAGAAAACATTGAAAAATTAGAGTCTGAATGAAAAAAAATTCAAGAAAAATTAAATAATACTGATTCTTCAGAATTTGAAGCCGCAATTGAAGAATATAAAAACTTTGTTGATACAAATTGACTTTTTATTCTTGAAAGACTTGACAAACTTAGACTTGACTTTTATAAATGATACTCATTTCCTGATCAATTTAACGAAGATGGTAGTATAAAAGTTGCTCACAGTGACGAATTTAAACAACTTGTTAAAGACCAAGAAGATCTTACAGAGCCTTTTTATTATGCAAATAAATATCTTGAGTCAATTTCTGAAGGAGACACATCAAGATTTGTAAGTAATTATAAAGATCTTTATATATTAAAGCAAAACACATTAATAAATTTAAGAGTTGATAATTCAACTTCTGAGCCAAAAGTAAGCCTAAATCCTTTTGTATATCATTTCCCGAAAACAAAAAATAAAATTTCGGCCAAAGTTCTTACCGAAATTTTCCACCAAGCACTTTATCATGCCTCTCAGGAAGCTTATCATGATTTTGAAAATGATTTTGTAAAAAAATTCCGTTATAATTTGCCTGCGCAAATGTTTTTTAAGGAAAAAGATGAAAAAAAATAAAAAATTACTATTTTCTGTTAACTTATTAACATTTTTATCAGCTGGTTTTTTAGCTAGTTGTGCCCAGCCATCAAATCAGCCAACTAATTATCAAGCTAAATACGAAAAATTTGCAAAAAATGATGTAGTTCAGGCAGAAAAAGCCGAACCTTTTTTAGAAAACAGTATCATTAATCAACTTTTAGATAAAATTTATGAAAATGCTGACTCAAAAGAGCAATTAATAAACCGAATTTCAACAATAGATTCAGACAACTATTTGAATGATTTAGCCTTTAATTTAAGCTTTTATAACACAATAAACAACTCACCAAGTGATTCAATAATTGGTGGCTTTGGAAGAGGCAATTCTAACCCTGTTTTGTTTGAAAAAGCTAAATTTAGTGTTAATGAACTGTTTGAAAATAATTGACTTTGGCTTTTAAAAAATCTAAATTCTGCTGTTTTTGTTCGCGGTCTGGCAAAAATTGACCAATTTCAGCAGCAAAACGATGAACTAAATATCGGTCTCAGAAATGAAGCTTTAAAAAACAGTTTTTATCAACCTAATTCAAATAAATTTATTGACATTGCAATTGTAAAATCGCCGGGCGAAATTGATCCAGAGACAAATATTGAAACTAAAAATTATCAAGTTTTTCTTTTAAATCAAGATAATTTTATTTTTAATATAACTATTAAAAAAGAGCTCAAAAACCAAAAAATGCTTAATTTAGAAGCAACTTTAAGTCCGTGACTTCAAATTTACCCTAAATTTATTGGCCAAAAAACTGAAAAATTCCCACTACAAGAATATGCAAGAATTACTACAAACTACCGAAGCGGCGTTGCAGGTGTTAGCGTTCCTCTTGTTGAAAAGCTAATTTTTGAAGAAAATCTTGGTGGAAATGTTTTATATTACACTCTAGTCGATTTCCAAAAAGATAAGTAATTTATTAAAAAAATTTTATTTTTTTATTGGTTTTTTTTATTTTCATGTATAATTTTAAATCGATAGATAAAATTAATTTTTAGATTCTTTCAAGAAATATAAAATACCTAATTTTTTAAAAAAAAGGAGTAAAAATGGCATATTTAGACAAAAAAAGGAAAGATGGCTTATTGCAAAGCGACGCATTTTACAATGAGCTCTTTCTTGGTTTGTTTGGATTTGGTTTTTGGTATTTGGGTAGAATAAGTCTAGCAATTATTAGATTTACCTTTACTCTCGTTGGTCTTTTAATGATTTTCATTTCCCAAATGATGTATTTAGGATCAACAGCCCAAGACGAAATTGCAAGAGATGTCCAAATTTTAACAATCACAGGTGGAGTAATTCTTGGTCTTTCTGTAATTTGAAACATAATCACCTTAATTATGATTTTCACTGCTGATCTAAGAGACGGAAAAAGCGTTAAAATCGTTCACTGAGGAACAGAAGTTGAAGATAACCCTGAATTAGAAAATGAATTTGACAATCCTCCTGTTGAACAACCTGAACCTGTAAGTGTTGCACCGATGGAACAAGAACCTGCTTTTGATGAACCATTAGATTTACAAGTTCAGACAACTGAGGAATATGTAGAACCAGAAGAACCTGTTTTTGTACAGCCTGAGCCTGAAATTTATGTTGAGCCAGAGCCAGTTTATGAAGAACCTGTTTTTGAGCCAACTTACTACGAAGCACCAGCTGAACCAGTTTATGTTGAACCACAAGTAGAAATAGAACCAGAACCTGTTGTTAATTTAGAAGAAAATCTTGATATTGCAAGACAAATTGAAATTATTAATGCTGAACAAGTTCAAGCAAGTCAATTAAACATTGTTCACGAAATGGAAATTCCTGTTGACTTACACAATTTAAAACACATTCATCACACTACATTTACCATTGAAGAAATTGAGAGTGGAATTGTTGATGAGCACTTTGAAATTCGTGGACAACATGATATCAATTGCCATTCATAAAAAAATAATTAAAAATCGTTATCTATTTTAATATGCGATTAAGAAATATTCCAGATGCACTTGAAAGAATTCAAAAACATAATTTACTAGTCGAAAATCCAATATTTGTTGATGATTCTTGAATAATAGAAGTAGGAATGGGTAAAGGGCAAATGATTACAAAACTTGCTTTTGAAAATCCTTCTAAAAAGTTTTTAGGTGTTGAAAAATTTCCCTCTGCTGCTGTTAAATCTTTAAAATATGTTGATACTTATAATTTAAAAAATTTTTTCATCCTTATTTGTGATGCAAAAAATTTATTGTCAATGTTGAACGGAAAAGTAAGTCAGCTATGGCTTACTTTTCCTGATCCTTGGCCAAAGAAAAAACACTATAAGCGTAGACTTACTTACAAACTTTTTCTTGATATTTATAAAGAAATACTAACAAAAAATGGTATTCTAAAATTAAAAACGGATAACCAAAAATTTTTCCAATACTCAATTGAATCCTTAGAACAAAATGGTTGAAAAATAATCTACCAGACTAATGATTTACTAAATTCTTCCCGCGTTAGCGAAAATGTTATGACTTCCTATGAAGAAAAATGAGTTGGACTTGGTTATAAAATCCAGTATTTAGAAGCCACATTTAATTAAACTAAGATTTTTCTAATATTTTTTAGACTACTTTTTATCAAATTAGTGCATTAATTTAAGATAACTTTTTTTATATTTATTTTTCAAAAAAAATATAGTTTTTAGGCTATAATTTCTATAACAAAACTTTTAAGCTATATATAATTAATTTAGTAAGGCTCACATATTTAAAATGAAAAAATTCTCAGAAATTTTTGTCAAATACTCCAATAAATTTGAATCAAATAGGATAACAATCGAACCTGTCTATTTTGACTCGCAAATCCCAATGCTATTAAAAGAAGACCTTGCAATCACTGAATATCTTGGCCAAAATAAAGCATATATTAATTTAGGTTCGAGCACAAAAGAATTTACACCTTCAAGATTTCGCAAAATTGCACAAAAACTAGCTAATTACCCACGAGATATCCAAATTGATTTTGATAAATTTCCAAATAGCTTCCTTCGTTATTTAATTGAAGTTGTTGCCTTTGTTCGTTCTGATATTTTTTCCCTAAGAGCAGAATATGATAAACAGCGAACAAAATACCGTGATATTTTAGTTGTCTCGAGTTATTTAGATGAATTAAAACCGATAATTAATAAATACCAAATAATCAATAATGCTGTAAATTATGCTCGCTATTACCAAAATATCCCGCCAAACATTGCCTCTTCAGAGTTTTTAGCAGCTGAAATCCAGAAAAAAATTTCCCAAAACCCTAAATTAACTGTAAAAGTTCTTGGCGAGTCAGAAATCCGTAAATTAGGGATGAATTTACTTTTAGCTGTAAATCGTGGCTCAACTTATGATGCAAAACTTGTTGTTATTTCTTATGATGGACTACCAGGAAGTCAATATAAAACTGCTTTTGTTGGAAAAGGGATAACTTTTGACTCTGGTGGATATAATATAAAAACTGGTACATATATGAATGACATGAAATATGACATGTCTGGGGCAATAATTTGTGCTGCTGCTATTGATGCCCTTTCACAATTTAATCCACTCGCTAATGTTGTTGCCGTCTTACCACTAACAGACAACCGCCTAAATGGTGATGCAAATACACCTGATTCTGTTTGAAAATCAAAAAATGGTAAAACTGTTGAAATTAACAACACTGATGCCGAAGGTCGCCTGATTTTAGCAGATGCAATAACATATGCAATTCGTGAAGAAAATGCAACCGAAATTATTTCAGTGGCAACTCTAACAGGTGCAATTCGCGTTGCTCTTGGTGAGACTTTTACTGGTGCATTTGCTAATGATGATAAAATCTGAAAAAGTTTCAATGAAGCATCAAAAGAAGCTGGCGAATTAATTTGAAGAATGCCACTACACCTAGATTTTGCCCAAAATATTCGTGACTCAAAGGTGGCAGATCTAAAAAACACTGATTTTTCCGGTAAAGCTGGCTCTTCATCTGCTGCAATGTTTATTGCTGAATTTGTCGAAGACAAACCATTTCTTCATTTAGATATTGCTGCGACTGCTTTTGTTCGCAATCTTCCAACTGGCGTAATGGTTAAAACACTGGTTGAGTACATTTTAACAAAGTAAAAATTCTTAATTAATCTCATATAAAAAGATAGCACTGGCTATTTTTTTTTATAATTTTTTAACTGTTTTTAGTTAGTTTGAGCTTGTTAAAAACAATTTTAATTTAAATTATTCTTGCTAATAAACTGCAAACCAAGGGCAAAAATAGAACTTAACACTATAAAAAACGCTTTAATTTATTTAGTTTTTTCTCTTTTATTAAAGAAAATTTCAAAATAAATCTTGAATATTTGGTTAGTTCTATTATTAATTAGTTGTTCAATTTTTTTAAAATCCTTTTTATATTTTTCAAGATTTTTAGGATCTCTATCAGTGGGGTCGATTTTATAATAAAGACCTTTAGACCTATTTTTTGGACAAAGACTTTCTAATTTAGAATTTCCTTTTATATCAGCAGCTCCTTGAATCAAAACATCTTCTACTCTTTCGCAGATTTCTTCAGAATTTTTATTTTGCTTTCTTGAATTAGTATCTTTATGAAGAAGTATTAAGTTTCCGATTTTTTGCACTATTTTATTATACTTTTCTTCGTAACTTTTGTCTTTATTTATCAAAAAACCTATATTATAATCTTTGTTAGGTTTTTGCGGAAAAAAGTGATCAACTGAAATAGGATCATCTGTATTATTGTATAAATTCGTTAATTGACTTGTAAATTCAGTCTCAAAATGCTTATTGTTTTTATATTTTGGATGAATTTCTCCATTTTTTCTGAGGCTAATTCGCACTCTCAAAATAACATTTTTTTTAAAATTTCTATCATTATTGCCATCATTTTCTATGTAGTTTCTAAAATCGTTAATGTTAACTTTATCACTTTCGTTTGTTAGCGATTCTACTAATTTGTGATAAAGTTCTTTGTCGTTTTTTAAAAAACCTGGATTATTTTTTTGTTGCAACAACATCGTATAGATTCCTTTTCTTAATGATTGGCCACGAAAATTACTGTAATAAATAATTTTAGACTTTTCAATTTGAAATAAAACAGAACTAAATAACTCTAAATTTTCTTTTTTCTCGGTCAAGTCTAGGTTACCGTCAAAAATCTCAAATTCCTTTATTGCACTTTGTATTATTAATGAATACGGATTGTTAGCACCTTTTTTTGAAATCGTATTGATTTGTAAATTTATAAACGCTAGTTCATTTCTATGAATTATTTCTTTAAATTTTTGGATTAAAACTTTTATGCCGTCGTTGTCAGTTATATCTTTCTTACTTGATAAAATATTTATATGTCCGACATATGCATATTCAAAAACTAATATCTTTTTAACAAATTCTTCTAGCGTTTCTTTAGTTAATGCCTTGTTATTTGTTCATTTATTTAATAAATTATCAAGTTGTTGGTATAAGGAAAATAAATTATTCTCTGTATTTTGGGTATTGAATTCATCCTCAATAAAATATTGTTGATTTTGTAAAAATGCCCCTAGTTTCTTTTTATTTTCTTTTTCTCCACCAAAATATTGTTGTATCAGTTTGACATACGGAATTTGTTCTTGTTGGGATTCTTCATTTACCCTAGAGGTAATTAAATCAACCACATGAATTGGTTTTGATTGAACATTTATACTAATAAAAAGTTTTGCAAATTGCTTATCTTTAATTTCCGAAATTCTAATTAATGTTAATAAAATCTTATTCAGAATAAAATTTGTAAAATCATTTATTCAGTCTACTGAGTTTTTATTAGTTTTAATTTCACATAATTTTTCTATAATTTTGTGTATATTTCTGGAAAAAATAGTGTTGTCCATTTTTTCATTATTTTTAAAATAATTTAGCAAAGGGATATATTGGCTATTGTTTTTAGAAAAGTTTTCTAATATTTTGCTTATTGTTTGATAAATGCTCGACATTTCAAAAAATATATTTTCACCAAAATGGCTTGCCATCTTTAGTATACTGATCAAAATTAAGAGAATAGAAACAGTTCTTTGCTGGCCATCAACAATTCAAAACCCCTCGCTTGCTTTTTTTTCTGCAAAAATAATCGTGTTTAAAAACAAAAAATTTTCATTAGTATCGAATTCCTTGAAAATTAGGTCAAAAAAATTCGCTATTAGACCAGGATCTCAAGTATAATTTCTTTGAAAAAAAGGTAAATAGATTTTGTATTCATGAAATTTTTGTAAATATTCTTGCACTGTTATTGTTTCTGAAGACACATTTTTGCTTTTTTCTCTGACTAAATTAATATTATTATCATTTTTGATATAATCATTTTTTATTTCAGCCTTCATTATTTCATTAATCAAGATTTTATCTATAGAAGTTTTACTTTTTATTGGTTCATCATCTTCATTTACTTGTTCATTTTCATCTTTCACATCAACAAACTCAAATTCATCTTTCATATCAAGAACTTCGCTATTATTTTTATTTAGTTTTTCGTCTTTTATTTCTAAATCTTCTGTGTTAATGAATTTAGACTCATTATTTTTTATTTTACTATCGACTACTAAATTTTGGGAATTATTAATTTCACCCTTTTCTAAAATTTCTATTGTTTTTTGTAGATAATTTTCTATTTTGCTTATGAGGCTGTTTCTTTCTTGATCATTTTTTATATCTTCCATTATTGGTATTCAAAGGCTACCAAAACTTTCAATAGCACCTTTTATAACATCATCATTTTTACCACTGTTTTTTACTAAAATTTCTTTATATTTGCTATTAAGATACAAAGCATCAAAAGATAAAAGTAAATTAAAACAAATTGAATTTAATTTTTTATCAATTGCTTTGTTTGCTTTTTTGAATGAAGATATAAATTTTTCAAATAAATCTAAGGCGATATTTTTAATATGATTATGCCTAAAAGTTGAATTTCCATCTCATTCATCGCGATTCTGTTTGTAAAAATTGGTTAAATCCTTGTTAATCTTAAGTCTAATAAGAGGAGGATCATTTTTTTTTATTTATAGATACAATTTGAAGACTTTCAAGTATGGCAACACGTTGTCAAAACGTTGACCAGGATATGTGTTTTTCTCGCTTTCAATCTTTAGTAGTAATTTTTTTGTGTGCAAATTGTGAGCAAGGAACTATTTTCTTATTATCTTCCACTTTATAATCTAAATGCTTTTTATTGATTGTTGGACCTAAATCTTCTATAAAAGGTTGGATATATATAAATATAGCAGTACCAATTTTTCATGGCTTTAAGTTATTATTTTTTGCACTATTTCCATTTTTATTAACTTTTTTCTTCGCCATAATTCTCCTTGTCAATCTTATAAATTAAATTTATTAGCGCTTCTAAAATTGTTACTATAATAGAATTTCCTGGCTTGGCGATATAATGATTCTTTTGTTAATATATTTTTTGAAATTAAAGGTCCGAGCTTTTCAAAGTCACTATTTTCAAAACCCATTAATCTAAAAGCTTCACGATTTGAGATAAAACGATAGTTTAGTTTTTTTTCTAAATTATTTTCGAATTTAATAATCCCGGTGTTTGGATTTCTATCTTGCTTGGTTGTCAAGGTTCTAATAATAAAATTTTTTGACTCATTAATTTTTTCAACCTTTTCAACCATCCTAATTCGGGACGGAGTAGCATTAATTAAAAACCCAGTATTTTCACTATTTTTTGAATCAAAGTTAAAAATCGATTGAAAAATTTTCTTCCTTTTATCCAAATTGGACGAAATATCTTGACCTAAATTTAAGATATATTTTTCAAATTCTAAGTCGCTTTCAAAGGGTGTTTTTATTTCTTTTAGAAAACTAATGGCAAAAACTCGATTTCTTTTTTGAATTGAACCAAAATTGAGTCCATTTAATGTTGCAGTAAAAGTTTTATAACCTTCGTTTTCCAAAGTTTCTTTTCACTTTTCATATTGATTAATAAATTTTTTTGATATTAAATTAGGTACATTTTCCATTAAAAGATACTTTGGCTTAACTTTCATTCCCTTAATTAGTGAATAAACATTTCAAATAAGCGAACTTGTTGAATTTTTATCAAAAATACCATTAGCACGACCCTTATTAGCAATCGAAAGGCCTTGGCAAGGGAAAGAATAAGTGACAAAATTAGGCGCTAAGCGATTAATTTCTTCAACATTTAAATTTGTAATTGAACCTAAATTATTGCTTTTTATAATTGAAGCCACAAGAATTTTTTTAAAAGTTAAATCTTTTCTTGTTATTTGTGAAGGTCTTTTTGAATCTAGCGACAATTCAAATTTTTTTAAAAAAAAATTTATTTTTTCTGCTGAACTAAGTTGATTTTCTTTTAAAATTTTATCAACATCAGACAAAACATTATGATGGATTTGAGCATATGTAATAATTGATCGAGCATCTCAATCAACTGTGGCAACAATTTCAAAAAATTTTTTCTTGCCTTTTTCAAAATTAGCAATAGCTTTTGCTTGCGCCCCAATTCCAGAAAAGGTTTCTAACACCTTAATCCTAGACATTAGAAATCCTTTTTGCTTGGGTTTTATTAATGTTAACTATATATATATATATATATATATATATATATCCTAAATCGAAGATAAAAATGCAACGTATGGTATAATAATATTATACTTGCATTTTTTTATTCTTGGAGTATCATGGAAAAAAGAAAATTTAAACATTTTAGTTTTGAAGATTTAGTAAAAATTGAGTTTTTATTGCAGCAGAACAAAAGTATTAGATTTATTGCTAAGCAACTTAATGTTGCACCCTCAACTGTCTCAAGAGAAATTAAAAGAAATTTAAATGAATATGGAATT